>NZ_VDDD01000005.1 GCF_006151785.1 Paracoccus marcusii
TCTGGTCATAGGCGCGGAATTCGCCGAAGTACTTCGTGATGGCCGCCGTCAGCGTCGTCTTGCCGTGGTCAACATGGCCGATCGTGCCGATGTTGACGTGCGGTTTGTTCCGTTCAAACTTTGCCTTTGCCATGTGGGCCTCCTGGATCCGCGGGGCATGGCTGAAAGGGCCCCGGATTGACGTGCGCCGCGATGTATAAGGCCCGCGCGGGGAAATCAAGGGCGGGCTTGCGTGCCGTGGCTAATCATGTCGGGGTCGGGGCGCCTGCCCGCCTCTTTGCAGGAACCGCCGGGCGACCCATATCGTTTGGCAGCGCAAGGCGCCGGGCCATCAGGTCCGCGCCCATCCACAAGGGGGATTCGCATGAGCCTGATGAGAAGCCTGACCAAGGTCGCCGCCGGCGTGATGCTGGCCAAGGGGATCGGCACGATGATGAACAACCAGCATGGCGGGCGTCCCGGCCAGCGCAAGGCCAGCGGCGGCCTGCTGGACAACCTGCTGGGCAACAACACCGGCGGTACGTCGGGCGGCAGCCTGAACCAGATGCTGGGCCGCGCCCTTGGCGGCGGCACCGGGACGGGCAGCGGTTCGCTTGGCGGCCTGCTGGACAAGCTGGGCGGCCAGCGCGGCGGCAGCAGCATGGGTGGCGGCAGCCTGGGCGGAATGCTGGGCGGCCTTCTGGGCGGCGCGGCCGCGGGCGGTGCGGCGGGCCACCTGGCCACCAAGGGATCGCAGGAAAAGAACAATGCCACTTTTGGTGCGCTGTTCGACGATGCGCTGGCCCATGACGGCGAGCCGCAGGTCGCGCCCACCCCGGAACAGAATGCCATCGCCGGGCTGATGCTGCGCGCGATGATCCAGGCGGCCAAGTCCGACGGCCATGTCGACGACACCGAACGCCAGCGCCTGCTGGGTCATCTGGGCGATGATCTGGACGATGACGAACGCCAGTTCATCCGCGACCAGATGGCCGCGCCCGTCGATGCAGCGGGCCTTGCCCGCGAGGTCCCCGAGGGCATGGAGCGTCAGGTCTATCTGATGTCACTGCTGGCGATCGACTTCGACAGCGAGGCCGAGGCCCGCTATCTGAATGACCTGGCAACCGCGATGAAGCTGGACCGCGCCACCGTCAACGCCGTCCATGCCGAGGCGGGCGTGATGCCGCTTTACAACGGCGCCTGAGACCGCGCCGACCATCGCCGCCGTCCCATCGGGGCGGCGGCTTTTTCATGGGCGGTTGATCTTTCTTGTCCCGGACGGACCGGAACATTCGCCGTGCTGTGCGGTTGGCCTGCGAACCGCAAACGCATGAGGCCACAGATGTCCGATACCCCCGCCCGTCCCCCGTTCCGCAGTGGCGCCATCGCCGAGCCGCGCCTTCCCGCCCCCGATTTCCCTGCGCAGGAACAGCCCTTTCCCGGCCTTGCCCAGAAGATGGACCCCCTGCCCGACCATGGCGAGACCAGCTATCGCGGCGCAGGCCGCCTATCGGGCAAGCGCGCCCTGATCACCGGCGGCGACAGCGGCATCGGCGCCGCAGCAGCCATCGCCTTTGCCCGCGAAGGCGCGGACGTCGCCATCTGCTATCTGCCCGACGAACAGGCCGATGCCGACGCGGTCGTCTCGCTGATCGAGGCGGAGGGCCGCGTGGCCGTCGCCGTTCCGGGCGACCTGCGCGACGAGGGCTTCTGCAAGGAGATGGTCGAGAGCGCCGTGTCCCAGCTGGGCGGGCTGGACATCCTGGTCAACAATGCCGGTCGCCAGCAGTTCTGCGAAAAGCTGGAGGACCTGACGACCGAGGATTTCGACGCCACGATGAAGACCAACATCTATGCGCCCTTCTGGGTGACGCGGGCCGCGCTGCCCCACATGGATGCGGGCGCATCGATCATCATCACCTCTTCGGTGCAGGCGTTCTCGGGGTCGGCGCATCTGTTCGACTATGCGCAGTCCAAGGCCGCGAACGTGGCATTCGCGCAGTCGCTGGCGAAACAGCTGGCCCCGCGCGGCATCCGCGTGAATGCGGTCTGTCCCGGCCCCTACTGGACCGCGCTGCAGATCAGCGGCGGCCAGCCGACCGACAAGGCAAAGGAACATGGCGCAAGCCAACCCCTGGGTCGCCCCGGGCAGCCGGTCGAGATCGCGCCGATCTATGTGCTGCTGGCCTCGGACGAGGCCAGCTATATCACCGGCGAATATTTCGGGTCCGTCGGCGGCGGCGGGCTCTGAGCGACCCTTCCGGGCAGCTCAACCGCCTTGGACCCTCGCGGCACGTCTCGGCGTCGCGAGGGGTGCCGCTTCAGGCAAAGCGGTTGTCGCGCGGGAAACCGCGCGGCGCCATTCGGCCGGCACTGCCCCGCTTGCCCAGCCATTCGGTCAGGTCCGGTTCGGTCCGGGTCTTGCCGCCGGTCATGGGCCAGGACAGGCCCTGCGCCAGCGTCAGGCAGATCGCATCGACCAGCTCATCCGCCTTGATCAGCCCACCGCCCTTGCCAAAGCGCTGCAGCCGCACGCCCTTGCCGCGTGCCATCTCGGGCAGTTCGGCCAAGGGAAAGACCAGCATCTTTCGGTTTTCGCCAACCACGGCGACGTGGTCGCCCGATACCGGACGACACAGCAGCGCGTCGCCATTCAGGACCTGCTTTCCGGTCTTTGTCTGAGCCAGGATGTCCCCCGCGCCCACGATGAACCCGTCGCCCGCCCGAGATGCCACCAGATACTTCGCCCCCTCGCGCCACGGGAACATGGCGATGACCTGCGCCTCGTTGGGCAGATCGACCATCAGGCGCAAGGGTTCTCCCATCCCGCGCCCGCCGGGCAGCGTGTTGACCGGAAGGGTGTAGAACCGCCCGTTCGACGCGAATATCATCAGCTTGTCGGTCGTCTCGGCATGCAGGGCCTGGCCGGGGCCGTCGCCGTCCTTGAACTTCAGTTCGGCGTCCAGCGGCTGATGGCCCTTCAGGGTGCGGATCCAGCCCATCTTCGACAGGACCACGGTCACCGGCTCACGCTCGATCATGGCCTCCAGGTCGATCACGGGCATCTCGGTGGCCTCGCTGATCGTGGTGCGGCGCTGACCCTCGGGGCGCGACTTGCCGAACAGGTTGCGCACCTCCTTCAGCTGGTCGGCGATGCGCGCCCATTGCGCGGCCTCGCTGTCCAGCATCGCCTGAAGCCCCTCGCGTTCGGTCAACAGGGCGTCGCGTTCGGCGCGCAGCTCGATCTCCTCTAGCTTGCGCAGGGCGCGCAGGCGCATGTTCAGGATCGCCTCGACCTGCACGTCGTTCAGGCCGAACTCGGCCATCATCACGGCCTTGGGCTCGTCCTTGGTCCGAATGATCTCGATCACGCGGTCCAGGTTCAGATAGGCGACCAGATAGCCTTCCAGCACCTCCAGGCGCGACGCGATCTTGTCCAGACGATAGGCCGCGCGGCGCACAAGAACGTCGCGGCGGTGGTCCAGGAACGCGCGCAGGACCTCCTTGAGCGAGCAGACCTTGGGCACGCGGCCGTCGATCAGCACGTTCATGTTCAGGTTGAACCGGATCTCCAGGTCGCTGGCGCGGAACAGCGCGCCCATCAGCTGTTCGGGGTCGACGGTGCGGGCACGCGGTTCGATGACGATGCGCACGTCCTCGGCGGATTCGTCGCGCACATCGGCAAAGATCGGAATCTTGCGCGTCTGGATCAGTTCGGCCAGCCGTTCGATCAGCTTGGATTTCTGCACCTGATAGGGAATCTCGGTGACGACGATCTGCCACAGCCCGCGGCCCAGATCCTCCTGCGTCCAGCGCGCGCGCAGGCGGAACGCGCCGCGCCCGGTGCGATAGGTCTCGGCGATGCTGTCCGCCGATTCGACCAGCACGCCGCCGGTCGGGAAATCGGGCCCTTTGATCAGGGTCGCCAGCGTGTCGTCGCGCGCGTCGGGCGTCTTGATCAGATGCAGGCAGGCGTCCACGACCTCGTGCAGGTTGTGGGGGGGGATGTTGGTTGCCATGCCTACCGCGATCCCCGACGCACCGTTGGCCAGCAGGTTCGGAAAGGCCGAGGGCAGCACGACCGGCTCGCTCAGCGTACCGTCATAGTTGGGGCGGAAATCGACCGAATCCTCGGCCAGGCCATCCATCAGCGCCTCGGACGTCGCGGCCAGGCGGGCCTCGGTGTATCGCGCAGCGGCAGGGTTGTCGCCGTCAATGTTGCCAAAGTTCCCCTGCCCGTCCACCAGCGGATAGCGCATGGCGAAATCCTGGGCCAGGCGGGCCATCGCGTCATAGATCGCGGCGTCGCCATGCGGGTGATAGTTGCCCATCACGTCGCCGGTGATCTTGGCCGACTTTCGGAACGCCCCGTTGGGCGCCAGGCGCAGTTCGCGCATCGCATAGAGGATGCGGCGGTGCACCGGCTTCAGCCCGTCGCGGGCATCGGGCAGCGCGCGGTGCATGATCGTGGACAGCGCATAGGTCAGGTACCGCTCGCCGATCGCGCGGCTGAGGGGTTCGGAAGAGGTGCCCTGTTCGGGCTGGGGGATCAGATCGTCGGCCATGCGCCTTGGATAGGCCCCATGGCCCGCCCGGTCCAGATCGAAAAGCTGGCCGGGAACGCTGCCGTCCGCGTGGCGTTGGACGATCAAATCGGTTAATCCGATGGCCGCAACGGGGGACGGGCGCGATGATCAGGCTGGGACTGCTGATGCTGGTGACGCTGCTGGGCGTGTTCATGACGCTGGACCGGTTCGGCCAAGGCGACCTGCGGACCGAACGCAAGCCGGAACCGGCAACGCGGGCCAGCGCCGCGACCGATGCGGGCGCGCCGTCGCTGACCGCCCCTGCGGCCGGCACCCTGCCCGCGACCCCGCCGGTCGACATCGTCCCCGCCGCCAGCCAGACCCCGGAACGCACGCAGCGCTTTCCCGGTCCGCCGTTGGAACCGTCGCCCGAATATGCGGGGGCGACACCGGAGGCCGCGCAAGCTGTGCCTGCCGACGGGCCGGTGCTGTATGTCACGGCCGACCGGGTGAACATGCGCGCAGGCGCGGGCACCGACAATCCGGTCGTGGCCAGCCTGACCGGCGGATCGGCGGTGCAGGCCTTGGGACCGACGGGCGGCGAATGGGTGCAGGTGCAGACGGCCGAAGGCCAGCAGGGATTCGTCTCGGCCCAGTTCCTGACGTCCGACGCCCCATGAGGCGCGTGCTGATCACCGGCTGTTCGTCGGGCATCGGCCTGGACGCCGCGCGCCACCTGCAGGCGCAGGGCTGGCAGGTCGTGGCCACCTGCCGCACCCCGACGGACATCGCCGCCCGGCAGGCCGAAGGGATGGAGTGCCTGCCCCTGGACCTTGCGTCCGAGGACAGCGTCGCCGCCTGCGCCGAGGCCGCGCTGGCCGGCGGTCCGATCGACGCGCTGGTCAACAACGCGGCGTTCGCCCTGCCCGGCGCGGTCGAGGACATGCCCCGCGGCGCCCTGCGCGCCATCTTCGAGGTCAATTTGCTTGGCACGCATGACCTGACCACCCGGCTGATCCCGCATTTCCGCGACCGCGGTGCGGGGCGGATCGTCACCATCAGTTCGGTCCTGGGGCTGGTCGGCATCCCGTGGCGCGGCCCCTATGTGGCCACGAAATTCGCGCTGGAGGGGCTGACCGACGTGCTGCGCCTCGAGATGCACGGCACCGGCATCCACGTCACCCTGATCGAGCCGGGGCCCATCACCAGCCGCATTCGCGAAAACGCCATCCCGCATTTCGAGCGGTGGGTGAACTGGCAGGCCAGCCCGCGCGCCGACCAGTACCACGCCAGCCTGCTCAAGCGCCTCTATGAGCCCTCGGGCAAGGACCGGTTCGAGCTGCCGCCGCGCGCGGTCAGCGACCGCATCCTGACCGCGCTGACGGCGGCGAATCCCGCCCCGCGCTACTATGTCACGGCGCCGACGCGCATTTCCGGGGTCGCGCGGCGGGTTCTGCCGACCCGCGCTCTGGACTGGTTTGCGCGGCGCAACTAGGTTGGCGGCCGAAAGGCGGTGTCCCCCATGCCCGATCAATCCCTGTTCCTTGTCACGATCCTGTCCGTCGGGGTCGTCATCGCGATCCTGCTGACGGGGATCGGCGGCTTTGCCAAAGGCGGCGATTTCAACCGCAAGCATGGCAACCGCATGATGCGCTGGCGGCTGTATGCCCAGGTCGCCGCGCTGGTCATCCTGATGCTGTTTTTGTGGCTGAGGTCGATTTGATGGTCGTTCTGAACAAGATCTATACCCGCACCGGCGACAAGGGCGACACCGCCCTGTCCGACGGCAGCCGCGTGGCCAAGCACGACCCCCGTGTCGAAGCGTACGGCACCGTCGACGAACTGAACGCGACCCTGGGCCTGTGCCGCCAGCATGCGACGGGCGATCTGGCCGAACGCATCGCCGTGATCCAGAACGACCTGTTCGACCTGGGCGCCGACCTGTCGCGCCCGAACATGGCCGCGGACGATCAGGCGGGCTATCCGGTCCTGCGCATCATCGACGCCCAGATCGACCGCCTCGAGGCCGAGATCGACGCGATGAACGCCAACATCGCGCCGCTGCGCAGCTTCATCCTGCCCGGTGGCAGCGCGCTGGCTGCGCATCTGCACCTGTCGCGGACGGTGGCGCGCCGGGCGGAACGCCGCGCCACCGAACTGCTGGCGGGGGGCGACGTGAACGCCAGTGCGATCCGCTATCTGAACCGGCTGTCGGACTGGTTGTTCGTCGCGGGCCGCGTGGCCAACAACGACGGCGCGGACGATATCCTGTGGGTGCCGGGCGCCAGCCGCTGACGGGGGCGTCGCCGCAAACGCTGCGTCCTGTGACGCTTTTGCCCTGTCCTTGCCGGATTTCCCTGTCTAACAATCCTGCGACAGATGACGCAAACAAAGGGAGAGAGGCCGATGAAAGTCCTCGTGCCAGTCAAGCGCGTGATCGACTATAACGTGAAGGCCCGCGTGAAGGCGGACGGATCGGGTGTCGATCTGGCCAACGTGAAGATGTCGATGAACCCCTTCGACGAGATCGCCGTCGAAGAAGCCATCCGCCTGAAGGAAAAGGGCGCGGCCACCGAGATCGTGGCCGTCAGCATCGGCGTCAAGCAGGCCGCCGAAACCCTGCGCACCGCGCTGGCCATGGGGGCGGACCGCGCCATCCTAGTCGTCGCCGCCGATGACGTGCATCAGGACATCGAACCGCTGGCCGTCGCCAAGATCCTCAAGGCCATCGTCGATGCCGAACAGCCGCAGCTGGTCATCGCCGGCAAGCAGGCGATCGACAACGACATGAACGCGACCGGACAGATGCTGTCGGCCCTGCTGGGCTGGAGCCAGGCGACCTTTGCCAGCAAGCTGGAGATCGCGGGCGACGCGGCCCATGTCACCCGCGAGGTCGACGGCGGCCTGCAGACCATCGAGGTCAAGCTGCCCGCCATCGTGACCGCCGACCTGCGCCTGAACGAACCGCGCTATGCGTCGCTGCCCAACATCATGAAGGCCAAGAAGAAGCCGCTGGAGGAGAAGACCGCCGCCGATTACGGCGTCGACGTCACCCCGCGCCTGACCGTGGTCAAGACCCGCGAACCCGAGGGCCGCAAGGCCGGGATCAAGGTCGGCTCGGTCGACGAACTTGTGTCGAAACTCAAAGAAGCGGGGATCGTGTGATGGCTGTTCTTCTTCTGGCCGAAGTCACCGGCGGCGAACTGAACCGCGATGCGACCGCCAAGGCCGTCCATGCCGTCACCGCCCTGGGCGACGTGACCGTGCTGTGCGCCGGCGCGCAGGCGCGTGCGGCGGCCGATCAGGCCGCGACCATCGCCGGCGTCTCCAAGGTGCTGGTCGCCGAGGATGCGCGTTACGGCCACCGCTTGGCCGAACCGACCGCCGCGCTGATCGTGGCGCTGGCGGGCGACTACAGCCACATCGCGGCCCCCGCCACCACGGATGCCAAGAACGTCATGCCGCGTGTCGCGGCTCTGCTGGACGTGATGGTGATGTCGGACGTCTCCGCCGTGATCGACGCCGACACGTTCGAGCGTCCGGTCTATGCCGGCAACGCCATCCAGACGATCACCTCGGCCGACAGCAAGAAGGTCATGACCATCCGCGTGGCCAGCTTTGACGCGGCCGGCGAAGGTCCCGCGGCGCCGGTGTCCGACGCCACGCTGGCGGACGATCCGGCCCTGTCGAAATGGCTGAACGACGAGGTCGCCCAGAACGACCGCCCCGAACTGACCTCGGCCGGACGTGTCGTGTCGGGCGGGCGCGCCCTGGGCTCCAAGGAGCAGTTCGTGATGATCGAACAGCTGGCCGACAAGCTGGGCGCCGCCGTCGGCGCATCGCGCGCGGCGGTCGATTCGGGCTATGCCCCGAACGACTGGCAGGTGGGCCAGACCGGCAAGGTCGTGGCGCCCGCGCTCTACGTCGCGGTCGGCATTTCCGGTGCGATCCAGCACCTGGCCGGCATGAAGGACAGCAAGGTCATCGTGGCCATCAACAAGGACGAGGAAGCGCCGATCTTCCAGGTCGCCGATTACGGCCTGGTGGGCGATTTGTTCACCATCGTCCCGGAACTGACCGAAAAGCTGTAATCCCGCACAAGGATTGCCACGGACCGCCCCCCGGCGACGGGGGGCGGTTTTGCATTGCAGCATGTCCCGCCCCGCCCTATCGTCCCGGCGTCGGAACAGGGGATGCAGGCATGACGGTTCAATCGGTTGGCGTGATCGGCGCAGGTCAGATGGGCAACGGCATCGCGCATGTCTTTGCGGTGGCGGGCTATGACGTGCTGCTGACCGACATCAGCCAGGATGCGCTGAACAAGGCCATCGCCCTGATCGACCGCAACTTGGAACGTCAGGTCGCCCGCGACAAGATCACCGCCGAGGTCAAGGCGACCGCCATGGGCCATATCCGCACGACGCTGAAGCTGTCGGACCTGGGCCAATGCGACCTGGTGATCGAGGCCGCGACCGAACGCGAGACGGTGAAGCAGGCGATCTTCGAGGACCTGGTCCCGCACCTGAAGCCCGAGACGATCCTGACGTCGAACACATCGTCGATCTCGATCACGCGGCTGGCCTCGCGCACCGACCGGCCCGAAAAATTCATGGGGTTCCACTTCATGAACCCCGTTCCCGTGATGCAGCTGGTCGAGCTGATCCGCGGCATCGCCACGGACGAGGCCACCTATCGCGAACTGCACGCCGTCGTCGAGAAGCTGGGCAAGACATCGGCCACCGCCGAGGATTTTCCCGCCTTCATCGTGAACCGCATCCTGATGCCGATGATCAACGAGGCGGTCTATACGCTTTACGAGGGCGTCGGATCGGTCAGCAGCATCGACAGCGCGATGAAGCTGGGCACCAACCACCCGATGGGCCCGCTGGAGCTGGCCGATTTCATCGGCCTGGACACCTGCCTGGCGATCATGAACGTGCTGCATGACGGCTTGGCCGACACGAAATACCGCCCCTGCCCGCTGTTGACGAAATATGTCGAGGCAGGTTGGCTGGGCCGCAAGACGGGCCGCGGCTTTTATGATTATCGCGGCGATACACCAGTTCCGACGCGCTGACTGTCGCATTCAGGCGGGCGCGCCCTGAGAATCTGCCCAGCATGAGGGCAGATCTTCACACCGACAGGAGAGACCCATGACCAAGCCGATCCTTGCCGCCCTGCTTCTGGGCGTGGCCGCCCTGCCTGCCCATGCCGCCGATCCTGCCGAATGCGGCACCGTACGCCTGTCCGATCCGGGCTGGACGGACATCACCGCGACGAACGGCGTCGCAGCGGTGGTGCTGGAGGCCCTGGGCTATGCCCCGAACATCGCCACCCTGTCCGTTCCCGTCGGCTATGAGGCGCTGAAGGGCGCGCAGACCGACGTGTTCCTGGGCAACTGGATGCCGGCGCAAGCCGCGTTCCGCGAGGATCTGGACGCCGATGGCGGCGTGACCGAGCTGGCGCAGAACCTGGAGGGCGCCAAGTTCACCTTGGCCGTGAACCCCGCCGCCGCGGCCCTCGGCGTCGCGGATTTCGCCGATCTGGACGCCCATCGCGACGCGTTCGAGGGCAAGATCTATGGCATCGAACCCGGCGCCCCCGCGAACCAGAACATCCAGGGCATGATCGATGCCGATCTGTTCGGCCTGGGCGATTGGGAGCTGGTCGAGAGCGGTGAACAGGCGATGCTGGCGCAGGTCACCCGCAATGCCGATACGCCCACCGTCTTCCTGGCCTGGGCGCCCCACCCGATGAACGAGGCGATCGAGATCACCTATCTGTCGGGCGGCGACGAACAGTTCGGCCCCGATTTTGGCGGTGCGACCGTCCACACCCTTGCCCGCAGCGAATGGGCCGAAATGTGCCCCAATGCAGCGCGGCTGTTCAGCCAGCTGGTCTTCGACGTGTCAATGGAGAACCAGCTGATGGGCGCGATCCTGGACGACGGCGCCGATGCGCAGGACGCGGCGCGCGAGTGGTTGGCCGCCAATCCCGATGCGATGGGTCCCTGGCTGGACGGCGTCACCACGCTGGACGGGCAGCCCGGCCTGGATGCCGTGCAGGCCGCCGTCGCCGGATAACAGCCCGTGAAACCCAATATCCTGATCCTCATGGCGGATCAGCTGTCGGGGGTTCTTTTCCCCGACGGCCCCGCCGCTTTCCTGCACAGCCCGAACCTGCGGCGACTGGCCGAACGGTCGACCCGGTTCGCGAACACCTATACCGGCAGCCCGCTTTGCGCGCCGGGGCGGGCCAGCTTCATGTCGGGCCAGTTGCCAAGTCGCACGCGGGTCTATGACAACGCGGCGGAATTCGCGTCCGACATCCCGACCTATGCGCATCACCTGCGCCGGGCGGGGTACCACACCTGCCTGTCGGGCAAGATGCATTTCGTCGGCCCTGACCAGTTGCACGGCTTCGAGGAGCGTCTGACCACCGACATCTATCCCGCCGATTTCGGCTGGACCCCGGATTACCGCAAGCCGGGGGAGCGGATCGACTGGTGGTACCACAATCTTGGATCCGTCACCGGCGCGGGCGTGGCCGAGATCACCAATCAGCTGGAATATGACGACGAGGTCGCCCATCACGCGACGCGCAAGCTGTACGATCTGGCACGCGGGGCCGACGGCCGGCCGTGGTGCCTGACCGTCAGCTTTACCCACCCCCACGATCCGTTCGTGGCGAGGCGCAAGTACTGGGACCTGTACGACGGCATCCCGGAACTGGAGCCGCCGCGGCCGATCCCCTATGACCAGCAGGACCCGCATTCGCAGCGCCTGATGGATGCGTGCGATTGGCGCGGGCTAGAGATCACCGACGATCATATCCGGCGCGCGCGGCAGGGCTATTTTGCCAATATCAGCTATGTCGATGACAAGATCGGCCAGATCCTGGACGTGCTGGAGGCGACACGCCAGCAGGACACGATCATCCTGTTCCTGTCCGACCACGGCGAGATGCTGGGCGAACGCGGGCTGTGGTTCAAGATGAACTTCTTCGAAGGCTCGGCCCGGGTGCCGCTGATGATCGCCGCGCCGGACATGGCGCCAAGACGTGTCGACCAGCCGGTCAGCACCATCGACGTGCTGCCGACGCTGTGCGACCTGGCGGGCCTTCCGATGGACGAGATCGCGCCCTGGACCGATGGCCGGTCGCTGGCGCGAGGCGCGCCGCGTGGTCCGGTGCCGATGGAGTATGCCGCCGAGGGCAGCATCGCACCCATGGTCGCCCTGCGCGACGGGCGCTGGAAATACATCGCCTGCGACGCCGATCCCGAAATACTGTTTGATCTGGACAGCGACCCGGCAGAGTGCGTGAACTTGGCCGGCGATCCGGCCCATGCGGCGGTGCTGTCCGATCTGCGTGCACAGGCGGCGCAGCGGTGGGACCTGTCGGCCTATGACGCGCAGGTGCGTCATTCGCAGGCCCGCCGCTGGATCGTGTACGAGGCGTTACGCAACGGGGCCTATTATCCATGGGACCACCAGCCGCTGCAGCGTGCGTCCGAACGCTACATGCGCAATCACATGGACCTGAACGTGCTGGAGGAAAACCAGCGGTTTCCCCGTGGCGAATAGGAACGGGGGCCGGTCACCCGGCCCCTGATCTGCTTACGCGTCGGTTTTGGCGTCGCGCTTTTCCATGAACTGATCGAATTCCGCCTTGTCCTTAGCCTCGCGCAGCTTGGCCAGGAAGTCGATGAATTCGCGATGCTCGTCCTCCAGCCGCTTCAACGTCTCGGCGCGATAGGCGTCGAAGGCGCTGTTGCCGGTCGACGGCGCGGAATAGCGGGGGGCGGCGGTGCGTTTGCTGCATCCGAACATGCGTTTGCTCCAGATCATGTAGCCCAGAAGGGCCAGGCCCACGGGCCAGACGAAGATGAAACCCAGCACCATGGCGACAAGCCAGGCGGGGCGACCGCGCGCATCCAGCCAGTCGCGACCACGGGCCAGCACATCGGTGATGCGCTGCTGGGTCGTCGCCGGGCGAAGCACGGGGGTTGCGATGGTCATCTGTGGTATCTCCCTATGTTAATGTGAATTACATTTACATAGATGGGTGGCGAGGAGGGTTCCGTCAAGATCGTCGTGCAACTATTCAATCCTGGATCAGTCCAAGCCCGCGCAGATAGATCAGCGCCCCGCTTTCCAGCATTTCGGACGGCTCGACCGGGCTGCGGCAGCCGGGCTTGCCGCGGCCGAACAGCTCGACCACACCGTGGCTCAACGCCCAGATGTGGTTGGCCACCATGCGGGCGGGCGGACGGCGGTCTTCGGGCAGGCGGGCGGCCATCGCCTCGGCCGCGGTTACAAGCACGCCCTGCGCCCGCGCAGATGCGGCCGCCAGATCGACATTGCCCACGACAGAGATGCCGCTTTCGAACATCGCCATGTAATAACCGGGCCGTTCGGCGGCAAAGTCCAGATAGGTCTGGCCCATGCGCAGGAACGCGGTCAGAGGCCGCGGACGGCCACCGTCGAATGCGGCCTCCAGCCGGGCGGCGAATTCGATGAAGCCCTGGCGCGCGACCTCCTCTAGCAGGTCGTCGCGACCCTTGAAGTGGCGATAAGGGGCGGCTGGGGACACGCCGGCGCGGCGCGCGGCCTCGGTCAGGGTGAAGGCCTGCGGGCCCTTCTCCTGGACCAGGTCGGCGGTCGCCTCGACCAGGGCCTGGCGCAGGTTGCCGTGGTGATAGGACTTGCGGTCGGGGGTGATGGGCGCGGCCACTACATGCCTTCGCCGAAATAGTCCCCCACAAGCGCCTCCAGCGCGTCCGCCAGGGCCTGCGCCTCGGGGCCGGAGGTGGTCACGCGGATCTGGCTGCCGCGCGGGGCGGTCAGCATCAGCAGACCCATGATGCTGTCGCCAGAGACGGCCATGCCGTCCTTTTCGACCCTTGCCTGCGCGTCATGCCGTTCGACCACGTCAACGAACTTGGCGCTGGCCCGGGCGTGCAGGCCCTTGACGTTGATGATCGACAGGTCGCGGGTGATCGCATCGGTCATCGCGGATACCGCCCGCTGTCCAGCGCGGCCTCGGGCGGGACGTTGTAGGAATTGATGTACTTGCGCCCCGCGTCCTTGGCAAAGCCCACCGCGACCGGCACGCTGAGATGCCGCGACTTGGCCAGCTTGACCAGCATCGGCAGGTTGGCACCGTAGAGGATGGTGCGGTCCTGCACCGCGCAGGCCGGCAGGGACAGGTTCGAGGGAGACCCGCCGAACAGATCGGTCACCAGGACGACGCCGTCGCCCAGATCGACCGCATCCGCGGCCGCCTTGATCTCGGCGGTCTTGGCTGCGCGATCATGATCATCCTCGATCGCGACGGCGGCGATGCCGACCTGCGGACCCACGACATGTTCGACGGCCGAGAGATACTCTCGGGCCAATCCCCCATGCGCCACTATGACAATACCGATCAACGCGCCTCACCAAGCCCAGAAGACTTCCAAAACACCCCAAACCTCATGACGCCTGCCTTTGCGACGCGCGAGCCTCGCCCGCAGGCGATGCGTCCGCACCAGACTGCAGCGTCATGCCCCGACGCTCCAGTTCCCTGTGCCTTATTGACACCGGCCAGCCCGCATCTGCAAGCGCCAGGGCCATCTTTTCCACCAAAGTGACGGAACGATGCTGTCCCCCGGTACAGCCGAAACCGACCGCCAGGTGCGATTTGCCCTCGTCCATATGGGCTGGCAGAAGAAATTCGACCAGATCCCGGGTCCGCTGAAAGAATTCGGCGAATCGCGGATCGGCGGCGACATGCGCCTGCACGCGGTCGTCACGACCGTCCAGCGGCCGCAGGTCCGGGTTCCAGTGCGGATTGGCCAGAAAGCGACAGTCGAACATCAGGTCCAGGCCCCGCGGCACGCCACGTTTGTAGCTGAAGGAGTGCAGCGACACGCTGAGCCGCCGGTCGGGGCGCACGTCGAACCACCGCGTCAGCTCGGCCTTGAGGTCATGGGGCGACAGTTCGGTCGTATCGACCAGCACATCGGCCCGCACGCGGATCGGTGCAAGCAGGTCGATCTCGGCCAAGACCCCGGCCATCGGCGCCTCATCGGGGGCCAAGGGATGGCGGCGGCGCGTCTCGCTGTAGCGGCGGACCAGGGTATCGGCGTCGCAGTCCAGATACAGCACCTCGGGCGCATAGCCGGGAAGGCGCGTCAGTCGGTCAATCAGCTCGATCACGTTGAAGGCGGAAAAGTCGCGATTGCGCACGTCCAGCCCCAAGGCCAGCGGCGTCGGACGCGCGGGTCCGTCCAGCAGGCGCGGGATCAGCGACAAGGGCAGGTTGTCGATCGCCTCGAAGCCCAGATCCTCCAGCACGTTGATGGCGGTCGATCGCCCTGCCCCGGACGGCCCGGTGACCAGCACCAGCCGTTGGGCCTCGGGTTCGATGGCGTCGTGGTCCATGCGTCCTTCCCTATGGCGCTGCGCGCGCGGTCATGCCAGCCGTCGGCCCAGCATCAGCTGCCGCAATGCAGCGTAAAGATGGGGGCGATAGGGGCCCAGCACAAGCGAAACCCGGACCCCCAGCCAATGTTGATGGCGCACCTGTGGCAACCGGTCCTCTTCGTCGCGTCCAAGGTCGCAGGCCAAGGCCACCGGGACCGGCGCCGACGGCTCTGCCTGAAGGATGCCCACGCCCCGCGCCTCGATGCGTCCCAGCAGCGGCAATGGCGCCTGCGCCATCAGTCGGCCCGCGGACAGGCGCAGGTCGGTGCGGTCATCGGCGACCAGCGTCGCGCCCACTGCCATCAGCTGCAGCGCCAAGGTGGACTTGCCGGATCCGGACGGTCCCAGAATGACAAGTCCACCCCCGTCAAGCGCGACCGTGGTCGCGTGAACCTGCATCATGCGAATCACCTCCTGATCCGATCCTGCCCGAAAACAGGTTAATTTTCCGCCTGTGGCACGGCGTCGCGCCGGCTAAACGGTCCTGATGGCGATAACATTTGATGTTTCCGCTAACTGTTTGCGCTGACTTGTTTCGGGCCGAATCCGCCGTGCTATAGGCCGATGAAACGCCGCACCCCAAGCCACGGAGCCCCCGACATGACCACGCGCGTAAACCCGACCTGCCGACTGGAAGACCAAGGCATTACGGGGCTGGGCCAGGTGCACTACAACCTGCTGGAACCCGCCCTGATGACACAGGCCGTCGCCCGCGGAGAGGGCAAGCTGGGCCTGGGCGGGGCGTTCCTGGTCTCGACCGGCGCGCATACCGGCCGCTCGCCCAAGGACAAGTTCGTCGTCCGCACCTCGTCGGTCGAGAACAGCATCTGGTGGGACAACAACAAGCCGATGGACCCGGCGGCGTTCGATCTGCTGCATGCCGACATGCTTCAGCACATGAAGGGTCGCGACTATTTCGTGCAGGACCTGTTCGGTGGTGCGGATGCCGATAACCGCCTGGACGTGCGCGTGGTGACCGAGCTTGCCTGGCACGGGCTGTTCATCCGCCACCTTCTGCGCCGGCCCCAGGCCGACGAGCTGGCGACCTTCACGCCCGAATTCACCATCATCAACTGCCCCGGCTTCAAGGCCGATCCCGCGCGTCACGGTTGCCGGTCCGAGACGGTGATCGCGATGAACTTCGACAAGAAGCTGATCCTGATCGCCAACACCGCCTATGCCGGCGAGAACAAGAAATCGGTCTTCACGCTGCTGAATTACCTGCTGCCGGAAAAGGGCATCATGCCGATGCACTGCAGCGCCAACCACGCACCGGGAAATCCCGGTGACAGCGCGATCTTCTTCGGCCTGTCGGGAACGGGCAAGACCACCCTGTCGGCCGATCCGTCGCGCGTCCTGATCGGCGACGACGAACATGGCTGGTCCGACACCGGCATCTTCAACTTCGAGGGTGGCTGCTACGCCAAGACGATCAACCTTTCGGCCCAGGCCGAACCCGAGATCCACGCGACCACCAGCCGCTTCGCGACCGTGATCGAGAACATGGTCTTCGACCCCGAGACGCTGGAGTTGGACTTCGAGGACAACTCGATCACCGACAACATGCGCTGCGCCTATCCGCTGGAGGCGATCAGCAACGCGTCCCAGACCAGCCTTGGCGGGCATCCCAAGAACGTCATCATGCTGACCTGCGACGCCTATGGCGTCCTGCCCCCGATCGCGCGGCTGACGCCTGCACAGGCGATGTATCACTTCCTGTCAGGCTTCACCTCCAAGACGCCGGGCACCGAGGTCGGCGTGACCGAGCCGATCCCGACCTTCTCGACCTGCTTCGGTGCGCCGTTCATGCCCCGCCGCCCCGAGGTCTATGGCAAGCTGCTGCAGGAAAAGATCGCTCAGCACGGGGCATCCTGCTGGCTGGTGAACACCGGCTGGACCGGGGGTGCCTTCGGCACGGGCAAGCGCATGCCCATCGCCGCCACCCGCGCCCTGCTGGCCGCCGCCCTGGACGGCAGCCTGAACACGGTGCAGTTCCGCCGCGATCCGAACTTTGGCTTCGACGTGCCGGTCAGCGTCCCCGGCGTCAGCCCTGTCCTTCTGGACCCGCGCCAGACCTGGGCCGACCCGGCCGCCTATGACGCCCAGGCCAAGAAGCTGGTGCAGATGTTCTGCGACAACTTCGCCCAGTATCTCGACGCGATCGACGACGAGATCCGCGCCGCAGCGATCGGCTGAACGAACTGACGGCCCCTTCGCGGGGCCGTTACTCTATTCGGTCGCAGCGATCGACAGGCCTCGGCTTCGGTATTCATATCCGGCAGAGCTTGTCCTTAACCTTATTAAGACGACCGCTAGCCCAGAGACACCTCGGCCCTTGCAATCGTGCTGTTACCTTTGGTCTTAACCAAACTGGGTCCAACCCGACCCGATCGATTGACGCGGTGATTGTAACGGTAAGACAGCATGAGCTACGTCCGGTCCCAGCCATGTGACACGGCATCGATTTCGGCAAGCGCGCCTCCCACCTGCGTAGCAGCAGCGACATCTTTGACGTAGCAAGCGCGCGGCCAGACTGGTCGCAACCCCTACATCCTGGTGATGGAACACGGTCCCTCGGAAAGCGAAATAGTGAATAGGCTTGCCGTACTCACTTTTGACAAATGGAATAGCCCGTACGCGGCATGCTTCGCTGATCGTCATTACAGCGATTGAGGCACTGCCGACTGATCCTCATAGTTGAGAGCGAATTAGGGCGCCCTTCGCAATGAATAGCGCTGTTTTCAAGATCGTCCCACTTAGCCCAAGTAAAGAGCTAGGTCTAAGGCGCAAAAGTTAGCATCCGCCTTCCTTTGCATTCGGATGCCGATGCAGAGCACCGGACCGAACCTGCCCCGCCCTCGCGGGGCCGGTTCAAGTGTCGTCGGGCGGCCCTTGGCCGCCCGTCAATCAGGTCACAGTCCCAGGCAGTGGCGCATGATCGCCTTCTGGGCGTGCAGCCGGTTTTCGGCCTCGTCCCAGATGACGGATGCGGGGCCGTCCATGACGGCACTGGTCACCTCGTCCTCGCGGTGCGCGGGCAGGCAATGCATGAACAGCGCATCCGGCCGCGCCTGCGCCATCAGGGCCTCGTTGATCTGATAGCCGCGCAGCTGATTGTGGCGCCGCTCCTTGGCCGATTGCGGGTCGTGCATGCTGACCCAGGTGTCCGTCACGACCAGATCGGCACCGATGACGGCCCGCGCCGGATCGCGCTCGATGGTGACGGGACGCCCTTGGGATGCCGCATAGTCGAGGCAGGCCGCTTCGGGATCCAGCGGCGGCGGGCCGGTGAAGGTCAGATCGAAGCCGAACTGCCCCGCCGCGTGGGCAAAGCTTGCGAACACGTTGTTGCCGTCGCCCGACCAGACGACCTTCTTGTCAGCGATGGGGCCGCGATGTTCCTCGAAGGTCATCACGTCGGCCATGATCTGGCATGGATGCGTGCGGTTCGTCAGTCCGTTGATCACCGGAACGGTCGCATGCTCGGCCATCTCCAGCAGCGTCGCCTCCTCGAAGGTCCGGATCATGATCAGGTCGACATAGCGGGACAGCACGCGCGCGGTGTCAGCGATGGTTTCGCCATGACCCAGCTGCATCTCCGAACCCGACAGGATCATCGTCTGCCCGCCCAGCTGGCGCACGCCGACATCGAAGCTGACCCGCGTGCGGGTCGAAGGCTTTTCGAAGATCAGCGCGACCATGCGGCCGGCCAGCGGCTGTTCGTCATCAGGACTGCCCTTGGGGCGGCCGTTGCGAGCGGCCTTCATCGCGTGGGCGCTGTCGATGATGCTGCGCAGGGCAGTGCGGTCGGTGGTGTGAATATCCAGGAAATGGGTCATCGTCTTGGTCTTTCGGCTTTTCTCCAGCAAGCCCCGCCGGACGGGCCGGGTCAAGGGCGGATCGGGGTTTCCGCGCCCCCGCAGGGGTCGCGCCCGACCGGGCCGGAGAAGATGGGTATTTGGGCAAAGAAAAAGGGCGCATGCGCCTCATCGGAGGCGGGTCATCACGCGGACAGGCCGGCCTTGCGCGTCCAGGCGGTGATCGTTGCCCGCAAAGCCCGCCTTGCGGTAGGCGGCAATGGCGCGCTGATTTCCGGGGGCGGGATCGATCGCCAGGGTCGAACAGTCCAGCAGCAGCAGATCGCCCAAGGTGCGCAGCCATGCGCCGCCCTGCCCCACCCCGTCAGGCCCGGAAAACACGTCCAGCGCCACGGCATCCGCCGGCAGCCCCGCAAAATGCGGCGCGGGCCAGTGATGGGCCGGATAGGATTGCGCATAGGCCAGGGCAGTGCCGTCCCGCACCACGATCATCTGCCGCATCACCCGGTGCCCCAGATCGTCGCGGATCAGGGCGATCTGGCGATCGGGGCCGGGCCACCAGGCCGCGACCTCCGGCTGAGCCAGCCATCGGGCCAGCACGGGCAGGTCGTCCCTGGTGACCGGCCTGAAGGCGTAGTCAGCCATCCAGGCTGGCGGCTGCCCTGTCCAGGCGCGCCACGGCCTCGGCGATCTCATCTTCGGTGATGTTCAGCGGCGGCAGCAGGCGCAGCGTGTCATCTGCGGCGGGCACGGTCAGCAGATGCTGATCATAGGCCGCACGCACCAGATCGGTCGGCGCCATGCGGCATTTCAGGCCCAGCATCAGCCCCTGCCCTCGCACGCCTTCGAAGATCTGCGGATGGGCGGCGACCAGCCCCTCCAGCTTCTGGCGGAACAGGGCAGCCTTGCGGTTGACCTCGGCCAGGAAGGCCGGATCGGCCACGATCTGCATCACGCGCGCGCCGACCGCGCAGGCCAGCGGGTTGCCGCCATAGGTGGAGCCGTGCGTCCCTGCGACCATGCCCGCAGCCGCGCCCTCCGTCGCCAGCACCGCGCCCAGGGGAAAGCCCCCGCCGATGCCCTTGGCGACCATCATGATGTCGGGGGTGATCCCGGCATATTCATGCGCGAACAGACGCCCTGTCCGGCCCATGCCGCATTGAACCTCGTCCAGGATCAGCAGCGCGCCGGTCCGGTCGCACAGTTCGCGCAGCCCCTGAAGGCAGGCGTCGGGCAGCGGACGGATGCCGCCTTCGCCCTGTACGGGCTCGACCATGATCGCGGCGGTACGGTCGGTGACTGCGGCCTTGAGCGCCTCGTGATCGCCGAAGGGCAGCGTGCGGAACCCCGGCATCAGCGGGCCGAAGCCCTTGACCATCTTCTCTGACCCTGCCGCCGCGATGGCCCCGGTCGAGCGCCCGTGGAACGCGCCCGAGAACGTCAAGATCTCGATCCGATCCGGATCGCCTGCGTGGTCCCAGTGCTTGCGCACCATCTTGATGGCCAGTTCGGCCGCCTCGGTGCCGGAATTGGTGAAGAACACCGTGTCCGCGAAGGTGTGTTCGACCAGCAGGTCGGCCAGACGCTCCTGCTCGGGGATCTGGTACAGGTTCGACACGTGCCAGATCCGGCCGGCCTGTTCGGTCAGCGCGGCGACCAGATCGGGATTGGCATGGCCCAGCACGTTCACCGCGATGCCCGCGCCCAGGTCCAGGTATCGCGTCCCGTCGGCGGTGACGGCCCAGGCGCCTTCGCCGCGTTCGAACGCCAGGGGGGCGCGATTATAGGTCGGCAGGACGTGCGGGATCATGGCAAGGCTCCGGCGATGGAAGGGGAATGGCGGAAACGGCAACAGGGACGCGGGCCCGCGAAGGGGCCGGCGTCAGCGTCGCGAACGGGTGGTGCGTCGTTTCGTCATGGCGCGAAGGATGCGCAGCTTTGCCTGTCAAGGCAAGCGCTAATCAGGCCTTCATGCGATAGCCCGACCGCAGCCACCGCCACGCCAGATACAGCACGCCCGCGACGACGCCCGCGCAGATCAGCGCGCCGCGCCAGACGGGCGCATCGCTGACTCCGGTCACGCCATAGCGCGCGCCGTCGATCAGGTAGAAGATCGGGTTCCAGTGCGACAGCGTGCTGAACGGCTGCGGCAGCGCCTGCACCGAATAGAAGGTGCCCGACAGGAACGACAGCGGCGTGATGATGAAATTGGTGATCGCCGCCATCTGGTCGAACTTCTGCGCCATGATCCCCGCCAGGATGCCCAGGCCGCCCAGCATCAGCGCGGCCAGCAGCACGAACATCGCCGCCCAGCCCGGATGCGCGATGCCGCGCCCGGTGACCAGCACCATGCCGGTCCCGATGACCGTGGCCACCAGCCCGGCGCGCACCACCGACCCGGCCAGATAGCCGGCCAGCAGCTCTCCGGCGGACAGGGGCGGCATCAGCGTGTCGACGATGTTGCCCTGCACCTTGGCCGCGGTGATCGAGCTGGAAGTGTTCGCGAAGGCGTTCTGGATGACCGTCATCATCAGGATGCCCGGCCCGAGGAAGACCAGGTAGGGCAGGCCCATGATCTGCCCCCGCCCCTGGCCCAGGGCCATCGCGAACACGACAACGAAAAGGCCCGCCGTCATCAGCGGCGCGAATATCGTCTGCTGCCAGACGGCCATGAAGCGCATGACCTCGCGCCGCGCCAGCGTACGCAGGCCCAGCCAGTTGACGCGGCCAAATCGGCGCACGCCCATGGCGGGGCTGTCGGAAAGCAGGGGCAGGCCGGGCATTGTGGGCGGGGTCATCTGGCGGTCCTTGAATTTCTGCGCTTCGGCGGCTAAATCTCGGCATCCCGTATGTGACGGGACCAATCGCAGGTTACAAGATGGGGCGGCAGGTCAGACCCGCCCGGAAAGGCTGCCATGTCCTGGACGGATGATCGCGTCGAGACACTGAAACGCATGTGGTCCGAGGGCCAGTCGGCCAGCGCCATCGCCAAGGAACTGGGCGGCGTGACCCGCAACGCGGTGATCGGCAAGGTCCATCGCCTGGGGCTGTCGAACCGCACCGAGGAGCCGGAAGCCGCAGCCCCGGCTCCCGCCCCCGCGCCGGAACCGGTCGCGCGCGAAAAGCCTGCGGCTCCCCGTGCGGTCCCGCAGCCAGCGACGGCCCCTCTGCGCCCCGAACCCGCGCCCGAGCCCGTGGCGGTCCAGCCCGAACCGGAACCCGAACCCAGCACGCAGCCGGCCTTCGTGCCGGTTCCCCGCCGCCCGATCGTGCCGGCGGGACAGCCTTTGCCGCCCCAGCCTTCGGCCAACGAGATCTCTCCCGAAGCCTTGGCCTCGGTCCGCGAGGTCGAGAAGCGCGCCAAGAAACTGACCCTGATGGAACTGACCGAGCGGACCTGCAAATGGCCCATCGGCGATCCGGCAACCGACAAGTTCTGGTTCTGCGGCCTGCCGTCGGTCGCGGGAAAACCCTATTGCGAGGCGCATGTCGGCGTCGCGTTCCAGCCGATGTCCTCGCGCCGCGACCGTCGCCGCTGATCGCTTTCGGGCGGGCCGCAAAGGTCCGCCCGGTCCCGACCCGCCCTTGCCATCCCCGTACGCGCGCCTTACTGCGGTCCTGTTATGTGATGACATATCATTCCATGATTCGTCAGATCTACAGAAGGACCGCCCCATCCCCTCCGCTCGCCCCTCCCCGCCAGTCTGCTGATCGCCGCGACGCTTGCCCTGACCGGGCCTGCGCGGGCCCAGGACAGTGCCGCCCCAGCCGCACATGACCACTCCCACGACCACGACCACGATCACGATCATGACCATGATCACGCGCACGATCACGCCCATGCCCGCAGCCCCGAGGCGCAGGCCATCTATGACGGCTATTTCGACGACGATCAGGTCAAGGACCGCCCCCTGTCCGACTATGCGGGCGACTGGCAGTCGGTCTATCCCCTGCTGCAGGACGGCACCCTGGCGCCGGTCATGGACCGCAAGGCCCAGAAGGGCGACCAGACCGCCGAGGAATACACCGCCTATTACCGGACCGGCTATGCCACCGATACGGACCGCATCACCATCGAGGGTGACATGGTGACGTTCTACAGCGACGGCACGCAGGTGTCGGGCACCTATGCCAATGACGGGCACGAGATCCTGACCTATGCCCGCGGCAACCGCGGCGTCCGTTTCATCTTTGCCAAGACTGCCGGCGACGCGGGCGCACCCGCCTTCATCCAGTTCAGCGACCATGGGATCGCCCCGGCCCGCGCCGACCACTTCCACCTGTATTGGGGCGACGACCGCGCCGCCCTGCTGGAGGAGGTGACGAACTGGCCTACCTACTATCCCGCCGACATGCCCCCCGCCCAGATCGTGGACGAGATGCTGGCCCATTGACGACCTGCGCACGCCCGGTGCGCCGGGCGTGCGCACCGCTTTTCATCACGGCGCAACAGGGCTAGAGATGCGCGACCCCGAAAGGACGCATGCCATGGCCCGCCACCTGATCACCTCTGCCCTGCCCTACATCAACGGCATCAAGCATCTGGGGAACCTCGTCGGTTCACAGCTGCCCGCCGACCTCTATGCCCGCTATCTGCGGGCGCGGGGCCACGAGGTCATGTTCATCTGCGCCACGGACGAACACGGCACCCCCGCCGAACTGGCCGCCGCCAAGACCGGAGAGGACGTGGCCGACTATTGCGCCCGGATGCATGGCGTCCAGACCGCGCTGGCCGACGGGTTCGGGCTGTCCTTCGATCATTACGGCCGCTCCTCCAGCGACCGCAACCGCGCCCTGACCCAGCATTTCGCGGGCCGCCTGGCCGACCAGGGCTATATCCGCGAGGTCGTCGAGAAGCAGGTCTTCTCCCATGCCGACAACCGCTTCCTGCCGGACCGCTACATCGAGGGCACCTGCCCCAACTGCGGCTATGACAAGGCGCGCGGCGATCAGTGCGAAAACTGCACCAAGCAGCTGGACCCGACTGACCTGATCAACCCGCGCAGCGCGATCTCGGGCAGCACCGACCTGGAGGTGCGCGAGACCAAGCACCTGTACCTGCGCCAGTCCGCGCTGAAGGGCGACATCGCCGCCTGGATCGACGCCAAGACGGACTGGCCGATCCTGACGACCTCGATCGCGCGCAAATGGCTGAACGACGGCGACGGGCTGCAGGACCGCGGCATCACTCGCGACCTTGATTGGGGCGTGCCGGTGAAGCGGGGCGACCAGGACTGGCCGGGGATGGAGGGCAAGGTCTTCTATGTCTGGTTCGACGCGCCCATCGAATATATCGGCGCGACCGCCGAATGGGCCGATGCGGCGGGCGCCGACGATGCCGCATGGCGCCGCTGGTGGCGCCTGGACCAGGGCGCCGAGGACGTGACCTATACCCAGTTCATGGGCAAGGACAACGTGCCCTTCCATACCCTGTCCTTCCCCGCGACCCTGATCGGTTCGGGCGAGCCGTGGAAGATGGTCGACTATATCAAGTCCTTCAATTACCTGACCTATCAGGGCGGACAGTTCAGCACCTCGCAGGGGCGCGGCGTATTCATGGACCACGCGCTGGAGATCCTGCCGGCGGACTACTGGCGCTGGTGGCTGTTGTCGCACGCCCCCGAATCCGGCGACAGCGAGTTCACCTGGGAGAATTTCCAGCAATCCGTGAACAAGGACCTGGCCGACGTGCTGGGCAACTTCGTCAGCCGCATCACCAAGTTCTGCCGCGCCAAGTTCGGCGAGGCCGTTCCCGAAGGCCCGGCCTGGGGCCCTGCCGAACTGGCGCTGATCGACACGCTGACCGCCCGCGTCCGTGCCTATGAGGCGAATATGGAGGCGATGGAGGTCCGCAAGGCCGCCGCCGAGCTGCGCGCCATCTGGGTGTCGGGCAATGAATACCTGCAGTCGGCCGCGCCCTGGACGGTGTTCAAGACCGAGCCCGACCAGGCGGCGATGCAGGTGCGCATGGGCCTGAACCTGATCCGCCTTTACGCGGTCCTGTCGCAGCCCTTCATCCCCTTTGCATCGGCCGCGATGCTGCAGGCGATGGACGCGCAGGATGCGGGCTGGCCCGACGACGTGGCGCAGGCCTTGCAGGCGCTGGCCCCCGGCCATGCCTTCACCGTCCCCGAGGTGATGTTCGCCAAGATCAGCGACGAGGACCGAGAGGCCTGGGCCGCCCGCTTCCAAGGCGTCCGCGCCTGACTGTCGCATTCGTGCCACAGGGGCGCAGGGGGCGGGCGCAGGCCTTGTTCCCCGCGCCCAGCCGCCGTAAAGGCGACTGAATTACCCAGGTAATCGGCTTTTCCCTCTGGCCACGACCCCAGGCAGCATGTCCCCTCCGACCCCGAGGCCCATGATGCCCAAGACCCCCTCCCTTCGCGTGACATTCCTGTCGCTGACCGCCCTGACCGCGCCGGCATTGGCCCAGGACACGGCCCCCATCCTGCTGGACGAGATCGTGATCACCGCGTCCGGGTTCGAACAGAACATCGCCGACGCCCCTGCCAGCATCTCGGTCATTTCCGGAGAGGAGCTGGCGCGGCGCAGCATCACCAGCCTGTCGGACGCGCTGCGCGGGGTGCAGGGCGTGGCCACAACGGGCGTCGCCAACGAACAGGACATCACCATCCGCGGCCTGTCCGGCCAGTACACGCTGATCCTGGTCGACGGCAAACGTCAGGGCACGCGCGAATCGCGCACCAACGGCAGCGCGGGGATCGAGCAGAACTGGATTCCCCCCGTCGCCGCCATCGACCGGATCGAGATCGTTCGCGGGCCGATGTCGTCGCTGTACGGATCGGACGCGATGGGCGGCGTGGTCAACGTCATCACTAAGCCGGTCGCCGACCGCTGGACTGGGTCGGTCACGGCCGAGGCCACCCTGCCCCAGGACGGCGACGACGCGTCCTCGCGCCAGCTGTCCTTCTATGGCAGCGGGCCGGTCGTTGCGGACCGGCTGGGCCTGCAGGTCTGGGGACGCCGCCTCGACCGGTCCGAATCGCGGGTCGTCGACGGGCTGCGCGACCGCGAACTGACGGACCTGTCGGCGCGGCTCAGCTGGACGCCCGACCCCGATCACACCGTCCACCTGGAGGGCGGGCGCACCACAATCGAGGATCTGGGACGCGTCGGCCGCACCATCGCGCCCGTCGATTTCCGCGGCACGCCACAGAACGACAGCCTTCAGGACAACACCCGCGACCGCGCCGCCCTGTCCTATGCCGGGCAGTGGGGCAATGTCGCGGCCGACCTGTCGGTCCTGCGCGAGGTGGGCCAGCGCAAGACGGCATCGGGCAATGGCGCGCTTGTCGCAGGCGACCGCGCGCCAGAGGTCACGAACACCGTCTATGACGCGAAATTCACCGCGCCGCTGGAATGGCAGGGCAGCCATACGCTGGTCTTTGGCGGGCAGGTGAACCGCACGGGGCTGCGCGACCAGAACCCCGGCCTGGGCGACGGGCGGACCTATTCCTTTGCGACCTCGCAGCACGCGGTGTTCCTGGAGGACGAATGGCGCCTGCGCGACGATCTTGCCCTGACCCTTGGGGCGCGGCTGAACGATCATGCCGAATACGGCAGCAACCTGACCCCGCGCGCCTATGCGGTGTGGAACGCGACGCAGGGCCTGACCATCAAGGGGGGCGTGTCGACGGGGTTCCGCGCGCCGGATCTGCGCTCCGTCGTGCCGGGCTATTTCTACACCACCGAACAAGGCGCAGGCGCGATCGTCTCGAACCCTGCCCTGCAGCCAGAGGAAAGCACCAGCTATGAGTTGGCGGCGCTTTACGATGCGCCGACGTGGCAGGTGGGTGCGACGCTGTTCCGCACCGATTTCGACGACAAGATCGAAAGCGCCCGCACCGACGACCAGGTCGTGATCGGCGGCACCAGCTTCAACCGATGGGAATGGTACAATGTCGGCCGCGCCCGCCTGCAGGGGGTAGAGTTGACCGCGGACTGGGACGCTACCCCCGACCTGACGCTGCGCGCAAGCTACAGCTTCACCGACAGCGAACAGCGGACCGGCGATTTCGCGGGCCTGCCGCTGGACCGTACGCCGCGCCATCAGGCCAGCGTGACCGCCGATTGGGTCACCCCCGTCGCGGGGTTGGGGGCCTGGGGGTCGGTGATCTATCATGGCCGGGAAACAGCCGCCGGAGCCCGCATCGGCACCAACGGCCGACCGGTGGCCTTCGACGCGGACGGGACAGCCATCGCCTATGAATACGGATCCTACCTGACGGTGGATCTGGGGGCGGATTACCAACTGACCGACCGGGTCAGCATGAACGGCGCGATCTACAACCTTCTTGACCGCGACATCACCATGGCCGCCAACAACACCGAGGGCGAGGGCCGCCGCCTGTGGCTGGGCGTGACCTCGAACTTCTAGGGGGATGCGCCCGGCCGGTGGACTTTCCCCGGCCGGGCGTGTTCAAACGGGGCACCATCCAGCCGGAGAGCCCCATGACCCATTGCATCCTGATCGGAGCCCCCGTGGACGAGGGCCAGCGCCGCCCCGGCTGCCTGATGGGCCCCGCCGCCTATCGCACCGCGGGCCTGGCCGCCACTCTGTCGACCTTAGGCCACACGGTCGAGGATCGCGGCGATGTCACGCCGGATCCGTTGGGCGACCATCGCTGCGCCAACCCCGCCGTCCATCACCTGCCTGAAACGATCGCCTGGACTGGTGCCCTGCGCCAGGCCACCCAGGACGCCCTGCCGCATGGCATGCCGATCATCATGGGGGGCGATCATTCGCTGGCCCTGGGCACCGTCGCGGGGGTCGCTGCGCATGCCGCCGCGCAGGGCCGCGCGCAGTTCGTGATCTGGCTGGACGCGCACAGCGACTTTCACACTGTCGCCACCACTACATCGGGAAACCTGCACGGCACGCCGATGGCCTATGCCAACGGGTTGGACGGTTTCGACCCCTTCCCGCCCTTCCCCGCCCCCATCCCGGGCGAAAACATCTGCATGTTCGGCATCCGCAGCGTGGACCCCGCCGAACTGGCCCTGATGCAGCCCACGGACATCACCGTGAACGACATGCGGGTGCTGGACGAACAGGGCATCGTGGCCCCGCTGCGGGCCTTTCTGGACCGCGTGCGCGCGGCCGACGGCCTGTTGCATGTCAGCCTGGACGTGGATTTCCTAGACCCCTCGATCGCGCCCGCGGTCGGGACCACGGTGCCCGGCGGCGCGACCTTCCGCGAGGCGCATCTGGTGATGGAGCTGCTGCACGAATCGGGGCTGGTCACATCGCTGGACCTGGTCGAGTTGAACCCGTTCCTGGACGAACGCGGCCGGACCGCAAAGCTGATGGTCGATCTGGTCGGCAGCCTGATGGGCCGCAAGGTCTTTGACCGCCCGACCCGCAGCTATGGATAAGGGGCGGACCACCGGCCCGCCCCCTTTCATTCCGATCCGGAACGGCTGAGGCCTACCAGACCTTGGCTTCGCGGTCATAGAACCGCTGCGCCGCCGCCTCGACGAACGCCGCCGGGTCCAGCTTGGTCACGCCCTTGTCGGGCTGCACCCCGGCCGCCGCCAGCAGCTTGGCGCTGGCATCGTCGGCGCCGATCGCCTTCAGATGCGCAAAGGCATCCGACACGAAGTCGACCGCGGGCTTGAACTTGGCCAGCTTGGCCGCGTCATCGGCGCCGATGACCAGCGCCACCGCATCGAACAGGACCGAAGGCGATCCCGCCAACTGCGCCTCGGCCTTGCCACGCTCCTTGGCGATCAGCATGACGGTGCCGCCCTGGGCCTCGACCGCGCCGCGCAGCGCATCGACCTTGGCTTGATCCCCGCCGTCGCCGATCAGGATGCCGACCTTGCGACCCTTCAGGCTGTGCTTGGCCTGCTTCATGATCGACAGCGCATCCGAAGGCGCCATGTCGATCGGCTCGCGCATGGGGGTCGCGGCGTCGGGCAGGTCCTCGGCCAGACCTTCGGCCACGGTTTCGGCTAGATCCTCGTCGATGACCCGCAAATGACCCAGAACGCGCTGGATCACGTGGCCAAGGCCGACCTTCGACAGTTCAAACGTGATCGCATCGGCGATGTGGGTCTGCTCGACCTCGGTCTGGCTGCGATAGAACAGCCGCGCCTGGCTGTAATGGTCGCCGAACAGGTCCGCCCGCACGCGCAGCTTCTCGTCCGGCTGGTTGCCCAGGTCGGTCATGTCCTTATAGGTCGCGAAGCCCTGGTCGGTGGCACGGGGTCCCGGCTCCTCTCCGGCCTGATCCAGGCTGTTCGGCTCGTAATTGGCGCGGCCTTTGGGCACTGCCATCTGCATCATGCCGTCGCGCTGAAAGTTGTGCATCGGGCATTTCGGCGCATTGACCGGGATCTGGTGGAAGTTCGTGGTGCCAAGCCGCGACTTCTGGGTGTCCATATAGCTGAACAGCCGTCCCTGCAGCAGCGGGTCGTCGGAAAAGTCGATGCCGGGCACGACGTTCGTCGGCAGGAAGGCCACCTGCTCGGTCTCGGCAAAGAAGTTGTCGGGGTTCCGGTCCAGCACCATGCGGCCCACGATGCGGACGGGAATATCCTCCTCGGGGATCAGCTTGGTCGCGTCCAGGACGTCATAGGGCTGCTTGGCGGCCCATTCGGCGTCAAAGGTCTGGATGCCCAGTTCCCATTCCGGGAAGTCGCCCGAATCGATGGCCTCCCACAGGTCCTGGCGGTGATAGTCCTGGTTCGCGCCGGCGGTCTTGACGGCCTCGTTCCAGACCTGGCTCTGCAGGCCCAGCTTGGGCTTCCAGTGGAACTTGACGAAGGTCGACTTGCCCTGGGCGTTGACCAGACGGAACGTGTGGACGCCGAACCCCTCGATCATGCGCAGGCTGCGCGGGATGGCACGATCGGACATCGCCCACATGATCATGTGCATGGATTCCGGCATCAGCGATACGAAATCCCAGAAGGTGTCGTGGGCGCTGGCGGCCTGCGGATAGCCCTTGTCTGCCTCCATCTTGACCGAATGGACCAAGTCGGGAAACTTGATGGCGTCCTGGATGAAGAACACCGGAATGTTGTTGCCGACCAAGTCCCAGTTGCCTTCTTGGGTGTAGAACTTGACAGCAAAGCCCCGCACGTCGCGCGGCGTGTCGACGCTGCCTGCGCCGCCGGCCACGGTCGAGAAACGCACAAAGACTGGCGTCTTGCCCGGATTGGCCAGAACGCCCGCGCGGGTCAGTTCCGGGATCGGGTCGGTGCATTCGAAATAGCCGTGTGCACCCGAACCGCGGGCGTGGACGATCCGCTCCGGAATGCGTTCATGGTCGAAATGAAAGATCTTTTCGCGAAGGACGAAATCCTCCAGCAGGGTGGGACCGCGGGCCCCGGCCTTCAGGCTGTTCTGGTTGTCGGAAATCGGGACCCCGTGATTGGTGGTCAGGGCCTCGCCGCCGGTCTGGTGGGTCTCTCCACCGTTGCCGCGTGTCTCGCTGATGCTGGACATGACGTCCTCCTGTGCTGGCGCGTTGCCTGTCCAACCAAGGCCGATGAAAACGGTTCCTGATTCGGGGGGCTATGTTTTGTTCACCCGCTTGCCCTGCGCCGCGCAGCCTGCGATACGCAGGAGTGATGATGATGCGGACGTGGCGAAATCGGTAGACGCAGCAGACTTTGACAATTGGAGTGCCCGGTCGGGAAACCGCCGGTGCAGAACCGCTCAAATTCGGGGAAAGCTGTGGGGCCCCGGCCCCGTGCCAATCCCGAGCCAAGCCCCGGACACGGGGAAGGTGTAGAGACTAGACGGGCGGCGCCTAACGTCCTTGCGGACCATGGCGAAGGGATAGTCCAGACCACGAACGGGGCATCGCACCCCCGGCGGCGAAAGTCGAAGTGGTACGAAAATCTGTTTTCCGAACGGAAGTGCGGGTTCAAGTCCCGCCGTCCGCACCATCATCGCGTCATGCGGCACCGGCGCTGTCAGGCCCCGGTGCACGCGGGATTAAGTCTCGACTTGAGCCGGGTCGCGCGGCGGGCGGCCAATGATGTCGCGCAGCGCGTCCAGTTCGATGAAGTTGTCGGCCTGGCGGCGCAGGTCGTCGGCGATCATCGGTGGCTGGCTGCGGATCGTGGACACGACCGACACCCGGACCCCCTGACGCTGAAGCGATTCGACCAGCGGCCGGAAATCGCCGTCGCCAGAGAACAGGACCGCGTGATCCATCCGCGGGGCAAGTTCCATCGCATCGACGGTCAGCTCGATGTCCATGTTGCCCTTGACCTTGCGGCGGCCCTGGGCGTCGGTGTATTCGCGCGCCGGCTTAGTCACGACGCAGAAACCGTTGTAATGCAGCCAGTCCACCAGCGGACGGATGGGGGAATATTCCTCGCCCTCGATCAGGGCGGTGTAGTAATAGGCACGCATCAGCTTACCGCGGCGATCGAATTCCTGGCGCAGCAGCTTATAGTCGATATCAAAGCCCAATGCCTTCGCGGCAGCATAAAGATTGGCCCCGTCTATGAAGATTGCCAATCGGTCGTCTTTGTAAAACATGGATGTTGCCTTTGATGAACCCGGTCCTTCACGGCACAAGCGCGGGCCAGGGTGAGGGACCTGAAATGCGCGGGCCCATGCCATGGACCTGTAAGGAAAGAGGAAAGCGTGGTTAACCTATCTTTTGGTATCGTTGCTTTTGGGGCCAACCTTCCCCTGTCGGATCAGGACCCCGTAACGACCCTGTGCACGACGATGGGCATTCTGCACAGCGCCCCGGGCATTTCAATCACCGCGATCAGCCGCATCTGGCGGACTCCCGCCATGCCTGCGGGATCGGGGCCCGAGTTTGCCAATGCGGTGGCGCTGATTGCCACGTCGCTGGATGCACCGCACGTCCTGGAAACGCTGCACCGGATCGAGGCTGACCACGGGCGCAACCGCAGCATGGGCCGTTGGTCGGCGCGCGTGCTGGACCTGGACCTGATCGCTTTGGATGACCGGATCGAACCTGATTCGAACCATCTGCGGACCTGGATGAACCTGCCCCCCGACCGCCAGGCGGTGCAGACGCCCGACCGGCTGATCCTGCCCCACCCGCGGATGCAGGACCGCGCTTTCGTTCTTGCCCCCCTGGCGGAGATCGCGCCGGACTGGCGTCACCCCCTGACCGGGCTCAGCGTCGCGGCGATGCTGAAAGCGCTTGGACCCGGCGCATTGGACGGAATGACGCCGGCCGAATTCCCAGGTTTTCCTTGACAATCGGCACCAAGCCGACCATCAGTCCGGTTCGCCCCGAATGTCCGATTCGCAACTGCACAGGTGATCCATGGCCCGCGTAACGGTCGAAGACTGCGTCGACAAGGTTCCCAACCGCTTTGATCTGGTGATGCTCGCCTCGCATCGCGCCCGAGAGATCGCGGCTGGCAGCGCCCCCACCGTCGATCGCGACAACGACAAGAACCCGGTGGTCGCCCTGCGCGAAATCGCCGAAGAGACCCAGCCCGTCGACGATCTGCGCGAGCGGATGATCGAATCGACCCAGACCCAGATCGAGGTTGACGAGCCCGAGGAGGACGCCATGGCCCTGCTGCTGGGCGCCGAGGTCGATCGCCCCAAGCCGTCCGACGAGGAATCCGAGGAACGGATGCTGCGCATGATGCTGGAAGCCAACCAGCGCGCCTGACACGGTCACACTGCAGAGGTCTTCGACACCATTATGATCGACGTCGAAGACCTGCTGGCCCTTGTCCGCAACTACAACCCGCGCAGCAACTGCACCCTGATCCGCGATGCCTATGAATACGGCATGCGCATGCACGAGGGCCAGTTCCGCCATTCCGGCGAGTCCTACTTTACCCATCCCATCGCCGTCGCCGCCATCCTGACCGAGATGCGGCTGGACGACGCGACCATCGTGACCGCGCTGCTGCACGACACGATCGAGGACACGCGATCGACCAAGGACGAAGTCGTCGGCATGTTCGGCGCCGAGATCGCCGAACTGGTCGACGGGGTCACCAAGCTGACCAATCTGGAACTGTCCAGCACCCAGTCCAAGCAGGCCGAGAACTTTCGCAAGCTGTTCATGGCCATGTCGCGCGACATGCGAGTCATCCTTGTCAAGCTGGCCGACCGGCTACACAACATGCGTACCATCCGGTCCATGCGCCCCGACAAGCAGGTCAAAAAGGCGCGCGAGACGATGGACATCTATGCCCCCCTGGCGGGCCGGATGGGCATGCAGTGGATGCGCGAGGAGCTGGAGGACCTGGCCTTCAAGGTCATCAACCCCGAGGCGCGCAGTTCAATCATCCGCCGTTTTGTCAGCCTGCAGCGCGACAGCGGCGACATCATCGGCCAGATCACAGCTGACATCCGCACCGAGATGGAGAAGGAGGGCATCGAGGCCGACGTGTTCGGCCGCGCCAAGAAGCCCTTCAGCGTCTGGCGCAAGATGCAGGAAAAGCAGCTGGCTTTTTCGCGGCTGTCCGACATCTACGGCTTTCGGATCATCACGCGGACGGAGATGGATTGCTATCGCGCGCTTGGCGTGATCCACCATCGCTGGCGCGCGGTTCCGGGGCGGTTTAAGGATTACATCAGCCAGCCGAAATCAAACGGATACCGCTCGATCCACACCACGGTCTCCGGTCGCGACGGCAAGCGGGTCGAGGTGCAGATCCGCACCCGCCAGATGCACGAGGTCGCCGAGGCCGGCGTCGCGGCGCATTGGGCCTATCGCGACGGCGTGCGCACCCGGAACCCCTTTGCGGTCGATCCGGCCGAATGGATTGCCCAGCTGACCGACCGGTTCGACACCGAGGACCACAACGAGTTCCTGGAACACGTCAAGATGGAGATGTACCAGGACCAGGTGTTCTGCTTCACCCCCAAGGGCGACGTGATGCAGCTGCCGCGGGGCGCGACGCCGATCGACTTCGCCTATGCGATCCACACCCGGTTGGGCAATTCCTGCGTCGGCGCCAAGATCGACGGCATCCGCGTGCCCCTGTGGACGCGGCTGAAGAACGGGCAGTCGGTCGACATCATCTCTGCCTCGGGGCAGCGCCCGCAGGCGACCTGGCTGGACATCGTGGTCACGGGCCGCGCCAAGGCCGCGATCCGGCGCAGCTTGCGCGAGGAGGACCGCGACCGCTTCATGCGCCTGGGGCGCGAACTGGTGCGCGTCAGCTTCGAGCATGTGGGCCGCAAGGTCACCGACAAGGCGCTGCGGACGGCGGCCAAGCAGATGGGCCTGCCCTCGGCCGAGGATCTGCTGGCCCGCATCGGCAGCGCCGAGAATTCCGCCAAGGAGGTCCTTGGCGTCCTCTATCCGGAGCTGGCCGACCACCAGGACGAGATCGACGGCAAGCGCCCCTTCGCGGGGCTGGAGGCCGACGCGAACTTCAAGCGCGCGCCCTGCTGCGCCCCCCTGCCCGGCGAGCGGATCGTGGGCATCACCTATCGCGGCGCCGGCGTGGTCATCCACGCCATCGACTGTCCTGTGCTGGCCGAGTTCGAGGATAGCCCCGACCGGTGGGTCGACCTGCAATGGCGCGAGGGGCGCCACCCCGCCGCCTATTCGACCGTGCTCAATTTGACGATCCGCCACGACGCAGGCGTGCTGGGACGCATCTGCACCTTGATCGGGGCGCAGGGGGCGAATATCTCGAACCTGGAGTTCATCGCCCGCAAGCCCGACTTCTACCGCATCGAGGTCGAGGTCGAACTGCGCGACCATGAACATCTGCACAACCTGCTGACTGCCCTCGAGGCGGAAAGTGATGTCGCGCAGGTCTCGCGCGTGCGGGACCCGGCGCTGAAACCCTGAGGCAGGCGCCCCCTGCCCGTCACGGATCGGGTTCGCCTTGTTCAAACGCCGCAAACCGCGCAGCTACGGCCAACTGGCCAGCCAGATGATCTATCCGCCGGGCGGCTGGCGGCGGGCCAGCGCCTACGTGGCCCACAGGCTGCGCCGCCTGCCCGACCAGCCGCATCGCATCGCGCGCGGGGTCGCGGCGGGGATCATGGTGAATTTCACGCCGCTGTTCGGGTTCCACTTCCTGTCGGCGGCGGCGGTGGCCTGGATCATCCGCGGCAACGTGCTGGCCGCGCTGTTGGCGACCTTCGTGGGCAATCCGGTGACCCTGCCCTTCATCGCGCTGATGTCGGTCAAGCTGGGCCGCGAGATCCTGGGCCAGGAGGGCGAGCTGACGCCCCAGTTCATCTTCCACGAATTCTCGAAGGCCACCGGAGAGCTGTGGCACAACCTCAGCGCCCTGTTCGGCCCGTCCGAGATGCACTGGTACAACCTCAGCGACTTTCTGGCGCAGGTATTCTGGCCCTACATGGTTGGCGGCGTCATCCTGGGGTCCGTCGCGGGGGTCATCACGCATTACCTGACCGTGCCGATCTTCATCGCCTATCAGCGCCGCCGCGAGAAGAAGATGGCAGAGCGCATCGCCCGCGCCTCGGCCCGCGCGGCACAGCTGAAGGCGGATCGGGCCAAGGGCGGTCCGGGTCAGTAACCGCGGTCGCGGTCCACTAGATGCAGCAGCGGCCGTCCCGCCATCGCGCGACGCAGGTTCTGGGCGACGACGGGGGCGGCGGTCGCAGGGCGGGTCTCGGCGGCGATATGGGGCGTGACGGTGACCGCGGGATGGGCCCAGAACGGGTGATCCTGGGGCAGCGGTTCGGTGCGGAACACGTCCAGCACCGCGTGCCCCGGCCGCCCCCGGTCCAGCCCCCGCAACAGCGCCTCGTCATCGATCAGCGTGCCACGTCCCGGATTGATCAGCCAGGCGCCGTCAAGCAGGCGCGACAGGCGGTCCGCATCCAGCAGCCCGCGGGTGGCGGGCGTGTCGGGCAGCAGGCAGACCAGAATCTGCGCGCGGGCCAGGGCCTGGTCCAGCTGCGCGATGGGCAGCACCGAAACCCCCGGCACCGCCCGCCCCGAGGCGCTGACCCCGGTGACCGGAAAGCCCAGGGCGGTCAGCATGGCGGCGGCGGCCTGTCCCAGTTCGCCCATGCCCAGGACGGTCACCGGGCGTTCGGCGGCCAGCGGCGGGATCTGCCCGTTGCGCCAGATGCCGTCCTGGGCATAGCGGTCCATGCCCAGATGGGCACGCATGGCCCATCCTGCGCAATATTCGGCCATCCCCTGGCGCAATCCAGGATCGACCATCCGCGCCAAGGGCTGGGTCAGCGTGGCGTTGCCCACGATGCGTTCGACCCCGGCCCACAGGCTCTGCACCAGCCGGACATTGGCGTAGGGCGCGAAATCGGTGATGTCGCCGCCCGGGGCGTAGATGATCGCATCGAACGTGGCCGGATCGCCGTCGCGGTCCAGATGCATCTCGGGGCAGGCCGCGCGCAGGGCCGGGGCCCAATCGGACCACGCATCGTCGCGGGCAGAGAACCGGACCCTCATCGGGGCCTGTGGACATGGGCGGATTGCACCAGACCAAATCCCAGCATCAGGATCATCAGCGACGTCCCCCCATAGCTGACCAGCGGCAGCGGCGACCCCTTGGCGGGCAGCAGGCCCATCACCGTCGCCATGTTGATCGAGAAGTACAGAAAGAAGGTCGCGCTGATGCCGATGGTGATCAGGCTGGCAAAGCGGTCGCGGTTGCTGAGTGCGGAATACAGGCAGAAGCCCAGGATCAGCATGTACAGCACCAGCAGCGACGACGCGCCGATGAAGCCGAACTCTTCGGACAGGACGGTGAAGATGAAGTCGGTGTGCTTTTCGGGCAGGAAGTTCAGCCGCGACTGCGTGCCCTGCATGAAGCCGCGCCCCGACAACCCGCCCGAACCAAGCGCGATCTGGCTCTGGATGATGTTGTAGCCGGCCCCCAACGGGTCGGAGGTCGGGTCCAGAAAGGTGTCGATCCGGCGGAACTGATAGTCGCGCAGCAGCTGCCAGTCCGTTCCGCGGCTGCGCATGACGGCCACGACCAGGCCCACCGCGGCGCCGATCACCGCCCCGAAATACCACAGTGACACACCCGCCGCGAACATCACGATCCCGCCCCCCGCGATCAGCATGATCGACGTGCCAAGATCCGGCTGCATCAGGACCAGCGCGGTCGGCGCCAGGATCAGCACCACCGGCACGATCACCCACAAGGGACGCGACACGCGGTTCAGCGGCAGCCAGTCGTAATAGGCCGCCAGCAGCAGGACCAGCGCGATCTTCATCAGTTCGGACGGCTGGATTCGGATCGGGCCGATGTCGATCCATCGCTGTGCGCCCATGCCGATGACCCCGAACAGGTCGACCGCGACCAGCATCAGGAAGCACATCACATAGGCGGCGACAGAGATGCCGCGCCAGAACCACATCGGCACGAAGGCCAGCCCCAGCATGATCACCATGCCCACGGCAAAGCGGATCATCTGCGGTTCCGCCCAGGTGTCCATGCGGCCGCCCGCGACCGAATACAGCATCAGGAACCCGATGCAGCACACGGCGGTGATCAGCAGGACCAGCGGCCAGTTGATGTAGAGGACCTTGCGGAACCCCGTCGGAACCTGCGCCACCTGATAGTCGAGATAGGACATCGCCTTACGCCCTGCTGCGGCCGGGGCGCGGGGCCTCGGGCTGGTAAAGGTGCATGGCGTTGTGACGCTCCTCCAGCGCGGCGCGCTGATCCGAGGGCACGGCGTCCACGGGCGGCAGCCCGCCGTTCAGCGCGAACAGCAGGATGTCGCGCGCGATGGGCGCGGCCACGGCCGATCCGCCGCCGCCATGTTCGACCACCACCGAGATCGCGTATTTCGGCGCATCATAGGGGGCATAGGCCACGAACAGCGCATGGTCGCGCCGCGCCCAGGGCAGCTGCTCGTTCGAGATGACGCCGCGCGCGCGTTCGGCGGCGGTGATGTTGCGGACCTGGCTGGTGCCGGTCTTGCCGGCCATGCGCCATTCCTCGCGCGTGATGCGGGCGCCGCGGGCGGTGCCGCGGGCGCTGTTCATCACCGCGTCCATGCCAAGCCGCGCGACGCGCAGCGATTCCGGGCTGATGTCCAGCGGCGGGTATTCGGGCGGCGCCTGCCGCACGCCGTCGACGGACCGGATCAGCTGGGGCCGAACCTCGCGGCCCGACGCGATGCGGGCGGTCATCACCGCCAGCTGCAGCGGCGACGCCAGCACGAAGCCCTGCCCGATCGAGGCGTTCAGGCTGTCGCCGATCTGCCAGGCCTGGCCGTGGCGGGCCATCTTCCATTCGCGGTCGGGGGCGATCCCTTCGGCCACCGCCGACATGGGCAGGTCGTGGCGCTGGCCCAAGCCAAGCTTGCGCGCCATGATCGCGATCCGGTCGATGCCCACCCGCTGCGCCAGTTCGTAGTAGTAGACGTCGCAGCTTTCCTCGAGGCTCTTGATCGCATCGACGGTGCCATGCCCGCCGCGCCGCCAGCAGTGGAACCGCCGGCCGCCCAGTTCGGTGTAGCCCGGACAATAGAACCGGGTGCCCGCATCGATCACCCCGGCCTCCAGCCCGGCCATCAGGGTGACCATCTTGAAGGTCGATCCGGGCGGATAGACGCCCTGCACCGTCTTGTCGGCCAGGGGGCGGTGGTCGTGATCCATCAGCGCGCGGTATTCGGGGCTGCTGATGCCGCGCACGAACTTGTTGGGATCGAAGCTGGGCGACGAACAGATCGTCAGCAGCTCTCCGGTCTGGCAGTCGGTGATGACGGCGGCGGCGCTTTCGGTGCCCATCCGCTGCGCGGCATAGTTCTGCAAGGCGGCATCCAGCGTCAGCTGCAGCGTGGCCCCCTGTTCGCCCTGCTGGCGCGACAGCTGGCGCATCTCGCGGCCTTGGGCGTTGACCTCGACGCGGCGGGCGCCCGCCTTGCCACGCAGGATCTCCTCCATGCGGCCCTCGACGCCGATCTTGCCCAGCTGAAAGTCCGGCAGCAGCAGGACCGGGTCAGGGTCCTCGATCCGCGACAGGTCGTAATCGCTGACGGGGCCGACATAGCCCATGACATGCGCGAAATCGCCCGCCCGCGGATAGGCGCGCGACAGCGCCGATTCGGGCGTGACGCCGGGCAGCGACGGGGCGTTGACCGCGATGGCGCTGAACTGCTCCCAGGTCAGGCGGTCGGCCAGCACGATGGGGGTGATGGCACTGCGGCGGGAAAACTCCTCCATCAGCTCGGCCATGCGGGCGTCGGTCATTGGCACCAGCCGCGACAGGCGGCGCAGCACGGCCTGGACGTCGCCGCCCGCCTCCTCGCGCGTCAGGGTGACGCGATAGTTCTGTTCGTTCCCCGCGATGATGATCCCGTTGCGGTCCAGGATCAGCCCGCGCGACGGCGGCAGCAGCCGGATTTTGATCGAGTTGCCGTCCGCCAGCGTGCGGTATTCCTCGGCATGGTCCAGCTGCATCGACCGCATCTTCAGCGCCAGCGTGGTGACGGTGGCCACCTGGATGCCGGCCAGCATCAGCCCGCGCCGGGTGATCTGGCGGGAGCTGTCCAGGATCTCGCGTTGGGACTTCTTCATGCCCTTGTCCTCATGTCGGATCGCCGCGGCCAAGGCGGCGCAGCCCGATCAGCCAGCGTGCCCCGAAGACGACCAGCGGATAGGCCGCCACCGTCGCCAGAAACTGCAGGATCACCTGCCCCAGGGCCGGCACCTGCAGCACGAACACGACCTGCACCAGGCGATAGCCCAGCATCATCAGCCCGATCAGCACGCCCACGCGGAACCATTCAACCATGAATGGCTGATCGCGCCAACGGGGCTCTCGCAGACGTGCGGCCTCGGATCCCAGCAGCACGATGGCGGTCCACAGGCCCAGGGGGCGCATCAGCAGCACGTCCTCGACCAGGATGGCCAGCACGATGACCGGCGCGGCCAGCTGGTCGGGGCGGCGCAGCACCCAGGCCAGAATAAGCGCCAGCGCCAGGTCGGGGCCGGGCCAGCCCATGATGCCCGCCGACAGGGGCAGCAGCCGCACGAACAGCAGCGCCCAGACCGAGGCCAGAAACACCAGCGTTCCCAGGGCGAAGCTGCGGCTGGGCAGCTGGATCATGGCGTGGAACCCGGGTCCAGCGGATCGCTGGCCGCCGCCGCGTCGACCGGAGAGGCCGGCAGCTGCGGCCCGATCAACCCGCTGTCCTGGCCCAAGATGATGGCGGCGCTGTCGACCACCGCCTCGGCCGGATGCGATCGCAGGACGCGCAGGAACTCCAGGCGTTCGTAATCGGCCGCCATGCGCAGGCGCAGCCGCCCGTCGCTGCCCTGCGCGACCTGGCCCACCAGCACCCCGGCGGGAAAGACGCCCCCGTCGCCCGAGGTCACGACCCGGTCGCCGGGACGGACGTTATCGGCCTGCTCGACGAATTCCAGCAGCGGCAGCGGCGTGTTGTCGCCCGTCAACAGCGCCCGTTCGCCGGTCGGCTGGACCGTCACCGGCAACCGCGACGACGGGTCCGTCAACAGCACGACGCGGCTGGTCCGGTTCCCAACGCCGGAAATGCGCCCGACCAGCCCCAGCCCGTCCATGGTGGCCCAGCCCTCGATGATCCCGTCCTGAGCGCCGACGTTCAGCAGCACCGACTGGCGGAAAGCCGAACCGCTGTCGACCATCACCACGCCCGTGACGCTGGTCAGGGCCGGATCGATGCGGACGTTGTTCTGCGCCATCAGCTTGGAGTTCTCCTGCTCCAGCTGGACGGCGGCCTCGCGCCAGGCGGACATGCGCTGCAATTCGCGGCGCAATTCCTGGTTCTGCTCATAGATGCGCGCATAGCTTTGAAAGCCCGCGACCATCTGGGTAACCTTGGTCACCGGGGCCACGGCCCATTCGAACCGCGGCACGATGCGGTCGATCATCGCCGTGCGCATCATCTCGGCCCGCGGGCTGTCGATGCGCCAGAACAGGAACACCGCCAGCAGCGCAAGCGCCAGCACCGCGATCAGGACGCGGCGCACGGGTGTGGCGAAATCGGTGCTCTTCTGCGCCATTCAGGCGCTCCCTGCCTGCGCGATCAGCTGTCGTAGTCGATGACGTGACGCAGCTGCTTTTCGAACTCCAGCGCCTTGCCGGTGCCCAGGGCCACGCAGCTCATCGGCTGGTCGGCCAGGCTGATCGACAGGCCGGTCTGCTCGCGCAGCGCCAGGTCCAGCTCACCCAGCATGGCGCCGCCGCCGGTCAGCATCACGCCGCGATCGACGATGTCGGCGGCCAGATCCGGGGGCGTCGCCTCCAGCGCGACCATCACGGCCTCGCAGATGGCCTGGACGGGCTCGGACAGCGCCTCGGCGACCATGGCCTGGCTGATCTCGATCTCCTTGGGGATGCCGTTCAGCAGGTCGCGGCCGCGCACCATCAGGGTCGCGCCGCGCCCGTCATCGGGCATGCGGGCGGTGCCGATGCTGGTCTTGATGCGTTCGGCGGTCGATTCCCCGATTAGCATGTTCTGGTTGCGGCGCAGATAGTTGATGATCGCCTCGTCCATGCGGTCGCCGCCGATGCGCACCGAGCGCGCATAGACCACGTCGCCCAGGGACAGGACCGCGACCTCGGTCGTGCCGCCGCCGATGTCCACGACCATGCTGCCGGTGGGTTCGGTGATGGGCATGCCCGCGCCGATGGCCGCCGCGATCGGTTCGGCGATCAGGCCCGCCTTGCGCGCGCCCGCGGACAGGACCGACTGGCGGATGGCGCGTTTCTCGACCGGGGTCGCGCCGTGCGGGACGCAGACGATGATCTTGGGTTTGGAGAAGGTCGTGCGCTTGAACACCTTCTTGATGAAATGCTTGATCATCTGCTCGGCGCTGTCGAAATCAGCGATGACGCCCTCGCGCATCGGGCGGATGGCCTCGATACTTCCCGGCGTGCGGCCCAGCATCAGCTTGGCGTCCTCTCCGACCGCCAGGACGACGCGCTTGCCGTCCTTGACGTGATAGGCCACGACCGAGGGCTCGTTCAGGATGATGCCCTTGCCCTTGACATAGATCAGCGTGTTCGCCGTCCCCAGGTCGATTGCGATGTCGGTCGAAAACAAACCGCCGAATGCCATGCCCGTATCCTTTTCCCGCCGGTTGGCCCGGCCTGCCCTGTTTTGATGGTGCGTGATCGCCCTGACGGACGTGGCCCCGTATAGAGCCGCGCGCCGCACCGGAAAAGCCCCGATGCGCGCATTGGGCCGACAGCGGCATTTCTCGCGGGGGTGGTGCCGGGGGGACACGATGCCCCCCGCGCCTCAGTGCGAATACATGCTGATCTGCTTGGCGTCAGTGTCGCGACCGGTCATCGCGCGGCGCAGAATCAGCCGGTTCAGCGCCCCCACATAGGCCTTGACCGAGGCCAGGATCGTGTCCGTATCGGCGGCCTGGCCGGTGACGATGCGGCCCTCCTCCTCCATGCGGACGCTGACGGTGGCCTGCGCATCGGTGCCCTCGGTCACGGCATGGACCTGGTACAGCTGCAGCCGCGCGTCGTGCGGAAAGATTTCCCGCACCGCATTGAAGCATGCATCGACCGGACCGTCGCCGGTCGTCTCGGCCCTCTTCTCGACCCCGTCCACGATCATGGTCAGGGCTGCGGACTGGCCGTCGCTGCCGCAGACGACGCGCAGGTGCTTGACCTGCAGGTGATCCTCGGCCGTGTTGGCGGCGGCGTCCAGGACAAGGGCCACGATGTCGTCGTCATAGACCTCCTTCTTGCGGTCGGCCAAGGCCTTGAACCGCACGAAAATGTCCTTCAGCTGGTTGTCCCCGACCTCGTATCCCAGATCGGCCAGCTTGGCGCGCAGCGCGGCGCGGCCCGAATGCTTGCCCATGGCGATGTTGTTCTCGGTCAGGCCGATATCGGCAGGGCGCATGATCTCGAAGGTCTCGACGTTCTTCAGCACGCCGTCCTGATGGATGCCGGATTCGTGCAGGAAGGCGTTCTTGCCGACGATGGCCTTGTTGAACTGCACCGGAAAGCCCGACACGGCCGCCACGCGACGCGAGATGCCCATGATCTTGGTCGTGTCGATGCCCGTGCGGAACGGCATGATGTCGTTGCGGACCCGCATCGCCATCACCACCTCCTCCAGCGCGGTGTTGCCGGCGCGTTCGCCAAGACCGTTGATCGTGCATTCGATCTGGCGGGCACCGGCCTCGACCGCGGCCAGGGCGTTGGCGGTCGCCATGCCCAGGTCGTTGTGGCAATGCGTGGCAAAGATGATCTGGTCCGCGCCGGGCACGCGCTCCAGCAGCATTGCGATCAGGGCGGCGCTTTCGCGCGGCGCGGTATAGCCCACCGTGTCGGGGATGTTGATCGTGGTGGCGCCGGCCTTGATGGCGATTTCCACCACCCGGCACAGATAATCATGCTCGGTCCGGGTGGCGTCCATGGGCGACCATTGCACGTTGTCGCACAGGTTGCGCGCATGGGTCACCGTCTGGTGGATGCGGTCTGCCATCTGGTCCATGTCCAGGTTCGGGATCGCCCGGTGCAGCGGCGAGGTGCCGATGAAGGTGTGGATGCGCGGCTGCCGGGCATGCTTCACGGCCTCCCAGCAGCGGTCGATATCGGGCAGCTGGGCGCGGGCCAGACCGCAGATCACGCTGTTTTTCGACTGTTTCGCGATCTCGGACACGGCGGCAAAGTCGCCTTCCGAGGCGATGGGAAATCCGGCCTCGATCACGTCCACGCCCATCTCGTCCAGCATGGCGGCGATTTCCATCTTTTCGGCATGGGACATGGTGGCGCCGGGCGACTGTTCGCCGTCGCGCAGCGTGGTGTCAAAGATCACGACGCGGTTCTGTTCGGTCATTGGCTTGGTCCTTCTTACGTGGTCCTGTGGGGTTTCCCGGGCGCTGACCTGTCTGAGCGGCGGCCCGGAAGACCCGCTCAGCGCAGCGTAAGAAGCAGCAGACCGCGAAGCTGCACGGCCAGACGCGCGCCGTGGGGCGCGGTGCGGGCGGTGGCGATGTGGCGCATCCGGGTCATGGCCGCGAATATGCCCCCCCGCGCGCATCTTGAAAACCCCTGATCGACACCGCCCGTCCGCAAGGCAGTTCCGACCTTTGCCATTGTAGCGACACATTTATGTCTGGCCCCGCCCGGCAAGCCTGCCTATCCTTTGATCACGACAACGAAAAACGACAACCAACAGATGAGGGCAACGAATGTCACGCAAGATCGTCGTCGGTTTCGACGGCAGCGATGCCTCGATCCGCGCCTTGGACTTTGCCATCTCGCGCGCGCAGGCGCAGGGCGACCACATCCTGATCGCGCATGTTCTGGAATGGTCGCCCTACAGCTTCCTGACGCCAAGCGAGGTCGAGGAACGACACCGCCGCCGCAAGGAGGAGCTGCAGCGCGCCGAAGCCGCCATCCTGACCCCCATGGTCAAGCGGGTCGAGGACGCGGGCATCCCCTGCGCGACCACGCTGCGATACGGCCACATCGCCGAAACGCTGTGCCGCATCGCCAAGGATGAGGGCGCGGCGATGATCTTCATAGGCCGGATGGGCGATTCGGGCTTTGCCTCGCGCATCTTCGGATCGGTCGCGGCGACGCTGGCGCAGGTCGCGCCGGTGCCCGTGGTCATCGTGCCGTGACCGGCCAACCAACAGGGACAAGAGCAATGAGAACACGCATGACAGCCGCGGCCCTCGCGGCACTGGCCGCAGGCCCCGCCGCGGCCCAGGGCATCGACGAGACCGTGAACCAGGTCTTTGCCAATTCCACGGGCTGGTTCGTCAGCCTGATCTTTTCCAACTTTCCCGGCACCAGCTTTCCCTGGATCGTCGCCTGGCTGGTGATCGCGGCCACGACCTTCACCATCTATTTCGGCGTGATCCAGCTGCGCGCCTTCGGCCATGCCATAGCCCTGGTCCGGGGCGACTATTCGGATCCGAACGACGCCGGAGAGGTCAGCCACTTCCAGGCGCTGACCACCGCCCTGTCGGGCACCGTGGGCCTGGGCAACATCGCGGGCGTCGCGGTGGCCGTCAGCATCGGCGGGCCGGGCGCCACGTTCTGGATGATCCTGGCGGGTCTTCTGGGCATGGCGGCCAAGTTCACCGAATGCACGCTTGGCGTCAAATACCGCAATGAATATGCGGACGGGACCGTGTCGGGCGGCCCGATGTACTACATGGTCAAGGGATTCGCCGAACGCGGCCTGCCGGGCGGGCGCATCCTGGCCGTGCTGTTCGCGATCTTCTGCATCCTGGGCAGCTTTGGCGGCGGGAACATGTTCCAGGCCAACCAGGCCCATGCTCAGCTGATCAACGTGGTGGGCGACTATCCCGGCTGGATCACCGGCGTGGTGATGGCGATCATCGTGTTCCTGGTCATCGTCGGCGGCCTGAAATCCATCGCCAGCGTGACCGAGAAGATCGTGCCCTTCATGGCCGCGCTCTACGTCGGGACGGCGCTGATCATCATCGTCATGAACTATGACATGATCGGCCAGGCGTTCTATCAGATCTTCGCGGGCGCCTTCACCAATGACGGCGTCGTGGGCGGGGCCATCGGGGCCCTGATCCAAGGCTTCCGCCGGGCCGCCTTCTCGAACGAGGCCGGCATCGGTTCCGCCGCGATCGCCCACAGCGCCGTGCGTACCAAGGAGCCGGTGACCGAGGGCTTCGTGTCGCTGCTGGAGCCGTTCATCGACACCGTCGTCATCTGCACCATGACCGCGCTGGTGATCATCATCACCGGGCAGCTGATCGCCGACCCCACGACCGGCATGTTCGTCCTGAACGAGGCGGGCGACCAGATCCGCACCGTGACCGGCAACACGGGCGTTGCCCTGACGTCGGATGCCTTCAGCAGCGCGTTCGGCTGGTTCCGCTATGTGCTGGTGCTGGCGGTGGTGCTGTTCGCCTTCTCGACCATGATCTCGTGGAGCTATTACGGGCTGAAGGCCTGGACCTTCCTCTTCGGGGAGGGCCAGACCAAGGAGCTGATCTTCAAGATCATCTTCTGCCTGTTCGTGGTCATCGGCGCCTCGGCCAGCCTGGGCCCGGTCATCGACTTCTCGGACGCGATGATCTTTGCGATGGCGATCCCCAACATCATCGCGCTGTACCTGCTGATGCCCGTCGTCAAGGCCGAGATGAACCGCTATCTGGGCCGCCTGAAATCCGGCGACATCCGCAAGTACGAATAACGCCCGCGACAGCGACGCGACCAGGGGGCGGGGAACCGCCCCCCTTTTCATTCGCGGTGGTCCGCGCGGACGATCTGTGCCAAACGGCGCCGGTCCGCGCAGGAGAACCCCGATGCCAAAGCCCCCCTTCGTCCATCCCGGAATGCGGTTGCCCTTCGCGCTGCTGGTGACCTGCTTCGCGGCCTGGGGGATCGCGGCGAACATGACCGACCCGCTGGTCCAGGTCTTCTCGCGCATCTTCTCGATGTCGACGCTGCAGGCGTCCTTCGTCCAGTTCGCCTATTACGGGGCCTATTTCCTGCTGGCCCTGCCCGCGGCCTTCATCAACCGGCGCTTCTCCTACAAGACCGGCATCCTGACGGGCCTGGGCTGCGCGGTGGCGGGCGCCTTCCTGTTCTATCCGGCGGCGCAGGCCATGACCTTCGGGTACTTCCTGGCCGCGCTGTTCCTGCTTGCGGGGGGGCTGTCGATCCTAGAGACCTCGGCCAACCCCTTCGTCATCGCGATGGGCCCCGAGGGCAATGCCACGCGCCGCCTGAACCTGGCCCAGGCCTTCAATCCGGTCGGCACGAACATCGGCGTGTTCCTGGCCGCGACGCTGATCCTGCCGCGTCTGAACCCGGCAACCGACGCCGAACGCGCCGCCATGCCCGCCGCGACGCTGGAGCAGATCCAGCGCGCCGAACTGTCCGCGGTCATGACGCCCTATGTCGGGCTGGCCTTCGTGCTGCTGGTCATCTGGATCGCCATCGCCTTCCTGCGCATCCCGACCGACCGCGAATCCATCGCCCCCGACGCCGCCCGCGTTCAGTTCGCACCGACGCTGCGGCGGCTGCTGTCGAACCGGCATTACGTGTTCGGGGTGGTGGCCCAGTTCTTCAACGTGGCTGCCCAGACCTGCGTCTGGACCTTCACCATCCAGTACGTGATCTCCGCCATCGGCGGGACCGAGGCGCAGGCCGGATGGTACCTGCAGGCCAGCCTGATCGTGTTCCTGATCGCCCGTTTCGTGATGGTCGGCGTGATGGGCGTGATCCGCCCCGCGGCGCTGCTGACGGTGATGGCCGTGGCGGGGACGGGCCTGTGCCTGTTCGCGGCCACCGGGCCGGGGCTGGCGGGTGTCTGGGCGGTGGTCGCCGTATCGGCTTGCCTGTCGCTGATGTTTCCCACCATCTACGGCATCGCCCTGCACGGCCTGGGCGACGACACCAAGTTCGGCGCGGCGGGCCTGGTCATGGCGATCCTGGGCGGTGCGACCGTGCCGCTGATCCATGGCGCGGTCATGGATTCCCACGGCGCGGCGCTGTCCTATGTGGTGCCGGGACTGTGCTTCCTGGTCGTCGCGGCCTTCGGGCTGTTCGACCTGCGCTCGACCCGCCATGCGGATGCTGCAACGCAGCATTGACCAGGCAGGCGGTTGCCTGCCGGGCTGATAGCGCCAACATAGGGGTCAGGATCTGCGAAAGGACCACCCCCATGCTTGCCTATTACGGACTGTATCTTGACGACGCCGGCCGGGCGATAGCGGGCCGTGCGCCGCGGCCCACCGCGGGGCTGTTCCTGCTGCCCCATCAGATCGGCGCATTGAACGCCACGCGCCACGGCGGAACCCTGCGTGCGCTGCTGCGGCGGCTGACCGGACGGCTGCGCGCGGCCTAAGGGCGGCGGCGGCGACGTACCGGGATCATCTGCTGCGCGCCACCGGCCACCAGCAGCCATGCCGAGGTCAGGACAAGACCCCAGTTCGCCCAGCTTTCCGGGTGGAAGTCGACCACCGCGGCCCAGCCCGCGAACAGCACCCAAGCCAGCGCCACCGGCAACGAGATCGCCTGCCAGCGCTTGGTCCGGACGGGGTGAATGAACTTGATGTTGGTGAACATCGCGGCGCTCAACGCCGTGACGATCAGCAGGATGATGGTCCAGTGCGGCTTGACCGCGAACAGGACCAGGATGACCATGTTCCAGCAGCCGGGAAAGCCCGCGAAGGAATTGTCCCGCGTCTTCATCCGCGTGTCCGCGAAATAGACGACGCTGGTGAACACGATCACGATGATCGCGAACCAGCCCGTCCAGCCCGACAGCAGCCCCGACTGGAACAGCGCAAAGGCCGGGATGAACACGTAGGTCAGATAGTCGATGATCAGGTCCATCAGCACGCCGTCATAGGCGGGCCAGTTCTTCTTGACGTCGTAACGTCGCGCCAGCGGGCCGTCGATGCCGTCGACGACGAAGGCCACCACCAGCCACAGGAACATCAGCGCCCAGTCCGCCTGCACGGCGGCCAGCATGGCCAGCATGGCCAGAACGGCTCCGGTGGCGGTCAAAAGATGGACGGAAAGGGCTTTGTGACGCATCTGCATGCGGTTTAATCGCAGGTTGAACCCCCCAACGCAACCGCACTTGCCCGGTCAGCGCAGGATCGGGGGGCCTTTCGGGCGCGGTGCGGGTTCCTCGGGCGCGGGGGGCGTCAGGTCGAACAGCAGCGCACCGGCCGGGGGCGGCGCGTCCGAAAAGCTGATGTCGACGCCGCCGGGCTGGGCGGGAAGGAACGCCAGCGCCTCGGCCAGGGCCTTGGCGATGGCCGGCTGGCGGTCGACGGGCGCGCCGGTGATGACCAAGAGATGCCCGGCACCGTCCCCCGACGCGCCGACCAGCGCCGCGCCTGCGACCAGTCCGCGCAGGTCGGCCAGCCGTTCGGCCAGCGGATCGGCCAAGGCCTGCGCCACCTGCGGGTCGGGCGCGGTCAGGCGCAGCCGGGCCTGGCCCTCCTGAGGGGCGGCATCCAGCGCACCGGTCAGCCAATCCAGCATGCCGCTGTCCAGCAGCATCTCGGACGGGTGGCCGGGATTGACCAGCAACCCCGCTCCGTCCGCATTCAGCAGTCCCGCCAGCACCCGCCCCGGCAGCGCCGCGTAAGCCACGGGATGGCCGAAGAAATCCGCCAGCCGATCCTCGGCGTCGCAGGCCAGAGCGACACGCGCCCCGTCCAGATCGAAGATCTGCAATTCGACCTGGTCATGGACAGGCTCGCGCAGCAGGGCCACGGTCAGCTCGGTATCCGCCAGCCGCGACAGCATCCGCGCCCGCTGCGGCGCATCCGCGTCGTGGAACGGGACGGGGGCAAGATCATCCAGCGCGCTCATGGTCGGGCCTTTCCGAATTGGCTGGCCAAGCGGTAAAGCCCGCGCCGTGCCCACGCAAGCGTGATTGCCCATGCCCGGCCCCCCGCCCCATATTGTGCGCATGAAAAGACGCGCCCTGATCCTGACCGCCGCCGCCCTGCCCCTGCTGGCAGCCCCCCGCATCGCCCGCGCCAGCCTGGCCCCCCTGCTGTCGCAGGCCGGATCGATGCCGCCCCTGCGCGCCATCGCCCTGTGGCAGGACGACGGCGCACAGGGGGTGGAACTGGCGGCCCAGGGCTATCACGGCTTCACGCCGGACAGCCCGACGAACATCAAGTCGGCGTCGAAATCGGTGGTATCGGCGCTGGCGGGCATCGCCATCGGCCGCGGCCTGCTGGAGAGCGCGGATCAGCCCATCGCGCCGCTGCTGCGCAGCGACCTGCCCGCATCGGCCGACCCGCGGCTGGCGCGCGTCACCCTGGGCAACCTGCTGTCGATGCAGGCCGGGCTGGAACGCCAGTCGGGACAGAATTACGGCCGATGGGTCAGCAGCCCGAACTGGGTGCGCAGCGCGCTGGCCGCGCCCTTCGTCCAGGATCCCGGCACGCGGATGCAGTATTCGACCGCATCCACGCATCTGGTCGCGGCGATCCTGACCCGCGTCACCGGCCGCCCGCTGCTGGACGTCGCAAGCGACTGGCTGTCGCCCATTCCCGGATTTCGCATCACCGGATGGGACCGCGATCCGCAGGGCATCTATCTGGGCGGCAACCAGATGGCGATGAGCACCCGGTCGCTGCTGGCCTTCGGTGCGACATACGCGCGGGGCGGGCGGGCGGGCGGGCGACAGGTCGTCCCCGCGGCCTGGATCGACGAAAGCTGGCGGCGCCGCACCTCCAGCATCTTCAGCGGCCAGGGATACGGCTATGGCTGGTTCCTGGGGCGGATGGCCGGGCGGGACGTGCGCTATGGCTGGGGCTATGGCGGGCAGATGGTCTATGTGTTCCCCGCGACGCGGCGCCAGCCGGCGCTGTCCATCGCGATGACGTCGGACCCGGACCTGCCGTCGGGGCGCACCGGGCACCGCGATGACCTGCACCGCTTGGCGGAACAGCTGGCCGGCGCGGTCTAGGCGACCGCGCGCGGCCTGCGCCGTCAGTCGACGAAATCGCCGGCCTGGAAGTTGCCCAGGTTGCCCAGAAGCTGTCCGATGAACGAGATGTCGGTCACGCTGCCGTCGGTCACGCGGCGCGACAGGCTGACCACGCGGCCGCGTTCCAGGCCAAAGGTCTCGACATTGCTGACCACGCCGGTGGGCGCGAACGAGATGGCGACGACCTTGCGGTCGATCTCGCGCGGGGCGGCTGGGCCGAGGCGGCGCCAGCGCGATCCGACATAGTACCAGCCGGACCCCGTCAGCAGGCCCTGGGCCGACGGGCGACCGATCAGACCGGGCAGTTCCTCCATCGTGGTCTGCCCCGGCACGACCTGCGCCAGTTCCAGATCGGGGGGGACGTATCCGTGGTTCCGTTCGATGGGTGCACAGGCGGCAAGCCCGAGGACAGCCAGAAACGCCAGTGTCATCAGGCTTCTGATGGCGGACATGGGCGGGTTCCCTCCTTGGGGCGGTTGACGCGGCCCGCCCTGCCTAGCAAACTCGGCCACCCTGCTCAAGAATATCAATCCTCGGGGTCACGCGCCCCGCGCCGCATCCACAAAGGCCCGACATGATCACCCCCGAATCGCATCCGCAGCGGCTGCGCGTCGCGCATCTGAACCCGAACACGCCGACGACCTTTCACCTGCGCCCCGACGAAGGCGTGCGTGAGGCCCTGGCGGCCGAGCTGGGGCTGGACGCGCTGACGCGCCTGGACTTTCGCGGCACGCTGCGCGCGCATGGCACCGACAGCTGGCTGCTGACGGCCACGCTGGCCGCGCGGGTGACGCAACCCTGCGTCATCACGCTGAAGCCCGTGCGCACCGACATCTCGGAACCGGTCCGCATCCAGTTCTCTCCGCATGTGGCCGCCCCCGAGGGCGACGAGATCGAGATGCCGGACGAGACGCTGGAACCCCTTGGCAACTTCATCGACCTGACCGCGATCATGGTCGAGGCCCTGTCGCTGGCCCTGCCCGCCTATCCGCGGGCCGAGGGGGCAAGCCTGCCGCAGGCCGCGGCAGCCGACGACGATGCCGCCGGCGACACACGGCGACCCTTTGCCGGGTTGGACAAGCTGCTGGGCGGCAAGGACGGCGAATCCTGACCCAGGCTGCGTGGCCATCGGGCCACAGGCGGGCGCGAAATGCGCCCAAACCCGCCGCCGGGGGGCGCAATCGCGGCCCGTTCGCGGCAAAGGGGGGCCATGTGCGGTGCGTTTGCGGCCGTCCCCTGGCCTTCGGGGCTTGCGGGCGCGGTCGTCATGGCGTATCTGCGCGGTTCATTTACGAATTCAAATCTGGTGTGATCGCGTTCTGGCGCCGCACCCTGACAACCGAGGTGGTGACATGGCTGTCCCTCAGAATCGCGTAACCCGGTCCAAGCGCAACATGCGCCGTGCGCATGATGCGCTGGTCGCGGGCAACCCGAACGAATGCTCCAACTGCGGCGAGCTGAAGCGCCCGCATCACGTCTGCCCGTCCTGCGGCCACTACGCCGACCGCGAAGTGATCGCGAAGGCGAACGAGATCGACCTGGACGACGACGCGGCCTGATTCCGGCGCGCCCGTCCTGATGTCCGTCCCCTCCGCGAGCACGCCGACACCGCGCGTCCCCGAATCCGGGGGCAGCGTGGTGATATCGGTTGACGCCATGGGTGGCGACCGCGGCCCCGCCGTCGTCGTCGCAGGCATGGCCGAAAGCGCCGAGAAGAACCCCGAGATCCGCTTCATCGTCCATGGCGACGAGGCAGAGCTTGCGGGCCTGATCGCGCGCCGCAAGGTGCTGGCGGGTCGCTGTGACATCCGCCATGCCGCGGGCGTGGTGACGATGCATGACAAGCCCAGCCAGGTCCTGCGCAAGAGCGAGGGCACGTCGATGTGGTCCACGCTGGAATCGGTCAAGGCCGGAGAGGCGCAGGTCGCCGTGTCCTGTGGGAATACCGGCGCGCTGATGGCGCTGTCGATGCTGCGCCTGCGCAAGCTGCCGGGCGTGAACCGGCCGGCCATCGCCTGCCTGTGGCCGTCGCGCAACCCCCAAGGGTTCAACATCATGCTGGACGTGGGCGCGGACATCCGCGCCGATGCGCATGACCTGCTGCAATATGCCCTGATGGGGGCATCCTATGCGCGCAACGGCCTGGGCCTGCCCATGCCGCGCGTCGGCCTGCTGAACGTGGGCACCGAGGAACACAAGGGCCGCGCCGAACTGAAGCAGGCCCACGAGATGATCGAGCAGGCCGCCGCCGGCAGCTATACCTATGTCGGCTTCGTCGAGGGTGGCGATCTGCCGTCCGACCGCGTGGATGTGATCGTCACCGACGGATTCACCGGCAATGTCGCCTTGAAGACCGGGGAAGGCACCGCCAAGCTGGTCGGCGACTTCCTCAAGGACGCCTTCTCGAATTCGATCATGTCAAAATTTGCGGCCGTCCTGGCCATGAGCTCGCTCAAGCGCCTGCAGAAGCGGATCGACCCGCGCCGCGTGAACGGCGGCATCTTCCTGGGCCTGAACGGCACGGTCGTGAAATCGCACGGCTCCGCCGATGCGACCGGCGTGTCCGCGGCCATCAAGCTGGCCTTCACCCTGGCCAAGTCGGGCTTCCAGGACCGCCTGGCCGCCCGTGTGGCCCAAGGTGCCGCGGCATCCGCCAGCGCCACCGATACAGGAGCATCGTCGTGACGCGTCGTTCGGTCATCTGCGGCACCGGGCATTACCTGCCTGAACGCATCGTCGAGAATAGCTGGTTCGAGGACAAGCTGGACACCACCGACGAATGGATCCGCTCTCGCACCGGGATCGAGCGTCGCCACTTCGCGGCCGAGGGCCAGACCACCAGCGACCTGGCCATCCGCGCCGCCAAGGCCGCGCTGGACCGCGCAGGCATGACTGCAGACGACATCGACGGTGTCGTGCTGGCGACCTCGACCCCCGACTTCACGTTTCCGGCCGTCGCGACCATGGTCCAGGCCGGTCTGGGGATGAAGCGCGGCTTTGCCTATGACGTGCAGGCCGTCTGCGCGGGCTTCGTCTTTGCGCTGGCCAATGCGGACGCGATGATTCGCGCGGGCCAGGCTGACCGCATCCTGGTGATCGGGGCCGAGACCTTCTCGCGGATCATGGACTGGACCGACCGCGGCACCTGCGTGCTGTTCGGCGACGGCGCCGGCGCGGTCGTCCTGCAGGCTGAGGACGGTGCGGGCACCAGCGATGACCGGGGCATCCTGGCCAGCGACCTGAACAGCGACGGCACCTATCGCGAGCTTCTGTATGTCGATGGCGGCGTGTCCTCCACCGGAACGGCAGGCCAACTGCGGATGCAGGGCAACCTGGTCTTCCGCCACGCGGTCGAAAAGCTGGCCAAGACGGCGCATACCGCGCTGGACCGTGCCGGGCTGACGCCTGCCGACGTGGACTGGCTGGTCCCGCATCAGGCGAACATGCGCATCATCACCGCCACCGCGCAGAAGATGCAGTTGCCACTGGACAAGGTCGTGCTGACCGTGGCCGATCACGGCAACACCTCGGCCGCGTCGATCCCGCTGGCCCTGTCCGTCGCCGATGGCCAGGGTCGGTTCGCGCCGGGCCAGGTTCTGGTGACCGAGGCGATCGGCGGCGGTCTCAGCTGGGGCGCCGTCGTCCTGCGCTGGTAGGCTATTTCAGCAACGAATCCTTGCTGGCGCGGCGGTTCATCCCGCCCGCGGGCCGTTTTGCGCGATCATGGCCCGACTGACAGGCCACGCACAGTTGCACCCCGGGCTGCGCGGCGCGGCGCGCCTCGGGGATCGGTTCATCGCATTCCGCGCAGACCCGTGCGCTGTCGCCCACCTGACGGCGCGACGCGGCCAGCCGGGCGCGGGCGATCGCCTCGGCCGTGCTGACATCGATCTGGTCGTTCACCGCGTCGTCGCGGGCCCATCCACCTGCCATCCTGTCCTCCATCGCTATCCTGCGTCCTCAACAGATGGGAAGCATCGCGCCGGAATCAATCGCCCTACCCTGTCCAAGGGCGTGCCAGCGCATGACAAGTATCGGGCGGGGAACGATTTCCCCGCGGGCCTCGTTGACAGCCATGGGAATTCGAACCATCCTTCCCGCATTCAAGAGGATCAATCATGGGCGACAAGACCTTGACCCGGATGGACTTGGCCGAAGCGGTATTCCGTGACGTCGGCCTGTCCCGTCACGAATCGGCACAGCTGGTCGAAAGCGTGCTGGACCACATCTCGGACGCGCTGGTGCAGGGAGAGCAGGTCAAGATCTCGTCCTTCGGCACCTTTTCGGTGCGCGACAAGAACGAGCGGATCGGCCGCAATCCCAAGACCGGCGAGGAGGTGCCCATCACGCCCCGCCGCGTGCTGTCCTTCCGGCCCTCGCACCTGATGAAGGATCGCGTGGCAGCCGGAAACAAGCGATAGCCCCGGCCCGACCCCATGGCGAAAGGCGCAGAGGCATTCCGGTCGATCGGAGAGGTGGCGACCCTGATCGGCGTCGCGCCGCATGTCCTGCGCTATTGGGAAACCCAGTTCTCGGCGCTGAAGCCGATGAAGCGCCCCGACGGCAGACGCTACTATCGCCCCGCCGATGTCGAGATGGCAGCGGGCATCTGTGCCCTGCTGCGCGACGACGGGCTGACGATTCGCGGAGCGATTCGCCAGATCGCGACCGACCGCGGACAATCCGTCCGCAGGCGGGGCGCACAGCAGCTCTCTCCGCCGCGGGACACAGCACCCCCTGCCCCCGCACCCGCACCCGCACCCGCGCGCATCGCCCCTGTCAGCCCTCCGTCGCAACCGCCCGTCTGGCTGGCACGCCTCAGCGATATGGCGCGTCATCTGCAGCAGATTTCACCCGCCGATCGACGCTGGCCGCGGGCCAAGCCTGTTGTCATCCGGCTGGCGCAGGCCATGTTGAGCCTGTCCTGATCCCCGCATGCGATTTGTCAAAGTTTTCCGCGCCCAGGCCCTTGTGCTGGCCTGCCGGATCGCTTTATAGCATGCGCGTCGGGCCGTGGCGCAGCCTGGTTAGCGCGTCCGTCTGGGGGGCGGAAGGCCGAGAGTTCGAATCTCTCCGGCCCGACCATTCCGAAAACGCCCATCCTTTTCCAAGGGTGGGCGTTTCCCTTATCCCCCACCCGCATCAGGGGCTTGCGACATGAATGGCGTTCTGCCCGACAGCGATATCCGCGATCTGATCGACCAAGGCGTCATCCGCGCCGACGCCCCCGTCACGTCCGAACAGATCCAGCCCGCCAGCCTTGACCTGCGGCTCGGCCGCACCGCCTATCGCCTGCGTGCCAGCTTTCTGGCCGGGCGCAGGCGGCGCATCGCAGAGCGGTTGGCCGATTTCCAGATGCACCAGATGGACCTGTCCGACGGCGCCGTGCTGGAACGCGGCTGCGTCTACCTGATCCCGCTGCAGGAGCGGATCGCCATGCCCGCGGGCATGTCGGCGGTCGCCAACGCCAAGTCATCGACCGGGCGGCTAGACCTGCTGACGCGGTTGGTGACCGATGACGGCACCGAATTCGACCGCCTGCCCGAGGGTTACGACGGACCGCTTTACGCCGAGATCTGCCCGCGCAGCTTTTCGGTGCTGGTGCGGCCTGGCATGCGCCTGAACCAGCTGCGCCTGCGCCGGGGTCAGGCCGTCCTGTCGGACGCCGATCTGACCGCGCTGCATGCGGATCAGCCGCTAGTGGGCGGTGCGCCGGTGCTGATCGATCACGGTCTGGGCTTCTCAGTCGATCTGCGTCCTGCGCAGGGCGATCTGGTCGGCTATCGCGCCCGGCCGCATAGCGGGGTGATCGATCTGGACCGCATCGGCGCCTATCCCGTGGCAGAGTTCTGGGACGAGCTGCGCACGACCGAGGGCCGCCTGATCCTGGACCCCGGCGCCTTCTATATCCTGGTCAGCCGCGAATCGGTGGCGATCCCCGCCGAGTACGCGGCCGAGATGGCGCCCTATCTGGCGATGGTGGGGGAATTCCGGGTCCATTACGCGGGCTTCTTCGATCCCGGCTTTGGTATCGGGGATGAGGGGCACGGGGCACGCGGCGTCCTCGAGGTACGCTGCCACGAGGCGCCCTTCGTGCTGGAACACGGCCAGACTGTCGGCCGCCTGGTCTATGAACGCATGGGCGCCCGCCCGCAGCGCCTTTACGGCGAGGGGATCCGATCGAACTATCAGGGTCAGGGCCTGAAGCTGGCCAAGCAGTTTCGCTAAAGCGGCCCGGTCTGCCACAGGCGGACCTTCAGCCCGCCATGGGCCACGATCGGACCCGGTGCCTTCCATGGCAGGGCGGTGGCCTTGGCCAGTCCGGCCTCGGACGTGACGATGCCGATGCGCCACCCCTGAAACCGGTCGCGGAACACCGTGCCCATCTGGCCGTGCAGGCCGAACAGCGGACCCTTGTTGCCGATCCGGGTGCCATAGGGCGGGTTCACGATCACGATGCCCGGCGGGCCGTCGGGGCGCTGCAGGTCGGTCACCTGCCCGGCCTGGAACCGCGTCACCGCGGACACGCCCGCACGGGCGGCATTCGCCTCGCTCATGCGGATCGCGCCGGGATCACGGTCGAAACCCAGGAACCGGAGGGACAGGTCGCGCGGCGCGGGCGCAGCGTTCATCGTGGCGAATGCAGCTGCGTCGTAATTCGCAAATCGCTGGAACGCGAAGCCGCGGCTGCGGCCGGGCAGCAGGCCCAGGGCGATCTCGGCAGCCTCCAGCACGAATGTGCCTGATCCGCACATCGGGTCCAGCACCGGCTGGCTGCCGTCAAAGCCCATCTCGGCCAGGAACATCGCGGCCATGGTCTCGCGCATGGGGGCCTTGGCGACGGCCTCCTTATGGCCGCGCTTGTGCAGCGATTCGCCGGTCGTATCCAGGCTGAAGGTCACCAGGTCGTCCTCGATCCGCGCCTTGACGGTGATCGACGGGCCGCGATCCTCCGGCATGGCCAAGGGGGCGCCCAGTTGTTCGGTGATGGCGCGTTCGATGCGCTGAGTCGCAGCGCCGGCATGATAGATCCGGGAGGCGCGGCAGATGCTCTCGACCCGCACGGGCAGGTCGCGGGGCAGCAGGTCCGCCCAAGGGAACTTTCGGGCGCGCTTGTCCAGCTGGGCCAGGTGCATGGCGCGGAATCCGCCGATGCGGGCCAGCACGCGCGTGGCCCCTCGCAGCATCAGGTTCGCGCGCCAGACATCGGTCCAGCCGCCCGTGATGGCGACGCCGCCGGGCTGGATCACGCCGGTCCAGCCAAGGGCCTTTGCCTCGGCCGCCAGCGGCGCCTCGAGGCCGGGGGTGGCCACCAGAAAGATCTTGAAAGAGGTGTTGTCCATCGCGCAGCCCTAGCGCGCGTCGCGGGCAAAGCCCAGCCTCAGCGACGCGTCAGCCGCGACAGGGTCCGCATCTTGCGCGCCAGGTCCTGCATCTGCGCATCGCTGCGGCGCTTGCCCAACCCCGACTTGCCCAACCCCGGCTTGCCGAACCCTGCCTTGCCGAAACCCGTCTTGCCGGACCCGGTCTTGCCACGCGACAGGGTGCCCAGCCCCTTGTTGATGCCCCAGGTCATCGCACGGCGCGCGACAAGGCGGGTGAACATGCTGATCAGCTGGTTGGCGTTCATCGCTTACTCGTCCTCGAACAACTCTTCGGGGTCGATATCGGGGTCCGCATCCCCGCCGACAAGGGGCAGGCCCAGACCATCGGCGGGCGGGCGCGATTCCAGCAACCCCGCCGCGCGCAGTTCCGCAAGCCCGGGCAGATCGCGCGCAGATTCCAGGCCGAAATGGTCCAGGAACGCCTCGGTCACGATATAGGTCGCGGGACGGCCGGGCGTCATGCGGCGGCGGCCGACACGCACCCATTCCATTTCGATCAGCTGGTCCAGCGTGCCGCGGCTGAGGGCAACGCCGCGCACCTCCTCGATCTCGGTCCGGGTGACCGGCTGATGATAGGCGATGATCGCCAAGGTCTCGATGGCGGCGCGCGACAGGCGGCGGGTGTCCACCGTCTCGGTCTGCATCAGGTACGACAGGTCGGGCGCGGTCCGAAAGGCATAGGCGTCGCCGATGCGTTCCAAGACCACGCCGCGCCCCTGATAGGTGGCGTGCAGCCGGGCCACCGCCGCGGCCGGGTCGCAGCCCTGCGGCATCCGCGCGGCCACATCGCGCAGGCTCATAGGCTGCACGGCGGCAAACAGGATCGCCTCGACCATGCGGGCCTGTTCGTCCAGCGCCGGAGAGGTGGGGTCAGTTGTGGTCGTCATGGGACTTTTGCCGGTAATGGATGGGCGCGAAGGTCTGCGCCTGCCGTATCTCCAGCCGGCCCTGGCGCGCAAGCTCCAGCGAGGCGGCAAAGGTCGCGGCGGTGGCGCTGCGCCGTCGCTTTGGATCGTCCGACCAGCCGTCGGGTAGGAACACCGACAGGTCGGTCCACTGGCCGGTGAACCCGATCATCCGCCGCAACCGGTCCAGGGCCTGTTCCATGGTGAAGATGTCATGCCGGTCGAACGCATAGGGGCGGAACTCGTCACGCGTCTTGAGCCGGGCATAGGCGCGCATCAGGTCGATCAGCCCCGCCTGCCATTGGGTGCGGCGGGTGCGCGCGACGGTTTCGGGGGCGCCGCGGGCAAAACGCGACAGGCCAAGCCGGTCGCGGCCCATCAGCTGCGCCGCCGCCTGCCGCATCGCGGCCAGACGCTCCAGCTGGAAGGCCAGATGGGCGGCCATGTCCTGGGCCGAGGGACCTTCGGCCTCGGGGTCGGGGGGCAGCAGCAGGCGGGATTTCAGGAAGGCCAGCCAGGCGGCCATGACCAGATAGTCGGCCGCAAGTTCGATCCGCAGGGCGCGGGCCTTCTCAACGAAGGCCAGGTACTGTTCGGCCAGGTCCAGCACTCGAATCTTGAGCAGATCCACCTTTTGCGTGCGCGCCAGCGTCAGCAGCAGGTCCAGCGGTCCCTCATAGCCGTCGACATCGACGATCAGCGCCTCGTCCGCGCGCCGCTGCGCGACATCGGCATCGGCGACGGGCTGAAGATAGGGAACCTGTCTGGCCACAAAGCCTCCTTGGCACGGGCGCAAAGGGTCATGCCCCCGCGCCTGCCTGTCAAGCGCTCAGCACCCGCCACTGATCGGTCAGGGCGGCGATGTCGGCCTGTGCCGGAGTCTGTCTGCGGGTCAGGGCGGCGTCGGCGCGGCGCATGGCGTCCCGCGTCATCGGACCGGCGGCCTCGACCACAGGCGCCATCTGGTCGATCGTGCCGTTGCAATGCAGCACCAGATCGCAGCCCGCCGCGATGGATGCGGCCGCGCGTTCGGCCTGCGTCCCCGACAACGCGTTCATCGTGATGTCGTCGGTCATCAGCAGGCCGTCGAACCCGATCCGGTCGCGGATCAGCCCGATCATCCGGCGCGAAGCCGTGGCCGGCCCGTCATCCAGCGCCGGAAAGCGGATATGCGCGGTCATGCCCATCGGCAGATCGTTCAGCGCCCGGAACGGCGCGAAATCGACCGCGTCCAGTTCGGCCTCGGTCGCGTCGACCACGGGCAGGCCGTGATGGCTGTCGACCTGCGCGCGGCCATGGCCGGGCATGTGCTTGACCACCGGCAGAACGCCCGCGGCCAGCAACCCGTCCGCCGCCGCGCGGCCCAGTTCGGCCACGCGGTCAGGGTCGGTGCCCAAGCAGCGGTTGCGCAGGAAGGGATGTGTCCCGTCCTGCGCCACGTCCAGCGTGGGGGCGCAGTTCGAATCAATGCCCACGGCCCGCAGCTCCTGCCCGATCAGGTGATAGTACAGCCACATCGCCTGCGGTCCCGCCCTCGCCTGGTCCAGCGGCGCCGGCCAGTCGGTCCAATGGGGCGCGCGCATGCGCTGCACACGCCCGCCCTCCTGGTCGATGGTGATCACGCAGTCGCGGCCCACGGCCTCGCGCAGCTGCGCGGTCAGGCGGCGCAGCTGATCGGGCGCGTCGACATTGCGTCCGAACAGGATGAAGCCCCAGGGGTCGGCCTCGCGAAAGAACGCGGCCTCGTCCGGCGTCAGGGACAGGCCACCGACGCCGCCCAGAATGGTTGCGTTCTGCACGGCCTCAGCCGCCAAGCGCCAGGCAGTCGGTCCCCGAGGATTGCAGCGCGGAACAGAACTGCCGCGCCTCGGACAGCGAATCAAAGCCCGCGACCCGCAGCCGCCAGAAGGTGCGGCCGTTCGACTGATGTTCCTGGATAACCGGCGACTTGCCCGAGAACAGGCCGCCATTGCGTCCCGCCAGCCGCTGCCACTCGCCATTGGCGATGGAGTCGCTGTCGAACGCGCCGACCTGCACGACGGGACCGCTGGCGCTGCGCGCTGCGGCGGGTGCCGGGGCCGGCGTGGGTGCTGCCGCGGGACGGTCGGGGGCCGGC
>NZ_VDDD01000061.1 GCF_006151785.1 Paracoccus marcusii
GCGCCCGCACCCTGCAGCATCCGCGCGCCGGCCAGGGGCAGAGGCCCCGGCGCGACGGCCACCAGAAGCGCCCCCGCCAGGAACAGCGCACCGCCGATCAGAAAGACGCGCCGCCGCCCGAAGCGGTCCCCGGCCCGCCCCGCCGGCAGCAGCAGCATCGCCACGACCAGCGGGTAGGCTCCGGCGACCAGCGCCAGCGTCCTGGTGCCCAGAGCCAGATCCGCGCCGATCCCCGGCATCGCGATCGCCATCATCGGCACGTCGGCGATGGTCATGGCCATGCCGATCAGCAGCGGCGTGAAGCCGCGCAGGGCGGCGGAGGAATTGGTCATGTCAGGCGACTCATGTAACTGCATAAGTATCTTTATAGCATGATCCGTCCCGGTCATGTAATCCGTAAAGTTACACGAAGGGAGAACCCGGATGCGCCAAGATACCCGCCTGTCCCGCCTGCTGCATGTCCTGCTGCACATGGCGCAGACCGAGGCGCCGATGACGTCGCAGCACATCGCCGAGATGCTGGGCTCGAATGCGGTGGTGGTGCGGCGCATCATGGCCGGGCTGCGCGACGGCGGCTATGTCGAGGCCGAGCGCGGCCATGGCGGCGGCTGGCGGATCGCCCGGCGCATGGACGAGATCACGGTGCTGGACGTCTATCACTCGCTCGGCTCGCCGGACCTCTTTGCCTTCGGCTTCTCGAATCCGCGCCCGTCCTGCCTAGTCGAGCGGTCGGTGAACGCCACCATCGCGGATGCGATCGACGCCGCCACGGCCGCGATCCTTGACCGGTTCGGAGCGCTACCCCTGTCGCTGATCGAGGCCGAGATGCGCGACAGGCATGGATGCACGCTGCCTGCGCATCGCTCGTGAAGGGCTGCGCGCCGGGGGTCAGTGGACGATCTGGCGCAGGAATTCCTGCGTGCGCGGGTTGACGGGGCTGTCGAAGAACCGGTCCGGCGGGGCCGTCTCGACCACTTGTCCCTCCGCCATGAAGATCACCCGGTCGGTGACCCGGCGAGCAAAGCCCATCTCATGCGTGACCACGACCATGGTCATCCCGTCCTCGGCCAGCTGGATCATCGTGTCCAGCACCTCGCCGATCATCTCGGGATCAAGGGCGCTGGTCGGCTCATCGAACAGCATGATGCGGGGTGCCATGCACAGCGCGCGGGCGATGGCCACGCGCTGCTGCTGACCGCCCGACAGCTGGCCCGGATATTTGTCGGCCTGTTCGGGGATGCGCACGCGCCGAAGATAATGGCGGGCCTGCTCGACCGCCGTCGCGCGTGGCGTCCGGCGTGCCAAGATTTGAGGCAAGGCGCAGTTCTCGAGCACCGTCAGATGGGGGAACAGGTTGAAGTGCTGGAACACCATCCCGACCTCGCGGCGCACGGCGTCGAGATTCTTCAGGTCGTCGTCGAGGGTCGTGCCGCCCACCGCGATCCGGCCTAACTGATGCTCTTCCAGCCGGTTGAGGCAGCGGATCAGGGTTGATTTGCCGGACCCCGAAGGGCCGCAGATGACGATCCGTTCGCCCGCAGCCACGGTCAGGTCCACGTCGCGCAGGGCGTGATAGGCCCCATACCACTTGTTGAGGCCGGTGACGGTGATCGCGTGGGTCATGCGTGGCTCCTTGCCTTGACGCCGCGCTCGAGCCAGCGGGCGTAGATCGAGATGGAAAAGCAGATCGCGAGGTAGATCGCAGCGACGAAGAGGTAGGTCTCGGTGAAGGGCGCGGGCCAAGCGGGATCGCCCGCTGCGGCGCGGCCCGCACCCAGCATGTCGAAGACGCCCACGATCATCACCAGGGAGGTGTTCTTGACCATGACGATGGCGGTGTTCGTCAGCGGGGGGATAACCTTCTGGATCGCCTGCGGCATGATGACGTGCCAGATCATCTTCCAATATGGGATGCCGAGCGCGCGTGCCGCTTCGGCCTGTCCAGGCCCAAGGCCCTGAAGGCCGCCGCGCAGGACCTCGGCCAGATAGGCTGCAGCAAAGATCGTCAGGGCCGCGACGGTGCGGCCCAGCTTGTCGATGGTCCAGCCCGCGGGCAGCAGCAGCGGCAGAAGGATCGCAGCGACGAAGAGAAGGCCAACCAGCGGCAAACCACGCACCAGTTCGATCACGCTGACTGAGATGGCCTTAACGATCGGCAGGTCTGACTGACGTCCGAGCGCCAGCAGGACAGCCATCGGAAAGCCCAGCCCAAGCGACAGGACCGCCAGCAGCAGCGTGACCGGCAGGCCGCCCCATTTGGCGGTCTCGACCCGCACCAGCCCCAGCACCCCCCCCCTGCATCAGCAGCAGCATGACCCCGATCGCCGTGGCCCATAGCAGCAGCAAGCGTGCATTCCACAGCCGGGGCGAGAGTGAGGCCAGGACCATCGCAACAATCAGGGCGATGACCAGAACCGGGCGCCATTGCTGATCGGGGGGATAGATGCCGAACAGGATCAGCCGCGCCTTGTCGTGCAGATAGGCCCAGCAGGCGCCGCCCGCGCGGCAGGCGTTTGGCGCGTCAGGGCTGCTCCAGACGGCGTCCAGGAGGGCCCAGTTCAGGGGCGGCAGCATCAGCGCGATCAGCGCGACAGCCCCGATCGTGATGGCGGCAGAGAGCGCGTCGCCGAACAGCATGCCGGACAGGGGGCGGTGAACGGGGGGCGGTGCGGGGCGGGGGGCGATGACGACGTGCTCCATCAGCGCGTCACGATCGCCATGCGGGCATTATACCAGTTCATCAGAAGCGACACCGACAAGGAGATGGTCAGAAAGACCCCCAGCATGATCACCAGGCTTTCGATGGCCTGCCCGGTCTGGTTGACGACCGTGTTCACGACCAGACCCAGCTCTGGGTAGCCGACGGCAAGCGCCAGGGTCGTGTTCTTGACCGTGGACAGGTATTGCGAGGTCAGGGGCGGGATGATGATGCGCAGCGCCTGCGGCAGGATGATCTGGCGCAGCGTGACGCGGTCGGTCAGGCCGAGGGCCCGGCCGGCCTCCCACTGGCCGCGCGCGACGGCGTCGATCCCGCCCCGGATGATCTCGCCGATGAAGGCGGCGGTGTAGAGGACGAGGCCCAGCATCAGCGCCGTGAATTCGGGCGAGAGGCGCGTGCCTCCGGCAAAGCTGAAGCCGCGCTGCTCGGGGATGTCCGGCGGGCCGCCGAACAGCGCGACGCCTGCGGCGAAGACGGCCGCAGCCCCAAGCCAGCGCAGGCGCGGCAGCAGACGAAAGGCGAGGACGGCCGCCGTCAGGGGCAGCAGCAGGGTCAGGATCGGCAGGCTGGGGATGAAGATCCCGCGTTGGCTTAGAAAGACGCCCGGCAGGGGCTGCCAGGCCTCGCGCGGGGCAGGAAAGGCTGTCGTGGCCAGCGCATACCAGAACAGCAATTGCACGATCAGCGGCAGGTTGCGCATCACCGCGACATAGCCGCCGGCCAGCCCGCGCAGCAGCGGGTGGTCCGACCGCCCGGCGAGACCCACGCCCAGACCCAGGATCGTCGCCCCGACGATCGCCAGCAGCGAGATCCACAGCGTGTTGGTCAGCCCGACCAGATAGGCCCAGAGAAAGCTGTCCTGCGGCGTGTAGGGCAGCAGGCTTTCCGAAATGGGAAAGCGAGCGCTGCGGTCCAGGAAGTTGAAGCCGACGCGGATGCCGCGCGCCTGCAGGTTCTGGACGGTGTTGTTGCCTATCCAGAGGATGAACCCAATGACCGCCAGGACAAGGGCGACCTGGATCAGGCCGCCCCGCACCCGCGCATCGTGCCAGAAGCGCGAGACTGCGATCACTGGAAGGTCAGCGGGAACATCAGCCCGCCGTCCCTGTAAAGGGCATTGGCGCCCCGCTCGAGTTGCAGCGGGCTGTCCATGCCCAGATTGCGCTCGAACATCTCGCCGTAATTGCCCAGTTCGCTAATGATGTTGGCGGCGAAGTCGTCGGCCAGCCCAAGCGCCGCGCCATTGCCGCTTTCGGTGCCAAGAAAGCGCCGGATGCGGGCATCGTCGCTATCCGCAAAGCTGTCGATGTTCTCGGAGGTGATGCCCAGCAGTTCGGCTGTCTTCAGGGCCTCGATCGACCAGGTGACGATGTCCATCCATTGATCGTCACCATGCCGCACGGCGGGCGTCAGGGCGTCCATGTAGGGGGTCGCGGGGAAGATGACGTAATCGTCCGGATTGTCCGACTGCGTCGCGCGGACCGAGGCCAGCGCCGCCGCATCGGTGATCAGCGCATCGCAGCGCCCCGAGAAGAAGGCCTGCCGCGTGGCCGAAGTGTTGTCGAAGACGACCGGCTCCAAATCGAGGCCCAGATTGGCCGAAACGTCGGCCACCACGACCTCGGTGGTCGATCCGGTTTGCACGCAGACGGCGGCGCCGTCCATGTCCTCGACGCGGGTGATCCCAAGCTCGGCCGGGACCATGAAGCCGGTGTATTCGTAGTAGGTCGGAGCGGTGAAGTTGATGCCGTTGCCGTCGCGCTGCAGCGTCCATGTCAGGGTGCGGGGCAGGATGTCGATCTCTCCGGTCTGTAGCGCGGGAATGCGCTGCTGGCCCGACAGAGGGACGAAATCGACGGCGTCCTTGTCGCCCAGCACCGCGACGGCGACCGCCCGGCAGATCTCAACGTCAAGACCGCGCCAGTAGCCGTCGCTGTCCGGTGCACCGAAGCCGACGGTGCCCTGGCTTGCCCCACAGATGAGGCGGCCGCGTTGCTGAACCGTCTCCAGCGTGCTGGCATAGCCGGTCGTGGCTAGCGCCGACATGGTCAGGGCGGCGAGTGTCAGTGTCTTCATGAAAACCTCTCTGTTGGCTGGGGGCGTTCAGGCGCCCTTTTTGTTCGTGAGAATGTCGAAGAAGGCAGCTAGATCGGCCGATAGGTCGGCAGGATCTTCCAGCCCGATCTGCAGCCGCAGGATCGTCTTGTCGTTGCGCGGATGGGGATTGTCCCGCGTGATGGTCATTGGGGCCATCAGGCTGCGCGTGCCGCCCCAGCTAGCCCCGATGGCAAAGACGCGCAGCGCGTTCAGCGCCTCGTCGAGCCGCGTCGCGTCATCCAGAACCACGCTGAAGACGCCGCTGGAACCGGTGAAGTCGCGCGCCCAGAGGGCATGGCCCGGGCTGCCGGGCAGGGCGGGGTGCAGGACCTCGCCGATATCGCGGGTGGAAAGGTCACGCGCGATATCCAGCGCGATGCGACCCTGATGGGCCATGCGGACGGCCATTGTCTCGATCCCGCGCAGGGCCAGCGCGACGGCGTCGGCCGGCACGCCCAGGCCCAGCATCCGCATCTGGTCCCGCAGGGCCCGGTGCAGGGCGGCGTTGGCGACCGAGACCGATCCCATCAGCAGATCGGAATGCCCGCCGACATATTTCGTCAGGGCCTGCATCGAGAAATCGACCCCATAGGCCAGCGGCTTGAACAGCAGGGGCGTCGCCCAGGTGTTGTCGATGCCGGTCAGGATGCCGTGCTTCTTGGCCAGCGCCACGATGGCGGGGACGTCCTGCACCTCCATCGTGGTCGAACCGGGCGATTCCATCCAGATCAGCCTGACGCTATCGTTGATCTGCGCCTCAAGGTCGGCGGCATCAGGGCGATAGATGCGGTGGTTGATGCCCAGGGGCGCAAGGAAGTTGCGGCAGAAGCCCATGACGGGCGGATAGGCGCTGTCCGGGACCAGCACCGTGTCGCCGGGCCGAAGCGTCGCGAGAAAGCAGACCGCGATGGCGGTCTGGCCCGAGGGCAGCAGGACGGAGTGCTGCGCTCCCTCCAGCCGGCTCAGCTGCGCTTCGAGGACGCGGTTCGTGGGCGTGCCGTGAAGGCCGTAGGAATAGCCGTCGAGGCTGCGCTGCCCCCGGCTGGCATAGGCGGCGGCGTCCTGGAACACGATGGTCGACGCGCGATGCGTCGGAACGGTCAGGCTGGCATAGCCCTCTTCGCACACGGCGGGATGGATGGGGCAAAGGGTGGCGTCGCGCATCGGAAAGTCCTGATTTGGTGATGATCAAGACAAACCCGAAACGGGATGTTAAACAACTGATGGGACGGCATGGGTCTATGCGCTGAGGTAATGGGATGAATTTTCGTCAGCTGGAGGCGTTTCATACGGTGATGATCTCGGGCTCGACCGTCCGGGCCGCCGAACTTCTGCAGGTGACACAGCCCGCAATCAGCCGCAGCATCGCCGACCTCGAGGCGTCGCTGCGCTTTGCCCTGTTCGACCGGGTGCGCGGGCGTCTTGTGCCGACGCCCGAGGGGCAGCTGTTCTTCCGCGAGGTCAGCGAAAGCTATCGCGGCCTTGATCGCCTGCGCTCGGCGGCGGCCTCGATCCGCGAATACGGCTCTGGCGTCATCCGGATCGGCACGCTCTCGGCGCTGGCCCTGACGCTGATGCCGCGCGCGGTCCAGCAGTTCCGGCTGGTTCATCCGAAGGTGCCGATCACCTTGCAGGTCGCGGGGTCTGCCGCGATCCGCAACATGGTGGCCGAGGGCCAGCTTGACTTGGGTCTCGCCGCCGACGAAATCGACCGCTCGGGCGTCGACGCGCAGGTCTTCGCCAGCTTCGCGGGGGTCATCGCGATGCCAGCCGATCACCGCCTGACGCGGCTGCCCGCTGTAACGCCGGGCGACCTTTCCGGTGTGCCGCTGATCGGCCTCACGCCCGAGGACCGGGCGCGCCACCGCTTCGACGCTGCCCTGATGCAGGCGGGCGTGACGCCCGACTATATCATCGAGACGCCCAATTCCTCGACCATCTGCGCGCTGGCGCTGTCGGGCGATGCGGTGGGCCTGGTGAACCCCCTGGCGACCGAGGGCTTCGTCGAGAGGGGGCTGATCCTGCGCCCGTTCCCCCCCAGGATCGCCTTCAAGAGCCTGCTCCTGTTCCGCCCCGACAACCAGCGCGCCAAGCTGGTCCAGAGCTTCACCAAGGGCCTGTTCGACCTGCGCAATTCCATCACGATCCCGGAAAGCGAGGCGTGAGAGGCTGTCGGCCGCCCCTCAGGTCCAGCCTGCGGCGGCCTTTGAGGCAAAGGTGCGGAACGGGGCCGGGGGCCGGCCGGTCATCCGTTCGACGCCGTCCGTCGTCGCGTCCGCGGCCCCGGCCGCGATGGCCTGGTCCAGATCCGTGAGCGTCCGGGCATAGCCCGCCGGCAGCCCTTGGGCGACGAAGCGCGCGGTCAGCGCCGCGGGCTCCAGCGAGACATGGCGCACCGGCCGGCCAAGCGCCGCCGGGATGAGGGCGGCCGTGTCGTCATAGCTCAGCGCCTCCGGCCCGGTCAGCACCACGTCGGCGTTGAGGGGCGCCGGCGCGACCAGGCAAGCCGCAGCCGAGGCCGCGATGTCTTCGGCGTCGATGAATCCGACCCGCCCGGTGCCCGTGGCCGAATAGATCACCCCCTCGTCCCGGATCGTTGCGGCATGCGGCCCTTCCGAAAAGTTCTGCATGAACCACGAGGGGCGCAGCACGGCCCATTCCGGCGCGTTCCGGGCCAGCCAGGCATGGACCTGCCCCATCATCGGCCCCCCGGCCTCGAGGAGCGACGCACTAAGCAGCACGAAGCGCCGCACGCCGCGCCGCATCGCCGCCTCGAGAATGGGCTCCATGACGGCCAGATGGTCGGTGCGGTCGGTCGGCGCCACGAGATAGGCCGCCTCGCATCCGTCAAAGGCCGCGGCCGAGCCCGGGGCCGACCAATCGAACAGCCGGTCCTGCGGCCCGGACGGCCGGCGCGTGCCGAGGACGACGTCGACCCCGTGCGCAGCGAGATGCGCGGCGACGCGCCGACCGGTTTTGCCCCGGCCGCCGGTGATCAGGACGTGCGCCGTCATGCCGCCGCCTCCGCGAAGGCGGCCTCGGGGCCGCCCAGGGCCGTCAGCACGGCCAGCGGGTTCCAATAGTCGCGATAGCGCGCGATGCGCCCGTCCCGCAGCGTGACCACCGAGATGTAATCCTGATTGTAGGGCGCCCCCGTGCGCGTGCCCGTCCCGCGGCACGTGAACTCGAAGATCACGGTGTCGCCGTCGGCATGGACGCTGCCGAGCCGCATCGGACCAAAGCTGAGAAGCGGGCCGAGCCGTGCCAGATGCGCCTCCAGCGCCGCCCGGCCGTCCAGCCGCCGCGGCAGCCCGTCGGGCGCATAGGGGAACTCGAAGACGACGTCCTCGGTGAAGAATTCGGACAGGTTGTCCGCGGGGGTCAGGCGGCGGCCAATCGCCGCGCGCAGAAGATCGGCGAAGCTGTCGAACTTGTCGCTCATGTCGAAACCTCTTATGGTCGGAACGGTAACGTATCGACCATATAGGATGGCTAACGTTGGAACGCAACCGTTCCGTCCAAAAGGCCAAGCGGATGCCCTCAGGCGCGGCCGTGCCGAGCCTCGCTCTGACCGAGGCGCTTTACCGCGCGTTCTTCCAGGAATGGGCCGAGCGCGGCTTTGCGGCCATCAGCCTCGAGCGGGTGGCAGCGCGGGCCGGGGCCGGGAAGGCGGCGATCTACCGCCGGTTTTCGTCGCATCATGACTTCGCCGCCGCTGCGGTTTCGACGCTTGGGGTGCAGATCGCCATGCCCGAGGATCGCGGCAGCCTACGGGCCGATGTCCTGGCCTTTCTGATCCGCCTGCGGGCCGTGCTGCGTCATCCGCTGATCCGCCGCATCCTGCCCGACCTTCACGCCGAGGCCGCCCGGTCGCCGGCGATGCGGGACCTGAACGACAGGGTGGCCAGATCGCGCCGGAACCTCGCCCAGGTTCTGCTGGACCGCGCGATCGCCCGGGGCGAGCTGCCCGGCGATCTGGATCGCGATCTCGCATTGGACCTGCTGCCCGCGCCGCTTTACTGGCGGATGGTGGTTCTGGGGATCACGCCGACGCGGACCCAGTTGGCAGCCGAGGCGGATGCGATTGTCGCGGCCCTGACCGCTGCCGGTCGCCACCAGGAATAATGTCGGGAAGGTTTCCGTCCTTGAACTTTCAAGCACATCTTGCGGTTTGATCACGGCATCATGTGCAGGCCCGTCTTGCTGGACGCGGTCGGGGCGATCCCGGCCGCGTCCGGTCGGCGCGGTGGCTTCGTCTTGCGGATCATCGCTGGCGAAAGAAGATCATTCCGGCGTGATGCAGCTCATCGTCGCTGACGAACGTGCCTCCTGCCTCGAAACCGGTATCGTCCCAGTAATGGATCCGGTTGCCGGTGATCTCGTAGCGGCCCTGATAGGCGCTTTGTCGCGTGCCGCGGGACTCGTCGTATCGGCCATTCGCCAGAAGCTCTTGGCGGATGCGTCCGTCGGCGGTGACCCACATGCCGATATAGGGATGTTGCTGCATGTCTGTCTTCTCTGTTCTGTTCGGGATTTCTGCCGCCCGCGTCGCGGGCGATGCCTCGAGCGCGGAAAGGAGTGTGAGCACCAGGGCGATCATCTGCGGGGCTCCTGCGGCTTGCGGGACATCCGGCCCTGCCATGGGGCGGGGCGCGGCCTCTGCGCGATGAGGGGCATGGTCATGTCGCCCCAGTGGGCCGGATGGTGATTTCGGACGTGTCCACGCTGTCGGGCGCCTCGATCAGGTGGCGCACCGCGCGGGCGATGTCCGCCGGTTTCAGCGCGATGGCGCGGTATGTGTCCATGAAGGCGCGCGTCTCGGCATGAGTGATTGTCGAGGCCAGCTCGCTTTCCACGACGCCCGGATTGACGCAGGTCACGCGGATCGTGCTGCTTTCCTGACGCAGCCCGTCCGATATTGCCCGCACCGCGAACTTCGTTGCGCAGTAGACAGCCGCCGTTGGCACCGATTGCAGCGCCCCGATCGAGCCGATGTTGATGATCTGGCCGTGACCCTGCGCCTCCATCGTGGGCAGCACCGCGCCGATGCCCCACAGCACGCCCTTGATGTTCACCTCGATCATCCGGTCCCATTCCTCGAACTTGCAGGCCGCAAGGGGCGACAGGGGCATGATCCCGGCATTGTTGATCAGCACGTCGATCCGTCCCCAAAGCGCAAGCGCACGCTGCGCAAAGGCCTGCATGTCCGCCCGGTCGGTGACATCGAGCACCGCAGTCTTGACCACGGCGTCCCTGGCACGCAGTTCGTCGGCCAGCGCCTCCAGCCGGTCGGTTCGCCTTGCGCCCAGCAGAACCTTGGCGCCAGCCCCGGCCAGCGCGCGGGCCAGCCCCTCGCCGATGCCGCTTGATGCGCCGGTGATCAGAATGACCTTGTCCATCCTTTGCCTCCTTTGGTTTGTGTGTCCCTTCAGGATGGACGCATCGGATCTGTTTCGGTATCATGCAGATGATGGACGCGGTGGTAAGCAAATCTGAACAATGAACCTAAACCTGCTGCCGCTTCTTCTGGCCGTCGCCGAAGAGCGGAACTTCACCGCTGCTGCTGACCGGTTGGGGATCGCACGCTCGGCCGTCAGCCAAGGCGTGCGCCGTCTGGAGGACATGCTCGGCCAGCAGCTTGTGGCGCGCACGACGCGCTCCGTCAGGCTGACCGAGGCCGGAGAGCGGCTGGTCGAGGGCCTTCGGGGTCCGATGGCATCGGTGATGACCGCGCTCGAGATGCGGGACGATGTGGCGCGCGGGCGGTTGCGCTTGGCCGTGACCTCGATCGCCGAGGAATTCCTGTCGGGCCCCTTGCTGACGCGCTTTGCCGAGGCCTGCCCCGAGGTGATCCTGGACGTGACCGTCACGGACGAGGAATTCGACATCGTCGCCCATGGCTTTGATGCCGGGGTCCGGCTGGGCGAGGTGATCGAACAGGACATGATCGCCGTGCCGATCGGCGGCGCGCAGCGCGAGACGGCCGTTGCCACGCCCCGCTATCTGGACGGCCGCAGCACGCCGCAGCATCCGCGCGATCTCCTGTCGCATCGCTGCATCGGCTGGCGGCCCAAGCCGGACACGGCGCCGTGGCGTTGGGAATTCGTCGAGAACGGACAGCCCTTCGACGTCGCGGTCGAGCCGCAGGTGACGACGAATGACCTGCGCCTGATGATCCGCATGGCGCTGGCCGACGGTGGCATCACCTTCGGCCCGTGGGAGTGCTTCAGGCCGCATGTCGAGAGCGGCGCGTTGGTGCCGCTACTCGAACCGTATCTGCCGCCCTTTCCAGGCTTCCTGCTGTATTACCCGCAGCGTCAGCACATCGCCCCCAAGCTGCGCGCGCTTGTGGATCATGTGCGCCGCTGGCGGGGTTGATCAGTGCCCGGAGCGCCTTTTCAAAGCGCGCTGTCGTCGATCCACGATCCGTGAACGCCGGCAGGGGTCCAGACCGGGATCTCGACACTGGCGACGGGCTTGCGGATGTCGCGCGCATCGAGGATCCACAATTCGCCGATATTGGCGCGCAGGTCGGTGACAAAGCTGAGCAGCCATCCGTCATCCTCGGCCTGGCCCTCGGGATCGGGCACGAAGCAAGGCTCGCCCGCATAGACGCCCTCGGGCAGGACCAGCCGGTCCACGCGGTCGCTGTGCATGTCGTATTTCACCAGCCCGCAGGTCTGCTGCCCCGGCCCCGGAAAGGACACCGCGTAGGCATAGCGGTTCGCGTGGCCCGTGAAGGCATCGTTGATCTTGGGGAACTCGATCGTCGTCTCGTCCTTGATCTCGGACCGGGCGGTGCGTGCGGCAAGGTCGATTGTCCAACGCGAGCGTCGGCTGCCCTGAACCGGCAGCGATCCGTGACCCGATACGCCCTCAATGAAGGCCGAGGCGGCCGACCAACTGGCTTTGTCGAAATGCGGGCATTCAACGGTGATCGTGCTGTCCGCATTTTCCCATGCATTCGTGAAATGCAGCACATAATAGGGATCGACGTCGATCCAGATGATGTCGCCCTTGGACCGATCGCGCGTCAGAATGCCGATCCGGCCAGGATAGCGGTCGTTCCACGTATAGGGGAAATGTAGCCCGCTGCCCAGATCGAGCGTCACGTTGGGGTCGAACCAGATGACATAATTCTCGGTGATCGCGAAGTCGTGGATCACCGAGCCGGCCGGCCCCTCGATCACCTCTGAGTGAGTTAGCCGCCCGTTCGCATCCGCGACATGATAGGTCAGGAAGGGCGGCAGCGGCGAATTCCCGAAGAACAGCAATTCGCCCGTCCGGGGATCGACACGCGGATGCGCGGTCATCATCGTCTCGAGCGCGCCGTTGAAATCATGGACGCCCAGGGTCTCCAGTTCAGGGGTGACCTCAAAGGGCAGATTGACTTCCTGCAGGGCCAGGATGCGGCCCGCATGGGCGATCACGCTGGTCGCGGCGGCGCTGGCGGTCAGGTCCATCGAACCGTCCTCGCGAAACAGCGGTGCGCCTTCCAGAGCGGGGGTCCGGATCCAGCGGTTGCGATACCATTCGGCGCGGCCGCCCGCGATGCGCAGCCCATGGATCATGCCGGCGCCATAGAACCAGGCACCCGGGTTCTCTCCGTTCTGCGGGTTGTGGCCGTTCCGGAAATACCGCCCCGACAGCGCCTTGGGGATCGCCCCGCGCACCGGCAGGTCGAAGGCCGTCGTTTCGTTGTCCACGGGGCGGAAATGGCCGGACAGAAAGCTGAGCGTCCCAGCCCCGTCGGCCATCGAACGGAACGTCGTCATCGAGCTTGCGACAGTCGCGGCGGCAAGTCCGCTTGCCATGCGCAGCAGCTGGCGTCTGGAAAGGGTCATCACTGGTCTCCGTTGAAGTGATGGTTCTGGGCGCGCCGCCGCTCGACCTTGGCCAGCTGGACAAGGCTGGCGGCCAGCAGCAGCGAGGCGTTGAACGGGTGAAAGGCCAAGGGCAGCGGCTGGGCGTCGGCGGCCAGGGCCAGTTGCACCCCGTAAAGGACAAGGATCACCCCGGCCCACCAGCCAAAGCCCCGCAGATGCCGGACCCACAATGCCCCGGCCAGCATCGCCAGCACGGGAACGGCCAGCAGGCCGCCGACGGTGCCGTGCAGGCCCCAGAGCCCGGCATCCTGAAACAGCGCCCCTCCGGCCAGCAGGAATTGCAGGAACAGCCCCACTGGAAGCATCCAAGCCGACAGGGTGAACCAGACGGGTGTGCCGCGATGCGGATCGCGAAGCGTGTCATGCTGCCTGATCATGGCTCAGACCCCGGCCGGGGTGGTGGCGCTAATCCAGCGTTCCAGCGCCGTGGCATAATCGGCGGCGGCGGCCTCGCGCTCGGCCGGCGTCAGCCGGTCGGCTTCGTAGAGGAAGAACGGCGCGTCCATGACCAGTCCGCAACGGTTGGCCGTGGCCCAGAGCGGCGCCAGAAGATCCGTGAGCGGCATCAGGTTCGCGCCGCCTGGGCGATAGGCGCTGGCCTTGTTGCCCGCCGTCACGGCCAGCATCAGCGGCTTGCCGCGAAGATGCCGTCCCTCTTCTTCGGGGACAAGATAGACCATCCGCGTCAGAATCGCGTCCTGCCACGCCTTCAGCAGGGGCGGCGTCGAATACCACTGCAGCGGGAATTGCAGCACGATCCGGTCGGCGGCCATCAGCATCGCGGCCTGCGCGTCGGCATCGGGAAACGAGACCCCGCCATCGGTGCGCGTCGCCGTCATATCGATGACGGTCACGCCATTCACCGTCCCGGCGGCACTGGCTAAAGCGGCATTCGCGTGGGATCGGCTTAGGTCAGGGTGGAAGACAAGAACAAGGGTCTGGGTCATGGCTGCCTCGGCATAGGGAACTGGCGTGACCATGATACGCTGCGATAAATCAATCCAATCGATTAACGATATGACAGGTTATCGACTGGACGAATGATTGGCACGGCCGACGACTATCTGTTCGGCGCGTCAGGACAATGGCCGGGGCTTGGGACGTCTGCGCGCTGCAGTGCCCCGGTCGGCAGAGCGGGGATACCGGCCGGGCTCACATGCCCATGGGCAAGGCCCTGCATCCCAGTTTCGCAATGATGAAAGCCTTCTCAACCCGATAGTTACTGCTCTGAATACCCGATGAGATTGGGGCTGCAGCAGCGACGAAGAGGCGGTGGACGTAAGGATCGCGGTTATCGATGGTGACGCTGTTCCACGACAAGTTCCGGCGCACCGATCGGCCGAGCTTGTCACGCGCAGTGGCCGAGGGCCACACGGCATCAAGGCAACCTTGGATGAAAACATTGTGCTAGTTCGTCGACGACTAACATCGCTGCTACGCTTCACCCCCTTGCACATCATAAAAAAGTTATACTATTACATATCAAAATCACAGGACGCCCGTCGTGCCGCCTTACCCATCATCTTCGGCCAGCTCCGCCGTCGCACTTCACGACCTGACGGCCGGATACGGTAGCCACGCCGCCATCCACCACATGACGGGGGATTTCGCGCCCGGGTCGCTGACGGCGATCGTCGGGCCGAACGGATCGGGCAAGTCGACGCTCCTTAAGACCATCGCAGGGCTGCTGGGCCCGATGGGCGGGCGGTGCAGCACAAGGCGGCAGGCGCTGGCCTATCTGCCGCAGATCTCCGAGCTGGACCGGGCCTTCCCGGCGCGGGTGCGCGATCTTGTGGCGCTTGGCCTGTGGCAGCGGCGCGGCCTTCTGGGCCGCCACCGGACCGAGGACCGCGCGCGGGTCACGGACGCCCTGGCCCAGGTCGGGCTGGAGGGGTTTCGGAACCGTCCGCTGGACATCCTCTCCGGCGGGCAGTTGCAGCGGACGTTGTTCGCGCGGGTGCTGGTTCAGGATGCGGCCCTGATCCTGCGGGACGAGCCGTTCAACGCCATCGACGACAGGACCATCCGCGACCTGACCGCACTGATTGGACGCTGGCATGCCGAGGGGCGGACCGTGCTGACCGTCGCCCATGACCTGGCGCTGGTGCGCGCGCATTTCCCGCAGACGCTGCTTCTGGCCCGGCGTGCCGTGGCCTGGGGCCCGACCGCCGATGTCCTGACCGATGCCAACATCGCCCGCGCCCGCAGCTTTCAGGAGGCTTGGGACGAGACCGCCCCCTGGTGCGCGCCGACCGGCGCATGGCAGGCCGCGTGATGTGGGATCTGGCTGTCGCGCCCTTTGCCGAATTCACTTTCATGCAGCGCGCGCTGGCGGGGGCCCTGATGCTGTCGCTCTCGGCCTGCCCGGTGGGGGTCTTTCTGATGCTGCGTCGAATGAGCCTGACGGGCGATGCCATGGCACATGCGATCCTGCCGGGCGCGGCGGCGGGGTTCCTGATCTATGGGCTGCAGATCTGGCCCATGACGCTTGGCGGGCTGATCGCGGGCGCGGTGGTGGCCGTCGGCGCCGGCGCGGTGGCGCGGCTGACGGTCCAGCACGAAGATGCCTCGATGGCGGCCTTCTATCTCATCTCGCTGTCGGTCGGCGTGGTGATGGTGTCCCTGCGCGGCTCCAGCGTCGATCTGATGCATGTGCTGTTCGGCACCGTGCTTGCGCTGGACGATGCGGCGCTAGTGCTGATCGGGCTGGTGCTGGCGGTGACGGCGCTGTCCTTTGGCCTCTTGTGGCGGGCGCTGGTGGCGGAATGTCTTGATCCGCTGTTCCTGCGATCTGTGTCGGGGATCGGGACGGTGGTGCATTTCGGGTTTCTGTCGCTGGTCGTGCTGAACCTCGTGGCCTGGTTTCAGGCGCTTGGCACGCTGCTGGCGGTCGGGCTGATGATCCTGCCCGCAGCCGCCGCGCGCTTCTGGACCCAATCCGTGCGGGCGATGGTGGCGCTGGCCGTGGGGATCGGGGCGGCCTCATCAGCCTCGGGTTTGCTGCTGTCCTATCACCTCTCGCTGCCCTCAGGGCCGTCGATCACGCTGTCGGCCGGGGCTATCTATCTGCTGTCGGTGCTGGCTGGCCCGCGCGGCCTGCTGCTGCCGCGCCTGCCGCGGCGCAGCCACCGGACCGCCTGAACCAAGGAAAAGGAAGCCTCATGATCCTCCGCTCTGCCGCAGCCCTCGTGCTGACCGCCGCCGCTGCCCAAGCCGAGCCGCCGCAGGTCGTCGCGACCTTTTCGATCATCGGCGACATGGCCCGCCAGATCGGCGGCGAGCGTATCACACTGGAGGTGCTGGTCGGCCCCGACGCAGATGCCCATGTCTACGAGCCGCGCCCGCGCGACGCGATGGCGGTGGCCCGCGCGGATGTGGTGCTGACGAACGGGCTGGGTCTTGAAGGGTTCGTGGACCGCCTGATCGCCGCCAGCGGCACGGATGCCGCCATCGTCGCGCTGACCGACGCGGCCGAGGTGCTGGAGGACCCGGCGGGCGGGCACTATCACCATATCGGCGATCTGGCGATCTGGCATGCCGGTGCTCATGACCCCCATGCCTGGCAATCCGTGCCGAATCCCCGCGCCTATGTTGCGGTCATCGCCGATGCCTTCTGCAACGCTGATGCCGAGGGGTGCCCGGCCTACCGCGCCAATGCCGACGGCTATGCCAAGGACCTTGTCGCGCTGGACGCCGAGATCCGCGCGGTGGTCGATGCCCTGCCCCGGGACCGCCGCACCGTCGTCGTCTCCCATAACGCCTTCCGCTACTTTCAGGAGGAATACGGCATCGCCTTCCTGTCGCCCCAGGGCGTCAGCACCGATGCCGAGGCATCGGCCGCCGATGTCGCAGGCCTGATCCGCGAGATCCGCGACACCGATGCGCGCGCGATCTTTGCCGAGAACATCGCCGACACCCGGCTGCTGGACCGTATCGCGGCGGAAACCGGGCTGGCGCTGTCAGGCACGCTTTACTCCGACGCTTTGTCGGGCCCGGACGGTCCGGCCCCCGACTACCTCTCGATGATGCGCCACAACGCCCGGACCATCGCCGCGGCACTGGCCGCAGAATGACCCGTTCCAACCAAAGGAGAACGCCCATGTTCAGAACCTTCGCGGGCGCCAGCACGCTGGCCCTCATGCTGACAGGCGCCGCCGTGGCGCAGGACAGCCACGACCATGACCACGCCCATGACGGCGACGTGGCGCTTTATCGCCTCTTTGTCGGCGATCACGCGGAGGGCCGCGTCACCGCGATCGACCTCTCGGACCCCGAGAACCGCTGGAGCTTTCAGACGACCGGCCAGACCAAGCTGTTCCCCGTCGCCGGCGGCGCGGTCGTGGCCGCCGTGCAGTCCAACGATGACGCGGTGCATTTCTTCAACAGCGGCATCGCCTTCAAGGATCACGGCGATCACGCCGACATCTCGGTCACCGATCCTGAGGCGATCGAGACCACGCTGACCGGCCCGCGCCCCTTCCACCTGGTCGATCATGACGGCAAGATCGTCATCAACTACGACCGCGGCGGCTATGCCGAGGTTCTTGACAGCGCCGCCCTGGCCAGCGGCGAGATCGCGCCGCAGCGCTTCCCGCAGGCCCGCGCCCATCACGGCTTCGTCGCGCCGATGGGCGGGACCTGGCTCTCGACAGTGGCGTCGGACGAGGAGGTCACGGGCGACGCCTCGGTCCCCCGCCTCGGCCTGCAGGCCTTCGATGCCGAGGGCAGCGCCACCGGCGATCTGGCCACCTGCACCGCGATCCATGGCGAGGCGTTTTCGGGCGCTTATCTGGTCGCCGGTTGCCGCGAGGGCGTGCTGACCGCGACGGCCGCGGGCGACGGCGTCGAATACCGGATGCTGGAATACCCGGCCGATCTGCCGCAAGACGTAACCACCGGCACGATCCTCGGCTCGAACGCAATCCAGATGTTTCTTGGCAATCACGGCCCCGACGGGCTGGTGGTGATCGATCCGGTCGACGAGCCGCATTTCACGCGCATCGCGCTGCTCTTCCGCCGCGTCGACTTCGCGCTGGACCCGGTCAAACCGACGAACGCATTCGTGCTGACCGAGGACGGCAGCCTGCATCGCATCAACATGCTGTCGGCCGAGATCGAGCAATCCGCCCGCGTGACCGAGCCCTATTCGATGGACGGCCACTGGAACGATGCTCGCCCGCGCATCGCCATGGCCGGGGACGAGGTCGTGGTGACCGATCCGAACGCAGGGCTGGTGCGCCGCGTCAGCACGGCCGACCTGTCCGAGCTGGGCACGATCGAGGTCGAGGGCACGCCCTACAACATCGCCGTCGCCGGCGGCAGCGGCGTCGTTCACTGATGCCCCGGCACCCGGCCTGTCACAGGCCGGGTGCGTTACCCAGTGCCGCGGCAATATCGGCGGCGCTCACCTCGGCGGCGGGACGATGGATCACCATCACCCGCCGCATCAGGTCCATCCCCAGGATCGTGATCTGCGCCGCCGGCCCCTCGCCGGCTTGATCCTCGCAGGGGATCTCGGCCACGCTGACCAGCACCTGCGGGGCCAGCCCGGCCTCGGTCCGCACCAGCCGGCGCAGGCGCCCGAAATGCCACACGGCCGTCGCCTTGTCCCTGATCTGATTTGCAAGCTTCAGCCACACCTCCGGCCCTCAGCCAACCACCGATCGACAGGATGCCTGCCTGTCGTTGCGGCCGATCAATCGGCAGGATGACGGAGATGACCGAAGCGGTGGACATGCGCCTCGGCATCGCGGCGAACGAGGGTGAGGAAGCTGAGTATTGCACAATCCAGCCAAAGATGCGTGCAGCATCAAGCAATCACGGCCCGCCCCCTAGCAAGGTTTTTGTCCGAACTTTGGTGGACCAGGCAAAGTTTCCCGAGAAACAGGCAACAACCGCCGGTCACAATAGCTCATCTTCTTCCTATCCGCTGACAATAATGAGCAAGAAATGAGCAAGATCGCACTTATGACAGGCGCCGACCATGGCCTTGGCCAAAACACCGCGCTTTCCACGGTCCGCGGCGGTGGCGATGTCATTGTGGCCAACCGCAGCAACGCTGCGCAGGCCGAGGACGTCGTTGCGGAGATCAAGGCGATCGGTAGCGAAGCCGTAGCGATTATGCGGGACGTCTTAAAGCTGGCTAGGTTTTCGACGTTTGCCAGCAATTTTCAGTGCTCCCTAAGCGATGTTTGGAGCTGTGACAGCTTTGATCATCTAGTGAACAGAGCAGGACATGGCGAGTTCATGCCATTCGCCAGGACCACCGAGGCGCATTTCGACACGCTCCTCGACATGCATGTCAAAGGTGTCGACTTCCTGACGCAGGCCCTGCGGGCGCTTATCGATGATGGGGGCGGAACTTGAACATCTCATCCGGTCTCACGCGGTTTTCGGTCGAGGGTTTCTCCGCCTATGTCGCGGCCAAGGCGGCAATCGAGGTGCTGACGCGCAATTTGGCAAAAGACATTGGGCCTCGCGGCATCGCTGTGAACACGGTGGCGCCGGGCGCCATCGAGATTAATTTTAGCGGCGGCGTTGTGCGGGACAACGCAGAGGTTAACGACCTCGATGCCGGAATGACGGCCTTGGGCCGCGCGGGTGTCCCCGACGATATTGGCTCGATGGTTGCGAGCCTGCTTTCTGATAACAACCGGTGGGTCACGGGGCATAGGATCGAAGTCTCGGGCGGGCAGGCGATTTGAACGGGTCGGCGGGGCCTCGCGCGGTGCAGCCCCGACCCGCTACTCCTTGAGATGGTCGATCAACGCGCGCAGCGGCGCGGGGACCTGTCGCCGGCTCGGGTGGAACAGGTAGGCGCCGGGATAGGGTTGGCACCAGTCGTCCAGCACCCGCTCCAGCCGTCCGGTGGCGAGGTCCTCGGCCACATCTTCCTGTTCGGTCCAGCCAGCCCCGCAGCCGGCCCGCACCGCGGCAAGCGCCAAGTCCGCCGAATTGCAGGCCAGCGGGCCCCGAACCTGAATGCGCAGCTCCTTGTCGTCCTTCTCGAAATCCCATGGCAACAACGATCCGTTGCCGAGGTTGCGGTAGCTGATGCAGGGATGGGCCAGCAGATCCCGCGGATGGCGGGGGCGGCCGTGGGCGTTCCAGTGATCCGGCGTCGCAACGACGGCCATGCGCAGCGACGGGCCGATCCGCACGGCGATCATGTCGCGTTCGACGCTCTCGCCCAGCCTGATGCCCGCGTCGAAGCCCAGAGACACCAGATCGCGCAGGCCGTCATCGACATTCACCTCGACCGTGACGCCCGGGTGGCTTCTGAGAAAGCCGGGCAGCTTGCGTGACAGCAGCGTCGAGGCCAGCCAGTGGAAGGTCGTCAGCCGCACAATCCCGGCAGGCGAGGCCCGCCATTCCGCCAGCGCCTCGAGACCGGCCTCGATCTGGGCCAGCGCCGGACCAAGGCGGTCCAGCAGCGCCAGGCCCGCCTCGGTCGGCGCAACCGAGCGGGTGGTCCGCGCCAGCAGACGCAGGTCGAGCCGTTCCTCCAGCGCGCGCATCGCGTGGCTCAGGGCCGAGGGCGACACGCCAAGCTCCGCAGCCGCCGCCGTGAAGCTGCGCGTCCGTGCGATGACCGCAAAGGCCGCCAGATCGTTGAGGTTCTGCCGCATCATCTGTGAAGGATACTCACAGGCTCATGCCACGGAAAGCGGCTAATGGGCCGCGCCGCGCGGCTCTACGCTCACGGCATCACCGCAGCGAGGAGCATGATCCATGCAGATGACCGATTACCGCAGCTTTGGCCGATCGGGGCTGATCGTCAGCCCGCTGACGCTTGGCACCATGACTTTCGGCGCGGGCCGGTGGGGCAGCGACCTGACCGAGGCGCGGGGCATCTTCGACGCCTATGTGACGGCAGGCGGCAATGTCATCGACACGGCCGACATCTATGGCGGCGGAGACAGCGAGCGGATGCTGGGCCAGTTCGTGACAGACAGCGGGCTGAGGGACCGGCTGGTGCTGTCCACCAAGTCCGGCTTTGCCCGCTCGCAGGGCCATCCGCTGCATGGCGGAAACGGCGCGATCAACATCCGTCTCGGGATCGAGGGCTCGCTGCGGCGCCTCGGCACGGATCGGATCGACCTCTATTGGGTGCATGTCTGGGACCGAACGACCCCGCCGGAAGAGGTGCTGCGGACGCTGGCCGCCGCGGTCGCGCGCGGAGAGATCCTCTACTACGGCTTCTCGAACACGCCCGCCTGGTATGTCGCCAAGGTGGCCACGCTGGCCGCGGCGCATGGTCTGCCGGGGCCGATCGGGTTGCAGAGCGCCTGGTCGCTGATCGAGCGCGGGGTCGAGCTGGACATCGCCCCGATGGCCGCGCATTTCGGCCTCGGAATCATGCCTTGGAGCCCGCTGGCCGGCGGCCTGCTGACCGGCAAAT
>NZ_VDDD01000062.1 GCF_006151785.1 Paracoccus marcusii
CCCGGCGCTGGCCGAACTGGTCGCCGCCACCGAAAGCGCCGCCGCGCCCGAGGCCGCGCTGCGCGGGCGGCTGGCCATCGCGGCGCCGATGAGTTTCGGCATCCGCCACCTGGGCCCGGTGATCGCGGGTTTCGCGCGCGCCCATCCGGGGCTGGAGATCGTGCTGGATTACGATGACCGGCATATGGACCTGGGGCGGGCGGGGTTCGATCTGGGGCTGCGCATCGGGCATCTGAAGGACAGCAGCCTGATGGCGCGCCGCCTGTGCGAGGATCCGCGCGCCCTGGTGGCCAGTCCCGATTACCTGGCGCAGCACGGCGCGGTCGGGGCGCCCGGCGATCTGGCGGGGCACGAGGTCATCGGATACCTGAACGCGCGGCTGGCCGAGATCTGGCCCTTTGGCGCCCAGGTCGCGCCGCCCCGGCAGAGCCGGGTGTCGGCCAACAACGGCGAGGCGATGCGCGATCTGGCCATCGGCGGGTTGGGCCTGGCGCTGCTGCCGCTGTTCATCGTCCATGACGCGCTGCGCGACGGGCGGCTGGTGCAGGTGCTGCCGGACCTGGCGCAGGATCCGCTGCCGATCAGCGTGGTCTGGCCGCCGATCCGGCCGCTGCCCCGCAAGACGCGCGCTTTCGTCGATCACATCGCGGCGGCCTTTGCCGAGGACCCGCCATGGCAGCGCGGCCTGGTGCGTCCCGCGACGGCCGGGGGGCCAGCCCCCCGGACCCCCCGCCCCCCCAAGCCCCTGGAAGGTGTGCCATGAAGCTGGTCGATCCCGATGCGCCGTTCTTTCGTCCGCTGTGGGTGCGGGTGATCTGCGTGATCCTGCCGCTGATCTGGGCGGGGCTGGAGCTGTGGTCGGGCAGTCCTGCCTGGGCCATGCTGTTCGGGGCCGCGGGGATCTATCTGGGGCTGGCCCTGTTCGTGTGGCGGCGGCCGGAGCCCTGAGGCCCCAGCCACCCGTATCTTAGGCGGTCAGCGCCGGCGCACCCGTCAGCCAGGCGAAGCCGTTCGCCGGCAGGTGCAGCGTGCCGCCCTCCAGCGTGGCGTTGACCGGGCCGCTGAGGCCGGTATCGCCCGCGATCGCCACCGACAGGGGCGTGCGCGACAGGTTGAACACCGCCGTCAGCGCCCGCCCGTCATGGTCGCGGCGGAAGGCCAGGATCGGTTCGGGCATGTCCAGGAAGGCGGTCTCGCCGAAGCGCAGCGCATCGGACGCCTTGCGGAAGGCGATCGTGCCGCGATAGGCGGCCAGCACGCTGTCGTTGCTGTTCTGCTGATGCGCTACGGCGCGGACCGCCTGGTCGTCCTTGACCGGCAGCCAAGGCGCCGCGTCCGAGAACCCCGCATGCGGTTCGCCCTGATCCCAGACCATCGGCGTGCGGCAGCCGTCGCGGCCCTTGACCTCGGGCCAGAAGCGCAGGGCGGGGGGGTCGGTCAGTTCCTCATAGACCAGGGTCGTCTCGGTCTGGCCCAGCTCCTCTCCCTGATAGAGGCAGATCGTGCCGGGGAAGGACAGCAGCATCGCCGCCGCCTGCCGTGCCAGCGCCTCGGGGGATTGCGCATGGTCGGCCCAACGGGACACGTGCCGGATCACGTCGTGGTTCGAGAAGGACCAGCAGGAATGGCTGTCGGGGGCATGATCGTGCACGCCCTCGATCGTGTGCCGGAAATGGCGCGCGGTGAAGTCGGGGCTGAGCATCTCGAAGCTGTAGCACATGTGCAGGCGGTCATCGCCCTGGGTGTAATCGCCCATGATGTCGATGGCGGTCTGGCCGCCGTCGCCGACCTCTCCGACCATCATGCGGGCGTCGTATTCATCGGTCAGCGCGCGCATGCGTTCCAGGAAGGCGATGTTCTCGGGCTGGTTCTTGGAATGGACGTGGCGCTGAAAGCCGTAGGTCTCGGGGCCCTTGTGGTCGGGATTGGGCGGGTTGTCGCGCAGCTTGGCGTCGTGGAAGTAGTAGTTGACCGTGTCCAGCCGGAACCCGTCGACGCCGCGATCCAGCCAGAATCGCATCGTGTCCAGCAGGGCGTCCTGGACCGCGGGGTTCCACATGTTCAGGTCGGGCTGCTCGATCAGGAAGTTGTGCAGGTAGTACTGGCGCCGGCGCGGCTCCCATTCCCAGGCCGGGCCGCCGAAGACGGAGGGCCAGTTCGTGGGCGGGGTGCCGTCGGGCTTGGGGTCGGCCCAGACATACCAGTCGGCCTTGGGGTTGGTGCGGTCGCGGCGGCTCTCCTCGAACCAGGGATGCTTGTCGCTGGAATGGCTGATGACCTGGTCGATGATGACCTTCAGGCCCAGGGCGTGCGCACGGGCGACCATCGCGTCGAAATCGGCCATGCTGCCGAACAGCGGGTCGACGCCGGTATAGTCGGACACGTCATAGCCCATGTCCTTCTGCGGCGAGGTGAAGAAGGGCGACAGCCAGATCGCATCCACACCAAGGCCCGCCACATGGTCCAGCCGGCGCGTGATGCCCGGCAGGTCGCCGATGCCGTCGCCGTCACTGTCCTGAAAACTGCGGGGATAGATCTGATAGATCACCGCGTCGCGCCACCATTCCGCCATCATCGATACCTTTCCGGAAAATCCTGTCGTCGCGGATGACTATAGCGGGATCAAAAAGGAGGTGTTAGCGTTAACCAGACGATTGCCCGAATCTGTGATCGGGCTAAGGTGGGCCGCATGGACAAAAGCAAGAATCCTCCGCATGTTAGCCCCGAAGATCAGGCCCTGCTGGCCCAGGGGCGATGTTCGCAACCGTTTTCAATTCTGGGACCGCGCCCGTTCGGCGACGGTCAGTGGCTGACCGTCTATCACCCCGACCTGGCCGCACTGTCGGCCGTGGGGCCCGATGGAGAGACGGATCTGCCGCGCGTGGCGGGCGATCTGTTCGCCGGCCCGATCCCGGCCGGTCCCTATCGGCTGAAGGCCCGGTCGGGCGGCGGCGTCGAATGGACCTTTGACGACCCCTATCGGTTCGCGCCCGTGCTGGGCGAGATGGACCTGCACCTGCTGGCCGAAGGCACGCACAAGCGGCTGTGGCAGGTGCTGGGCGCGCATGTGACCACCCATCAGGGCGTCGCAGGGACCCGCTTTGCGGTCTGGGCGCCCAATGCGCGGCGGGTGTCGGTCGTGGGCCAGTTCAACGGGTGGGACGGCCGGCGTCATCCGATGCGCCGCGTGGGCCAGGGGTTCTGGGAGATCTTCCTGCCCGGCCTGGGTGAGGGCACCCTCTACAAGTACGAGGTTCTGGACGCCCATGGCGGGGTGATGCTGAAGGCCGACCCGGTGGGTTTCGGCAGCCAGCATCCGCCCGAGAAGGCCAGTGTGGTGCGCGACATCACCGGCTATGGCTGGAAGGACGCCGAATGGATGGCGCGGCGCGCGCGGGCGCAGGATCGCCGCGCCCCCATCAGCATCTATGAGGTCCATCCGGGCAGCTGGCGGCGCAAGTACGACGATGGCGGGCGGCCGCTCTCCTATCAGGAGATGGCGCGGGATCTGGTCGCCTATGCCAAGGACATGGGCTTCACCCATCTGGAGCTGATGCCGGTCAGCGAATTTCCGTTTGACGGGTCATGGGGCTATCAGCCGGTGGGCCTTTATGCGCCGACGATCCGCTTCGGTCCGCCGCATGAGTTCCGCGACCTGGTCGATGCGGCGCACCAGGCGGGGCTGGGGGTGCTGCTGGACTGGGTGCCGGGGCATTTCCCGACCGACGCGCATGGCCTGGCCCGCTTCGACGGGACGGAGCTTTACGAACATGCCGACCCGCGCGAGGGGTTTCATCAGGACTGGAACACCCTGATCTATAACTATGGCCGGATCGAGGTGCAGAATTTCCTGACCGCGAACGCCGTCTATTGGCTGGACGAATACCATATCGACGGGCTGCGCGTGGATGCGGTGGCGTCGATGCTGTACCGCGACTATTCCCGCAAGGCCGGCGAATGGGTTCCGAACAAGGATGGCGGGCGCGAGAACTATGAGGCGATCGCGTTCCTTCAGAACATGAACATCGAGGCTTACGGCGAACAGCCCGGCATCATGACCGTGGCCGAGGAGAGCACGTCATTCCCCAAGGTGTCGGCCCCGGTCGATGCGGGGGGGCTGGGCTTTGGCTTCAAGTGGAACATGGGCTGGATGAACGACACCCTGCGCTACATGAGCCGCGATCCGGTCCACCGCCGCTATCACCACGACCTGATGAGCTTTGGGCTGATGTACGCCTTCAGCGAGAACTTCATCCTGCCGATCAGCCATGACGAGGTCGTTCACGGCAAGGGCAGCCTGCTGCACAAGATGCCCGGCGACGAATGGCAGCAATTCGCCAACCTGCGCGCCTATTACGGCTTCATGTGGGGGCATCCGGGGAAAAAGCTGCTGTTCATGGGCTGCGAGTTCGGCCAACCCGAGGAATGGAACCACAACGGCGAGCTGAACTGGCACGCCGCCAGCCAGCCGATGCATCAGGGCGTGCAGGCGCTGGTGCGCGACCTGAACGGGCTTTATCGCGGCACGCCCGCGCTGCATGTCAAGGATGCCGAGCCCGAGGGGTTCCAGTGGATCGCGACCGATCCCGCGCAATCGACCTATGCCTGGATCAGGCGCGGGGATGCGGGCGATCCGCCGGTGGTGGTGGTCTGCAACTTCACCCCCGTGCCGCGCCCCGATTTCCGCATCGGCGTGCCGCAGGCGGGGCGCTGGCGCGAGGCGCTGAACACCGATGCCGCGATCTATGGCGGCAGCGGCATGGGCAATCTGGGCGGGGTCCTGGCCGATGGTGCGGCTCAGGATGGCCAGCCCGCGTCCATGGCGGTCACGCTGCCGCCGCTGTCGGTCGTGATCTTCGTGGCCGAGGGCTGATTTCATGAGGGAGGAGAGAACCATGGTCGAAACGCAACGGCTGACGCGCCGCGCGATGGCCTTCGTGCTGGCGGGGGGCCGCGGCAGCCGCCTGAGAGAGTTGACCGACCGGCGCGTCAAGCCCGCCGTCTATTTCGGCGGCAAGACCCGCATCATCGACTTTGCCCTGTCGAACGCGATGAACTCCGGCATCCGCAAGATCGCCATCGCCACGCAGTACAAGGCCCACAGCCTGATCCGGCATTGCCAGCGCGGCTGGAACTTCTTCCGGGCCGAACGCAACGAGTTCCTGGACATCCTGCCCGCCAGCCAGCGCACGTCCGAGGACCATTGGTACCGCGGCACGGCCGATGCGGTCACCCAGAACATCGACATCGTGGACGATTACGACGTCGATTACATCGTCATCCTGGCGGGCGACCACATCTACAAGATGGACTACGAGATCATGCTGCGCGAGCATGTCGAAAGCGGCGCGGACGTCACCGTGGGCTGCCTGACCGTGCCCCGGATGGAGGCCACGGCCTTTGGCGTGATGGACGTGGACGCCACGGGTCGGATCGTGTCCTTCCTGGAGAAGCCCGCCGATCCGCCCGCCATGCCGGGCGAGCCGGACAAGGCGCTGGCCTCGATGGGCATCTATGTCTTCAACTGGGCCTTCCTGCGCGACCTGCTGCTGCGCGATGCGCAGGACCCCAATTCCAGCCACGATTTCGGCACCGACTTGATCCCCGATATCGTCAAGAACGGCAAGGCGATGGCGCATCGGTTCGACACGTCCTGCGTGCGCGAGGCGCATGCGCCGGCCTATTGGAAGGACGTGGGCACGGTCGACGCCTTCTGGCAGGCCAACATCGCGCTGACCGACTTTACCCCGGACCTGAACCTGTGGGACCGCGACTGGCCGATCTGGACCTATTCCGAAAGCGTGCCGCCCGCCAAGTTCATCCATGACGAGACCGACCGCCGCGGCCTTGCCGTGTCGTCGATGGTGTCCGGGGGCTGCATCATCTCGGGGACCGAGGTGCGCAATTCGCTGCTGTTCACCGAGGTGCACACGAACAGCTATGCGGTCCTGGATCACGCTGTGGTGCTGCCCTACGTGACAGTGAACCGCCATGCCCGGCTGCGCAACGTCGTGATCGACAGCCGCGTGGTCATCCCCGAGGGCCTGATCGTCGGAGAGGACCCCGATGCCGATGCCCGCTGGTTCCGCGTCAGCGAGGGCGGCGTGACCCTGATCACCCAGGACATGCTGGACCGGCGGGCGGCATCCCTGTGATACGGGTGCTGTCGGTCGCCTCCGAGATCGCCCCCCTGGTCAAGACCGGGGGGCTTGCCGACGTCACGGGCGCGTTGCCCGCCGCCCTGGCGGGCGTGGGCGTCCACATGCGCAGCCTGGTCCCCGGCTATCCGGCGGTGATGGCCGCACTGCAGGAAGCCGAGGCCGTTCATGCCTTCGACGACCTGTTCGGCGGGCCCGCGGTCCTGCTGCAGGGGCGGGGCGCGGGGCTGGACCTGCTGGTGATCGACGCACCCCATCTGTATGGCCGCCCCGGCAACCCCTATCTGGGCCCCGACGGGCGCGACTGGCCGGACAACCCGGAACGCTTTGCCGCGCTGTCCTGGGTGGGCGCGCATGTCGCGGCCCATGGCGCGACCGGATGGCGCCCCCAGGTGCTGCACGGTCACGACTGGCAGGCGGGCTTCATGACCGAATACCTGCCGCGCATGGGCGGGGCCGATGTGCGGACGGTGCTGACCATCCACAACATCGCCTTCACCGGGTCGACCGATCCGGGGCGGCTGCATTCGCTGCGCCTGGACCCCGCGCGGTTCTACAGCGAGGGATACGAGTTCTGGGGCGGCATCTCGGCGCTGAAGGCCGGGCTGATGGGCGCGGACGCGCTGACCACCGTGTCGCCCAGCTATGCTGACGAATTGATGACGCCCGAATTCGGCATGGGGCTGGACGGGGTCATGCGCCACCGGCAGGCCGCCCTGACCGGCATCCTGAACGGCATCGACGAACAGGCCTGGGACCCCGCGACCGACCCGGCTATCGTTCCTTTCGCCGACCCGGCGGGCAAGGCCGCCGCCAAGGCCGCGTTGCAGGCGGAGCTGGGCCTGCCGCAGGCGGAGGGGCCGCTTTGCGTGATCGTGTCGCGGATGACCCATCAGAAGGGTTTGGACCTGGTGCTGGAGACGCTGCCCGCGCTGATGGCGGCGGGCGGTCAGCTGGCGGTCCTGGGGTCGGGCGATCCGGGCTTGGAACAGGCGTTCCGGCAGGCGGCGGCGAACCCCAACGTGGCCGTGCGCATCGGTTATGACGAGGCGTTCTCTCATCGGCTGATCGCCGGGGGGGACGCGATCCTGGTGCCGTCGCGGTTCGAACCCTGCGGGCTGACGCAGATGTACGGACTGCGCTATGGCACCATCCCGGTCGTCGCGCTGACCGGCGGGCTGGCCGACACGGTCATCAACGCCTCCCCCGCGGGGCTGGCGCGCGGCGTCGCCACGGGCATCCAGTTCGCGCCCGTCACGGCGGTGGCGCTGCGCGGGGCGCTGATGCGGCTGGCGACCCTTTACGCGGACCGGGACACCTGGTCCCGGATGCAGGCCAACGCCATGGCCCATCCCGTCGGGTGGGGGCAGTCGGCCCGTGCCTATGCCGATCTCTATGCAAGGCTGACCCATCCGTCATGACCCAGACCATCGCGATGACCGCAGGGCGCCCCACGCCCCTGGGTGCGACCTTCGACGGCGCGGGGGTGAACTTTGCGGTGTTCTCTCAGCATGCCGAACGCGCCGTGCTGTGCCTGTTCGACGAACGCAACCGAGAGACGCGGGTCGATCTGCCCGAACGCGAGGGCCATGTCTGGCACGGCCATGTCGAGGGGTTGCGCCCCGGCCAGAAATACGGCTTTCGGATGCACGGCCCCTATCGCCCCCACGAAGGGCATCGCTTCAACGCGCGCAAGCTGTTGATCGACCCCTATGCCAAGCGGCTGACGGGACGGCCCGCCGCACATGACGCGCTGATGGGATACCGGGTCGGGCACCACGATGCCGACCTGTCCTTCGACCGCCGCGACAGCGCGCAGCACATGCCGAAGTCGGTGGTCGTGGACCCCAGCTTCGCCTGGGGCGACGACCGTGCCCTGCACCGGCCCCTGTCGGAGACGGTGATCTATGAGGCGCATGTCAAGGGACTGACCGCAGGGCGCACCGATATCGGGCATCGCGGCAGCTATCTGGCGATGGCGTCCGAACCCGTCCTGGATCACCTGACGCGGCTTGGCGTCACCGCGATCGAGCTGCTGCCCGTCCATGCCTTTGCCGACGACCGCTTTCTGACCGACAGGAAGCTGACGAATTTCTGGGGCTACATGTCCTATGGGTTCTTCGCGCCGGAACCGCGCTACATGCAGACGGGCGACATCGCCGAATTCCAGCAGATGGTCGCACGGTTCCACAAGGTCGGGATCGAGGTGATCCTGGACGTCGTCTACAACCACACCGCCGAAGGCAACGAACTGGGCCCGACCCTGTCGTTCCGCGGGCTGGACAACGCGTCCTATTACCGCCTGGCCGAGGATCGGCGGTTCTATGTCAACGATGCGGGCACCGGCAACGTGCTGAACCTGGACAGCCCCTTCACGCTGCGGCTGGTCATGGATTCGCTGCGCTACTGGGTCGAGGTGATGCATGTGGACGGGTTCCGCTTCGACCTGGCATCCGTGCTGGGGCGCACGCGCGGCGTGTTCGACCGCGACGCGCCGCTGTTTCGTGCCATCCGCCAGGACCCGGTCCTGAACCGCATCAAGCTGATCGCGGAACCCTGGGACATCGGGTCAGGGGGCTATCAGCTGGGCGCCTATCCCGCGCCTTTTGCCGAATGGAACGACCGCTATCGCGACCAGATCCGCGGGTTCTGGCGGGGCGATCAGGGCCTGATCGGCAAGCTTGCCAAGCGGGTGGCGGGATCGGCCGCGCGGTTCGACCATGACGGTCGCCCCGCGACCAGTTCGGTGAATTTCGTGGCCGCCCATGACGGCTTCACGCTGATGGACACGGTCAGCTTCAACGACAAGCACAACGAGGCCAACGGCGAGGAGAACCGCGACGGCCACAACCACAACCTGTCCGACAACATGGGCGCCGAAGGCCCGACCGACGATCCCGCGATCACCGCCGCGCGCGACCGCCGCCGCCGCAACCTGATCGCCACGCTGATGCTGTCCCAAGGCACGCCCATGCTGCTGGCCGGCGACGAGCTGGGAAACAGCCAGGGCGGCAACAACAACGCCTATGCCCAGGATAACCCGACGGGCTGGGTCGACTGGGACGGCGCGGACCCGGCCTTCCTGGACTTCGTGCGCCGCGTCATCGCGTTCCGGCGCGCGCATCCGATCCTGCGGCAGAAGCGTTTCCTGCACAGCCAGCCGCGCGAACAGGACGGGCTGCCTGACCTGTTCTGGCGCCGGGCCGACGGCGCGCCGATGACGCCCGACGACTGGAACGACCCCGACTGCCGCCTGCTGGCGGCCGAGATGCGCATGGCATCCGGCACGCCCGCCTATGCGGCCCTGCCGGGAGCGGTCTTCCTGGTCTTCAACAACGGCCCCGAGGCGCAGGTCCGCCTGCCCGACGCGCCCGATGGCCGCTGGCGCCGCCGCCTGGACAGCGCGCGGGACGACGACCCGGACCTGCCTGCCCAGGACCTTGAACCCATCGCCGCCGACAGCGTCGCGGCCTTCGTGCTGACCACCCCGAGCGTATCATGACCCAAGCCCCCTCGATCTTCGACATGCGCCTCGCGCGCAGCGCGCCCGACCTGTGGCCCATGCTGGAACGCCTGTACGGCGATCGCCCCGATTACGACGCCTTCTGCGCCGAGCTGGAGGCCGCGCTGCGCGAGGGCTGGGCCGCGCGCCCCGCCGACCTGAAGCGCCTGGACCTGATGCGCGACCTGGAGCCCGACTGGTTCCAGCGGTCTGGCATGGCGGGCTATGTCTTCTACATCGACCGCTTTGCGGGGACGCTGTCCGGGGTGCATGGCCGGCTGGATTACCTGCGCGATCTGGGCATCAGCTATGTCCACCTGATGCCCTGCCTGATGCCGCGGCCGGGCGACAGCGATGGCGGCTATTCGGTGATGGACTATCGCCAGATCAACCCGGCCTTCGGGCGCATGGCCGACCTGACGCGGCTGGCGGGCAGCCTGCGCGAACGGGGCATGTCGCTGTGTGTGGATCTGGTGCTGAACCACACCGCGCAGGAGCACGAATGGGCGCGGCGCGCGGCGGCGGGTGATCCGGAGTACCAGGACATGTACCTGATGTTCGACGACGACACGCTGCCCCGCGCCTATGAGGCGTCGCTGATCGAGATCTTTCCCGAGACCGCGCCGGGCAGCTTCACCCATCACCCCGAATTCGGCAAATGGGTCTGGACCACGTTCAACGCCCATCAATGGGACCTGAACTGGGCCAACCCGCGGGTGTTCCTGGAGATTGTGCGGATCATGCTGAACCTGGCCAACAAGGGCGTCGATGTTCTGCGCCTGGACGCGGTGGCCTTCATGTGGAAGCGCATGGGCACCACCTGCCAGTCCCAGCCCGAAGTCCACCTGATCCTGCGCGCCTTGCGCGCATGCACCCGGATCGCGGCCAGCGCGGTGATCCACCTGGAGGAGGCCATCGTCGGCCCGGCCGAGATGCTGACCTATTTCGGGCGCGGCGAACATGACGGGCGCGAGGGGAACCTCTGCTATCACAACAGCCTGATGGTCCAGTACTGGTCAGCCTTGGCCACGCGCGACACGCGGCTGATGACACATGTGCTGCGCACGCATTTCCCGCGCGTGCTGACGAACGCGACCTATGCAACGTACATCCGCTGTCACGACGACATCGGATGGGCGATCACGGATGAGGATGCGGGCGCCTTGGGCCTGTCGGGGGCGGCGCATCGCGCCTTCCTGTCAGATTTCTATGACGGCAGCTATCCGGGCAGCTTCGCCCGCGGCGTGCTGTTCCAGGAGAACCCCGAGACCGGCGACAAGCGCATTGCCGGCAGCTTTGCCGCACTGGCTGGGCTGGAGGCCGGGCTGGCCGCGGGCGATCCGCTGGCGGTCGACCGGGCCGTGGACCGCATCCTGCTGGGCCATGCGCTGATCGCGTCCTTCGGCGGCATCCCCCTGATCTACATGGGGGACGAACTGGCGATGGTGAACGACCACGGCTATCTGGACGTACCCGAGCATGCGCATGACAGCCGCTGGATCAACCGCCCCGCCATGGACTGGGACCGCGCCGCCCGCGCAAGCGCCGACCCCGCCACGCCCGAGGGCCGCGTCCTGCACGGCACCCGCGCCATCCTGGCCGCGCGCCGGTCCTGCGACCGCCTGCATGGCGGGCATCCGACCGAAATTCTGGACTGCGGCAACGCCGCGCTGCTGGCATTCGCACGCCGCGCGCCCCAGGGCGGCATTCTGTGTCTTTTCAACTTCACGGAAAGCTGGCAACAGGTCAGCGGCGACTGGTTGCGCTTTCAAGGCGTGACGGACATGCGCGACATTCTGTCGGACGCGACGGTGACGCTGCATGACGACATGCTGGCATTGCCACCCTATGGCCGCGTCTGGTTGTCCTGATTTTTCCCTGCGCAAGAGGCGGAATGTGACCCAATCCCTGTCGGCACAGGATCTGCGCGATCAGATCCTGCATCACCTGACCCACACCCAGGGCCGCGGCCCGGAATTCGCAACCGTTTTCGATTGGCGCCTTGCCGTCAGCTATACGGTGCGCGACCTGATGGTCGGCCCCTGGGTCGGCGCCATCCGTGCCGCCCGCGACCAGGGCGCCAAGCGGGTCTATTACCTGTCGATGGAATTCCTGATCGGCCGCATCCTGGGCGATGCGATCATCAACCTGAACCTGGAGCCCGCCATGGGCGAGGCGCTGACCCTGCTGGGTCTGGACGAGCAGGTGATCCTGGACGACGAACCCGACGCGGCCTTGGGCAACGGCGGGTTGGGGCGTTTGGCGGCGTGTTTCTTGGAATCGCTGTCGTCGCTGTCCTGCCCGGCCTTCGGCTATGGCATCCGCTATGAGCACGGCCTGTTCCGCCAGCGCTTCGAGGGCGGCCAGCAGGTCGAGACCCCCGAGGATTGGCTGAACCAGCCGCATCCGTGGGAATTCGTGCGCATCAACTACAGCTACGAGATCGGGTTCAAGGGTCATGTCGACACGGTCGACGGCCATGCCGTCTGGCATCCGGGCGAAAGCGTCGTGGCGCGTGCCTATGACACGCCGGTCATCGGCTGGGGCGGGGACTGGGCCAACACGCTGCGGCTGTGGGGGGCGCATCCGACGACGCTGCTGGACCTCAAGCGCTTCAACGCGGGCGATCACACGGCTGCGGCCGAACCCGAGGCGCTTGCCCGCACGCTGTCGCGCGTTCTTTACCCCGATGACACCACGGAATCGGGCAAGGAATTGCGGCTGAAGCAGGAATATTTCCTGACCTCGGCCGCGTTGCAGGACATCCTGGCACGGTTCCTGGCCGAACATGGCGACCTGGAGATCCTGCCAGACAAGGTCGCGATCCAGCTGAACGACACCCACCCCGCCATCGCCGGGCCCGAACTGATCCGCCTGCTGATGGACGTGCATGGCCTGGCCTTCGACCGCGCGCAGGACCTGGCGCGGCGGACGCTGAACTATACCAACCACACCTTGCTGCCCGAGGCGTTGGAGCGGTGGTCCACCTGGCTGATGGGCCGCGTGCTGCCCCGGCACATGCAGATCATCCAGATGATCGACGAGGATCACCGCAAGACCACCAACCGCCCCGCCCATATCGGCATCGTGCATGGCGACCAGGTCCACATGGGAGAACTGGCCTTCATCATGGCGGGCCGCGTGAACGGCGTGTCCGCGCTGCACACCGATCTGGTCAAGGACACGGTCTTTGCCGACCTGCACAAGCTGCACCCAGATCGGATCGTGAACCAGACCAACGGCGTGACCCCGCGCCGCTGGCTGCGCATGTCGAACCCGGCGCTGACGCGGCTTCTGGACGACACCATCGGCACCGGCTGGACCAAGGACCTGGACCAGCTGGCGGGACTTGAAACCCATGCCGGCGACGCGACCTTCCTGCAACATCTGCGGGGCGCAAAGCGCGCCAACAAGGTCGCCCTGTCCGACGGGTTGCTGGCGGGGCTGGGCGTCAAGGCCGACCCGGACGCGATCTTCGACGTCCAGATCAAGCGCATCCACGAATACAAGCGCCAGCTGCTGAACGTGCTGGAGGCGATCGCCCTGTGGAAGCGCATCCATGACAGCCCGAACGGCGACTGGACGCCCCGCGTCAAGATCTTCGGCGGAAAGGCGGCGCCGGGATACTGGCTGGCGAAGTCGGTGATCCACCTGATCAACGACGTGGCCGCCAAGATCAACAACGACCCGGTCACGGCAAAATATCTGCAGATCGCCTATCCGCCGAATTACAACGTCTCGATGGCCGAGGACCTGATCCCCGCCGCCGATCTGTCCGAACAGATCAGCACCGCGGGCAAGGAGGCGTCGGGCACCGGCAACATGAAGTTCACCATGAACGGCGCGCTGACCATCGGCACGCTGGACGGCGCCAACGTCGAGATCCGCGAGCATGTGGGCCCCGAGAACTTCTTCCTGTTCGGCCTGACCGCCGAGGAGGCCGCGGCCGAGAAGGCCCGCCCCGGCCATGCCCGCGCCGCGATCGAGGCGTCCGAGGACATGAAGATCGCCCTGCAGCTGATCGCCGAAGGTCAGTTCGGCCGGGCCGACAGCTATTACACGCTGCTGGACCGGACCTGGAACGACGACCCGTTCCTGGTCGCGTCCGATTTCGACAGCTATTTCGCGACGCAGCGGGCGGTGGACCGGGCCTATGCCGATCATGCGGCCTGGGACCGGATGGCGGCCCTGAACATCGCGCGGTCGGGGTTCTTCTCGTCCGACCGGACGATCCGGGGATACATGCGCGACATCTGGCACGCGGTGCCGGTCGTGCCCGCATGATGCGAAAGGCCCCCGTCACCGGGGGCCTTTTTCCTGTCAGGCGCGGAAGCGCTGTGCCGATGGCAGGTACTGCATCAGCAGCCAATAGGTGACCCCCGCCGGGATCAGGCTGGCATACCAGCTGATGCCCGAAAAGATCAGCGCGACGATCACGCCCACCACGGTCGCGATGACCGCCGCCGGGTTCCAGCCGCGATAGGGGCCGTCGGCATCGTAATGGTGGTCAAGGTTCAGGGTCTGGCGGCGGATCACGTAATAGTCGACCACCAGGATCGCGAAGATCGGCCCCAGGAAGGCGCTGTAGGTCTGGATGAACAGCCCAAGCCCCGCCGCGGATTCGTCGCGCACCAGCAGCCAGGGGAAGGTCGCGAAGGCCAGAAGGCCCACGATGACGGCGGCCGATTTGAACGACAGCTTGAACACGTCCATCATCGCATAGGCGGGCGGCACCACGTTGTTCAGGATGTTGGTCGTCACCTGCGCGAAGGCGATGAACAGGAGCGTCACCACCAGCAGGATCGGGTTGTCCACCGCGCTGGAGAAGACCTTGATCGGGTCGACCTCTCCGGTGGCCGAGGACACCATCAGGCCGATCATCCCCATGAACAGCGTCGCGGGCAGGATCGAGTTGGCATAGATCACCACCTGCCGCACCGATCCCACGCGGTGCTGCAATTCGCGCGAATAGTCCGACACGTTCAGCATCATCGTGGAATAGACGCCCAGGAACAGCATCGTGGCCCCCCAGAACGGCGCGCCCCAGGTGCCTTCGGCCTGGATCAGGTTGGTGCTGATCTGGTCGCCATACTGCCCGATCACGCTGAAGAACATGTAGATCAGCGCGCCGATGATGAATACGGCGCCGATGTTCTCCAGCCACTTGATGCCGTGGAAACCCAGCACAGACAGGGCGATCTGCAGGAACTGGAAGCCTATGAAAAACACCCAGATGTTGGAGTAGCCGAACATTGTCTCGGACACCAAGTTCAGGGCGCCGGCGCCGATCCAGCTTTGAAAGCCGTACCAGACGATCGCCGGGACCGATCGCACCAGCGCGGGCAGCCGCGTCCCGGCAAAGCCGAAGGACGACCGGGCCTGCACCATGAAGGGGATGCCGTACTTGTGGCCCGCGCGCCCGTTGATCATCAGCGCAAGGCCGATGACCGTGCAGCCGATGGCGATGGCCACGACGGTCTGGATCAGGTTCAGCGTGCCCACCAGCCCCGATCCGACGGTGAAGGTGCCGATGCTGACGCAGCCGCCCAGCCAAGCGAACAGGTAGGACCAGGGGTCCATGATGCGGGTGGTCTGCGGGGCAAGGCTCTCCTCGCCCGGTCTTTTGTCGTCCAGGGCATGTGGGGCGTGATCGGCGATCGTTCCGGTATGGGTCATGGGGATACTCCCTGTATGGAGATGGCGGGTTTCTTATTTTTGGATCGGGTGCGCATAGGCCCCGATCTTGGAGGTCAGCAGCCCGGCGCCGACCAGCGCCTCGGCGAACTTGGTGGCGACGGTCACGCCGTCGATGACGGGAATCCCCGTCTCGTGGCTCAGCCATTCGGTCAGGTCGGACATGCCGGCGCATCCCAGAACGACGGCTTCGCAGCGGTCCTCCTCGATGGCGCGCAGGATTTCGGCACGAACCAGCTGCCGTGCATTCGATCCGGGCTCTTCCAGGGCCAGCACCGGAATTTCCGCCGACCGGACGCGACGGCACTGGTGGTCAAGGCCGTACTTGCGCACCAATTCCTCGATCACCGGGACGGAGCGGGGCAGGGTGGTGACGATGGAGAACGACGTGGCGATCATGCTGGCGGCCTTGATGCCCGCCTCGCAGATGCCCAGCACGGGGCCGGTCGCGACCTCGCGGCAGGCACCGATGGCGGGATCGTCGAAACAGGCGACCACGATGGCGTCGGCGCCCTCGGCCTGGGCCTGCTGCACCTCGCGCAGCAGGTGGGCGGCGGACATCACCTCGTCGAAATGGCCCTCGATGCTGGCGGGGGCGCCATGGGCGGTACGGCCCTCGACATTAGTGCCGGGGGCGGCCACCGCGCGGGCCGATGCCAGGATCTTGTCGGTCATCGATGCAGTGGAGTTGGGGTTGATCACGACCAGCTTCATTGGCGTCTCCGTGTTCCTGAGTCGCCCTATTGTTACCACGAATTGTTAACAATCTATAATCATATTTTTCTGCCGTCTTTCCGGGCGGAACAATGTTGCGAAGGCCCAAGGAAGGTGCAAATTGGAAACCATGGACAAGCCCTTGGAAACAATGATCGTGGACAGCATCCTGGACGCCATCGCCGATCAGCGGCTGCGCGCGGGGACCAAGCTGGGCGAACAGGCGCTGTCGGATATCTTTGCCTGCAACCGCGCCCATGTGCGGCGTGCGCTGTCGATGCTGACCGGCTGGCAGGTCGTGGATCACCTGCCCAATCGCGGCGCCTATGTCGCGACGCCCACCCCACAGGATGCGCGCGACGTCTTTCAGGCGCGCCGTGCGATCGAGACGACGATCTGCCGCAATGCCGTCCGGCTGGCCGACGCGCAGGACCTGGCCGACCTGCAGGCGCATCTGGCGGCCGAGGATGCGGCCCGCGGGCAGGACAACCGCCCCGCCGCCATCCGCCTGTCGCGCGGGTTTCACATCCTGTTGGCGCGGATCGGGCGCAACCCGGTGCTGACCCGCTATCTGGACGAGCTGACGATGCGGTCGTCGCTGATCATCGGCCTGTACGCCCAGGGCCACGCCACGCTGTGCGCCGAGGATGAGCATGCGAACATCGTCGCGGCCATCGCCGCGCGGGACGAGGGGCGGGCCCTGTCCTTGCTGGATACGCACCTGCGCCATATCGAGGCGGGGATCCGGTTCGACGACGCGTTGCCTGTGACGGGCGCGCTGTCCGCGGCGTTGCGGGGACGCTAGCGGTCCAGGCCGGTGCGGCGGGCGGCGATCCGTTCCAGCGCCTGAAAGCCTTCGTGGATCAGCACTGCGATGATGCCGACGACAAGCCCGCCTTGCAGGACGAAGGCCGTGTTCGACGACAGCAGCCCCGCGATGATCACCTCGCCCAGGGTGCGGGCCGCGACGGTCGAGCCGATCGTGGCCGTGCCAAGCGAGATCACAGCCGTCAGCCGCATTCCCCCCAGGACCACCGGCAGGGCCAACGGCAGGTCGACCTGCCACAGCCGCTGGCGATGGGTCAGGCCCATGCCGCGCGCAGCCTCGGCCACGTTGGCGGGCTGGGTGGTCAGGCCTGCCAGCGTGTTCTCGAACACCGGCAGAAGGCCGTAGAGGAACAGCGCCACCAGGGTCGGCCCGGCGCCGAACCCCATGATCGGCACGGCCAGTGCCAGCACAGCCACGGGCGGAAAGGTCTGGCCCACGCTGGTGATCGTGCGCGCCAAGGGCAGGAACTCGCGCCCCGCGGGCCGCGTCACCAGCACCGCCAGCACCAGCGCCACCACGGTCGAGGCGATGACCGCCAGCCCGACCAGCGCCAGATGCGACAGGGTCAGCGACCAGAGCGGGGTCTGGGTATAGATCGCGGGCGCGTTGTTGCGGGTGAAGGGTTGAAAGACCGGCGCGAACCAGCCCGGCGCGATCAGGAAGGCCAGCAGCAGAACCGCGGCCATGACCAGCAGGATGCGTCCGATCATTCCGCCGCCCGCGCCTGCGGGGCGGCCTGGGCGCGCAGGGCAGCCAAGGTGATGACGCCGCCGCCTTCGACCGGCAGGGCGTCGCGCCCGCTCCACAGGCATTCGGCCAGCGCGTCGCGCAGGGTCGCCTCGCGCGGCAGGGCGGGGCCGTCGGCTTGGCCCTCGCGCGCCAGGGCATGGGCCGGGGTCAGGGACAGCAGGTGGAAGGGTCGCTGATCCAGCCCGATCAGATCACGGACGAAGGGCGTGGCGGGGGCGGTCAGGATCTCGGACGGGGGGGCGTATTGGACCAGTCGGCCCTTGTCCATGACGGCGATGCGGTCGCCCAAGGTCACCGCCTCCTCCATGTCGTGGGTGACCAGGATCAGCGTGGTGCCAAGCCGGCGCTGGATATCGCGCAGGTCGGCCTGCGCCTTGGCGCGGATCACCGGGTCCAACGCGCCAAAGGGCTCGTCCATCAGCAGCAGGTCGGGCTTCGCCGCCAGCGCACGGGCCACGCCCACGCGCTGCTGCTGGCCGCCGGACAGCTCATGGGGCATGCGGTCGCGGAACTGGTCGGGCGCCATCTGGAACAGCGTCAGCAACTCGTCCACCCGGTCGCGGATCGCGGCTTGGTCCCAGCCCAGCAGGCGCGGGACGGTGGCGATGTTCTGGCCCACGGTGCGATGCGGGAACAGCCCATGGCCCTGGATCGCATAGCCGATGCGGCGCCGCAGCAGATGGGGCGCGACCTCGCGCGTGTCCTGCCCGTCGATCAGCACGCGACCGCTGCTGGGTTCGACAAGGCGGTTGATCATGCGCAACAGCGTCGTCTTGCCCGACCCCGAGGTGCCGACCAACGCCGCGATCTGGCCGGGTTCGACCGTCAGGCTGACATCGTCGACCGCGGCGCGGCCGTCATAGATTCGGGTCAGGTTCTGGATGTCGATCATGCGGACCTCCGGCTGGAACGCACCAGCAGATCAAGAGCGATGCCGGCGGTCAGCGCCAGCGCGATGGTGGGCAGGGCGCCCAGCAGGACCAGATCCATCGCGGTCTGGTTCAGGCCCTGAAAGACGAAGGTACCGAAGCCGCCGCCGCCGATCAGCCCGGCGATGACCGCCAGCCCGATATTCTGGACCAGCACGATGCGCACCGCCGCCAGCAGCACCGGCAAAGCCAGCGGGATCAGCACCTGCACCAGCAGCTGCGCCCGCGTCAGGCCCAGGCCGATCGCGGCCTCGCGCGTGGCGGGGTTCACGCCGGTCAGCCCGGTCAGCGTGTTCGACACGACCGGCAGCAGCGAATAGAGAAACAGCGCGACCAGCGCCGGGAACAGGCCGATGCCCGCCACCCCCGCCTGCGCGGCGCCGGGCACATTGGCCGCGATCCATCCAAAGACGGGGATCATCACCCCGAACAACGCCAGCGACGGGATCGTCTGCAGGATATTCAGCACCGACAGAACCGGCCCCCTTAGCCGCCGCGCTTGATAGAGCGCCACCCCAAGCGGCAGCCCGATCAGCAGCGCCAGCGCCAGTGACCCAAAGGCCAGCGTCAGATGCGCCCGCGCCTCGCGCAGGAAGATGTCCTGTCGGGCGGCGTATTCGCGCATGACGGACACTCCGTCCAGCGCGCCCGACCCCAGGATCGCGCCGATGGCGACGACCGCCCCGGCCAAAATCAGCCAGCGTAGCCACAGCGCCGGGTTCATCCGCGCCAGCGCATCGGCCAGCATCAGGGCGAACGCCAGTGCCATCAGCCAGAACCCGACCGATGGCGCGACGCGGGCCAGGGTGTTGTCGGGCGGGGTCAGATGCGTCGCCGCCGTACCTAAGGCTAGCAGCACCGCCAGCAGCGCCGCCGCTCCCGCGGCAAGGCGCAGCGCGGGCGGCCAGCGCAGGCAGCCCGCGACCAGCACCGCGGCCAAGGCCACGGTCAGGATCAGTCCCTGGGGCAGAGAGGCGGTCAGGGACAGCCCCTCGCCCAGCACGATGCGGTTCGGCTTGAACTGCACCAGCGGCAGGGCCAGCCCGGCCAGCCCGATCACCGCGAACAGCAGGCCGGGCCGGTCAAGCCGCGCGCGCATCAGTCCAGAAAGCCCGCATGGGTCAGGTGGTCGCGGGCGACGGTGGCGGCGGGTTCGCCGCCGATCTGAATGCGGCCGTTCAGTTCCTGCAGGGTCTCAAGGTCAAGCGACGAGAAGATCGGTGCCAGGATGTCGGGGATCTCCGGATGCGCCTCAAGAACCTCGGCGCGGATGATTGGAGCGGGCTGATAGACGGGCTGCACGCCCTTGTCGTCCTCCATCACGACCAAACCGGCGGGCGCGATGCCGCCATCGGTGCCATAGACCATCGCCGCGTTCACGCCCGAGGTCTGCTGCGCCGCCGCCGCGATGGTCGCGGCCGTGTCACCGCCCGACAGCTGCACCAGCTGGTCGGGGCTCATGGTGAAGCCATAGGTTTCCTGGAACGCCGGAAGCGCCGCGGCCGAAGTCACAAATTCGGTCGATGCCGCCAGCTTGACGTCGCCGCCCCCCGCGATCCATTCGCCCATCTGGGTCATGGTCTGTAGGTCGTTTTCGGTCGCGACGTCCTGGCGCAGCGCGATGGCCCAGGTGTTGTTCGCGGGCGAGGGTTGCAGCCAGACGATATCGTTCTGTTCCAGATCCAGCTCGGCCACGCGCTTGTAGCCGGCTTCGGCATCCTTCCAGACATCGCTGTCGGCCTCGTTGAAGAAGAACGCGCCGTTGGCGGTGTATTCCGGATAGATGTCGATCTGCCCCGAGGTGATCGCGTCGCGCATGATCGGCGTGCCTCCCAGCTGCAGGCGGTCCTGCACCGGCAGGCCCGCGTCCTGCAGCGCCAGCAGGATCATGTTGCCCAGAAGGCCACCCTCGGTGTCGATTTTGGAGGACACGGTGATGTCCTGGGCACCGGCGGCGCCACCGAGGCCGATCAGCAGCGCGGCAAGGGGGGTAAGGGCTTTCATGCGGATCTCCTGTCGCGCGGACGGCATTGTTGGGCTCGACAATGCAAATGCCCGCGCGGCGATTTGGTTCCGGCATGGTTGGGTAGGATCCTGTCGTCCCGCCCATGGCGATCCGGCGGACCTGGGCTGACCCGTGCCGCACCGGATGCCGGTCGTCCGTCGGTCACGGACGCGCCGGCCCGGCCTCAGCCGCCGATGCTGCGCCCCGCGCTGGACCCGCCGAACCCGCCGCGCGACGCG
>NZ_VDDD01000063.1 GCF_006151785.1 Paracoccus marcusii
AGCGGCGGAGGCAGCGCGTCGAAGGCCGCCATGGGGTCGCGCGTGCGCCGCCGCTGGCGCTGCGCGGTCCGGCCCAGATTGGCACAGCGGCGCATCAGCACGAGGCGGCCTCCTCCACCGGATCGACCACCACCAGCAGCCGCGTCTGGCCGGGGATGGCGGGCGGCGACCGGTGCAGGATGCCCGTCGGCTGGACCCCCCAGGTCCGGCCGCGGAACAGGGCGGCGGTGCCCGTGGGCATCTGCTGGATGCGGTCGACCTGGGCCGGACCACTGACGGGACCGAACTGCGTGCCCGCCCCGCGCAGCGTGCAAAGCAGCCGTGCGCGCACTGCATCCAGATGCCATTTCGGACAGGACTGGCCGTCCGTGACCTCGACCCGCAGGGTGACCATCAACGCGCCCAGGGAACGCGCCGCGTGCTGCGCCAGCGCGGCGATCTGGTCGATCAGCGCCCTGCGGTGATCGCAATCCGCCAGCGCGGCCGCGTCGCAGGCATGGCGCAGGGCCGTCGCGGCGTCCTGCGGGCGCAGGGTCTGGCGCAGACGCGGCAACCGGTCCGGCGGCAACGCGTCCAGCCAGGCCTGCCATGCAGGATCGGTGGTCCGCTGCCACAGCGCGATCGCGACGCCGGGCAGCGCGATCGTCCCCAGCACGCGCGGATCGTGGCCGCTGTTCATCGCCGTCGCGGGGGCGGGGGTCGGGCGCAGGGCGACGCGCTGGTTCATGCCGCGACCTCCGCCGCGCGGCGCCAGGCGGGGAAGGGGTCGGGCAGGGCGGTCCAGCCGGCCGGGTTGTCGCCCCATTCCTCGCCCAGAAGGCAGGCGTTCAGGCGGGCGCGGATGCGATCCTCGTCCATGCCGGTGCCGATGAAGACCAGCTCCTGCCGCCGGTCGCCGAAGGGGTCGGACCAATGCGCGTCCAGATAGGCGCGCCCCTCGGGGTGGGTCGGCCAGCGGTCGCGCGGGACCGAGGCCCACCACTGCCCCAGGGGCCGGACCGAGGACAGCGCCCCCGCCAGCGAGAACTCGGCCACCCAGTCGGGCCGCGTGGCGACCCAGAAATGCCCCTTGGCGCGGATCACGCCGGGCAGGGGGCCGTTCAGCAGCTCGTGGATCTTGCGCGGCTCGAACGGCTGGCGGGCGCGATAGACGAAGCGGGCGACGCCGTATTCCTCGGTCTCGGGGGTGTGGTCGGCATGGCCGTACAGCTCCTTGGCCCACATCGGATGGGTATGGGCGCGGTCGAAATCAAACAGGCCGGTGTTCAGTATGTCGCGGGGCGCGACGCGGCTGTGATCCGTCTCGATGATGCGCGCGTCGGCGTTCAGCGCGCGGATGATCTTGCGCGCGGCGTCCACGCGGGCGGGTCCGGCATCGCTGCATTTGTTCAGCACGATCACGTCGGCGAATTCCATCTGGTCGGTCAGCAGATCGACCAGCGTGCGCGCATCGGCGTCGCCCATCACCTCTCCGCGGTCGGACAGGAAATCGTGGCTGGAGAAGTCGGCCGTCAGGTTCACCGCATCGACCACCGTCACCATCGTGTCCAGCCGCGCCACGTCGGACAGGCTGGCGCCGCTGTCATCCGCGAACTCGAAGGTGGTGGCGACGGGCAGCGGCTCGCTGATCCCGGTCGATTCGATCAGCAGATAGTCGAACCGCCCCGCCTGGGCCAGGCGGCGCACCTCCAGCAGCAGGTCCTCGCGCAGCGTGCAGCAGATGCAGCCGTTCGACATCTCGACCAGGGTCTCCTGGGTCTGCGACATGCCGCCCTCGGCGCGGACCAGGTCGGCGTCGATGTTCACCTCGGACATGTCGTTGACGATGACGGCGACGCGCAGCCCGTCGCGATTGTTCAGGACGGCGTTCAGCAGGGTCGTCTTGCCGGCGCCCAGAAAGCCGGACAGGACGGTGACGGGCAGGCGGGGATCGTCGGTCATGGCAGGTCCTCGGTGCTGTGGCTGGTCAGGTTAGTTATAGTATAACATTACTGATGACAATCCTGCAGCCTGCCTTGCCCGCCCCATTGACGACCCGCCCCCGATGGGCCATGCCGCGCGGATGCTGCACATCGATGACATCTCCTATTCCATCCAGGGCCGCCCGCTGTTCGCCGGCGCCTCGGCATCCGTGCCCGAAGGGCACAAGGTCGGCCTTGTGGGTCCGAACGGCGCGGGCAAGACGACGCTGTTCAAGCTGATCCGTGGCGAACTGGGCCTGGACGGCGGCGCCATCAGCCTGCCGACGCGCGCCCGCATCGGCGGCGTGGCCCAGGAATCGGCCGCGACCGCGCTGTCCGTGCTGGAGACCGTCCTGGAGGCAGACCAGGAACGCACCGCCCTGATGGCGGAATCGCTGACCGCGACGGACGCGCATCGCATCGCGGACATCCAGACCCGCCTCACCGACATCGACGCCTGGTCGGCCGAGGCCCGCGCCGCGACGATCCTGGACGGGCTGGGCTTCGACACCGCAGACCAGCAGCGCCCGACCAGCGACTTCAGCGGCGGCTGGCGGATGCGCGTGGCGCTGGCGGGGGTGCTGTTCGCGCAGCCCGACCTGCTGCTTCTGGACGAACCGACCAACTATCTGGACCTGGAAGGCGCGCTGTGGCTGGAGACCTACCTGGCCCGCTATCCGCACACGGTCATCATCATCAGCCACGACCGCGGGCTGTTGAACCGCGCCGTCGGCCATATCCTGCATGTCGAGGACAAGAAGCTGACGCTGTATACCGGCGGCTATGACAGCTTTACCCGCATCCGCGCCGAAAAGCGCGCATTGCAGGCCGCCGAGGCCAAGAAGCAGACCGAACGCCGCGCGCATCTGCAAAGCTTCGTCGACCGCTTTGGTGCCAAGGCCAGCAAGGCCCGCCAGGCCCAGGCCCGCGTCAAGGCGCTGGCCAAGATGGAGCCGATCACCGCGCCCGAAGAGGCCAAGTTCTTCCGCTTCAGCTTTCCTCAGCCCGAGGAGCTGTCGCCCCCCATCGTCGCGATGGAGGGGGTCAATGTCGGCTATGGCGACCGCACCGTGCTGTCGCGCCTGGGGCTGCGCATCGATCAGGACGACCGCATCGCGCTGCTGGGCCGCAACGGCCAGGGCAAGTCGACGCTGTCCAAGCTGCTGGCCGGGCGCCTGACGCCGATGGCTGGCAAGGTGGTGCAGTCGAACAAGCTGCGCGTCGGCTATTTCGCCCAGCACCAGGTCGACGAGCTGTCGCTGGACGACACGCCGCTTGACCACATCCGCGCCGTGCGCCCGAACGAGGCGCAGGCGCGCCAGCGCGCCCGCTTGGCCGGTTTCGGCCTGATGGAGGCGCAGGTCGAGACAAAGGTCCGCGCCCTGTCCGGCGGCCAGAAGGCGCGCCTGTCGTTGCTGCTGGCCACGATCGACGCGCCGCATCTGCTGATCCTGGACGAACCGACCAACCACCTGGACATCGAAAGCCGCGAGGCCCTGTCCGAGGCGCTGAACGATTACACCGGCGCGGTCGTGCTGGTCAGTCACGACATGCACCTGCTGGGACTGGTCGCGGACCGGCTGTGGCTGGTCAAGGACGGCGCTGTCGCCCCCTACGAGGGCGATCTGGATGATTACCGCAAGTTCCTGCTGTCGGGCGACGCGCCCGCCGAGAAGTCCGGCGAGAAGACCCCCGAGGCGCCAAAGCCCGCCGCCCCGAAAAAGCCGAACCGCGATGCGGTGCTGGCCCTGCGGTCGGACGTGCGCAAGTCCGAGGAGCGGGTCCAGAAGCTGACCGAGATGATGGGCAAGCTGGACGTCAAGCTGGCTGATCCGGGCCTCTATAACGATCCCTACGAGGCCGAGAAATGGGGCAAGAAGCGGGCCGAGGCCGTGCGCGCCCTGGCCTTTGCCGAGGAGCTGTGGATGGCCGCGCTGGAAAAGCTGGACGCGGCCGAAAAGGGCTGACGGCGGGGTGATCATCGCGCTGTTGCGAAAATGCGGCGCATGGCCCAGGATGAGACGCGGACAGGTTGTGCGTTGCGGGGTACGGCCATAGATACCCGGAAAGCCCTTTTTGCGCGGAATCGCCCCCATGAAATATGCCTTGGCCCTTGCCGTCCTGTTCGCCGTTCCCGCCCATGCGCAGGATTTCGGGGCAACCGGGGGGCGCACGTTCTCGGTCGATCTGGGCGTCGGTGCGGCGCTGCGCCCGGCCTATCCCGGTGCCGAGGATGCCGAGGTCGCGCCGTGGATCATCTGGCGCGACGCGGGCTTCGGTCCGGTCGGTACGGCCCCTGCGCAGGGATTCTCGATCGCGCCGTCCTTTGGCACCGTGGGCAAGCGTGAAAGCAGCGACGACGCGGCCCTGACGGGGCTGGACGACATCGACCGCGCCTATGAGCTGGGCCTGCGGGTCAGCTATGGCGCGGGGCCGGTGACGGCCTATGGCAGCGTGCGCCGCGGGTTCGAGGGCCATGAGGGCATCACCGGAGAGGTCGGCGCGAAGTACCGCACCGAGCTGAGCGACCGCGTGACCCTGTGGTCCGGGGCCGAGGTCGTCTATGGCAATGACGAATTCAACAACACCTATTTCGGCGTGACGCCCGCCGAAAGCGTGACCAGCGGCCTGCCCGCCAGCGCCCCCGGCGGCGGTCTGAACGAGGCCGCGATCACCTTCGAGGCGCGCTATGCCATCAACGACACCACCGCCGTCTTGGGCGAGGTGCGTTACGGCAAGCTGATCGGCGACGCCGGCGATTCGCCGGTCGTCCAGGAAGAATACCAGCCCTCGCTGCGCCTTGGCGTGACGCGTCGGTTCTCCTTCGGCTTCTGATCGCCGCAGGGTCAGGGGATCGGGGTCACGCGTGGCGCGGCCCCTTTTTCTTGGCCAAATGTTTTAAGCCTGAAATAATTTCTTGACAGGTCGCGCCCGCCTGTTGCGTTCTGGTGCCAAGGCATCCGAACCGGGCCGCGACCAACGCGGTCCCCGCCAACAGGGAAAGACCGCACCATGACCCAGACCCGTTCGCTGATCGCGGCGCTTGCCGCAACGACCGCCCTGGCCGCCCCGGCCATGGCGCAGGACGACACGCTGACCGTGGGCGTGCTGCTGACCCTGTCCGGCCCCGGCGCCGTGCTGGGAGAGATGGCGCGCGACGGCTTCCTGCTGGCCGCCGAGGAGATCGGCGATCTGGGCGGCATCCCCACCGAGATCATCGTGGTCGACGACGAACAAAAACCCGACGTCGCCGCCAACAAGGCCCGCGAACTGGTCGAGCGGAACGGCGCGGACATCGTGGTCGGGCCGATCTTCTCCAACGTCGCGGGCGCCATCGTGCAGCCGGTGACGCAGGGGGGCGGCATCCTGATCAGCCCGAATGCCGGCCCGTCGAACCTGGCCGGGGCGGAATGCAACAAGGCCTTCTTCGCGACGTCCTATCAGAACGACCAGATGCACGAGGTGATGGGCGCCCATGCACAGGCGCAGGGGTTCCAGAACGTCTTCCTGCTGGCCCCGAACTATCAGGCCGGGCAGGACGCGCTGGCGGGCTTCAAGAAAAGCTATACCGGCGGCGTCGCGGGCGAAATCTTCACCCAGATGGGTCAGCTGGACTATTCCGCCGAACTGGCCCAGATCGCCGCGATGCAGCCCGATGCGGTCTTTGCCTTCATGCCGGGCGGCATGGGTGTGAACCTCGTGCGCCAGTATCGCCAGGCGGGGCTGGAGGGCATCCCGTTCCTGTCGGCCTTCACCGTGGACGAGGCGACGCTGCCCGCGCAGGCCGAGGCGGCCCTGGGCTTCTTTGCCGGGTCGAACTGGGCGCCCGATCTGGACACGCCCGAAAACGCCGCCTTCGTGGCGGCCTATGAGGCGAAATACGGCCATGTGCCCGGCGTCTATGCGATGCAGGGCTATGACGCGGCCCGCCTGATCGACGGCGCGCTGCGCGAGGCGGGCGGCACCGACCGCGACGCGCTGATCGCGGCGCTGGAGGGGGCGCCCTTCACCTCGGTCCGCGGCGATTTCAGCTTTGGTCCCAACCACTTCCCGATCCAGGACTTCTACCTGACCACGGTCGTGCAGCGCGAGGACGGCAAGTTCGCCACCTCGGTCGTCGAGAAGATCTTCGACGACTATCAGGACAACTATGCCGCCAACTGCCAGGTGAACTGAACCGATGACCAGCCTGTTCCTGCTGCAGCTGCTGAACGGGGTGCAGCTGGGGGTCCTGCTGTTCCTGATCGCCGCCGGGCTGACCCTGGTCTTCGGGATCATGGATTTCGTGAACCTGGCCCATGGCGTGATCTACATGGTCGGCGCCTATCTGGTGGTGATGTTCGCGGGCCTGACCGGCAGCTATGGGCTGGGCCTCCTGCTGACCCTGCCCGCGACGCTGGTCATCGGGCTGGTGCTGGAGGCGTTGATCTTTCGCAGGCTCTATGACCGCCCGCATCTGGATCAGGTGCTGGCGACCTTCGGGCTGGTCATGGTGGTGACGGAACTGGTCAAGATCATCTGGGGCCAGTCGCCGCTGTCGATCCTGCCGCCCGACGCGCTGTCGGGGTCGGTGCCGCTGGTGGGCGCGCTGCGCTATCCGGTGTTCCGGCTGGTGGTGATCGCGGCGGGGCTGGCGGTCGCCGTGGGGCTGTGGCTGGTCATCACGCGGACCCGCATCGGCATGCGCCTGCGGGCGGGCGCCACCAACCGCGCGATGGTGGGCGCGCTTGGCGTCGATATCGGGCGGCTGTTCACCGTCATCTTCGCCTTTGGCGCGATGCTGGCGGGGTTCGCGGGGGCGATGGTGGCACCCATCCTGTCGGTCGATCCGGGCATGGGGGAAAGCGTGCTGATCCTGGCCTTCGTGGTGATCGTCATTGGCGGTATCGGCTCGGTCAAGGGCGCCTTCGCGGGCGCGCTGCTGGTGGGGATCGTCGACACGTTGGGCCGCAGCTTCGGCCCGATCATCCTGCGCGCGGTGATGGAGCCCTCCGCCGCCGCCCAGACCGGGCGCGTGCTGGCGCCGATGCTGGTCTATGTGCTGATGGCCGCGATCCTGGCCGCCCGGCCGCAGGGCCTGTTCGGAGCGCGCCCATGACCCGCTGGCTGATGCGCCGCCGGGTGGCGGCCTGGGCGATCTTCGGCGGTTTCGCCCTGTTGCCGCTGATCGCGGCGATGACGGGGGACCCCTATCTGGTCGTCGTGGCGACGCGCATCCTGGCCTTTGCCATGGCGGCCTTGGCGCTGGACCTGATCCTGGGCTATGGCGGCATGGTCAGCTTTGGCCACGCGGCCTATCTGGGCATCGGCGCCTATGCGGTGGCGATCCTGTCGCGCGCGGGCATCACCGATCTGGGCGCGCATCTGGGCGTGGCGGTGGTCGCGGGGGCGGGTTTCGCGCTGGTCACCGGGGCGATCAGCCTGCGCACGCGGGGCATCTATTTCATCATGATCACGCTGGCCTTCGCGCAGATGGCCTATTTCTTCTTCGTCTCGCTCTCGGCCTATGGCGGCGATGACGGGGTGACGCTGACGGCGCGCTCGACCGTGCTGGGGCAGGACTGGCTGGCCGACGACCGGGTGCTGTACTATGCGGCGCTGGCGATGCTGGCGGGGCTCTATCTGCTGTGTGTCGCGATCACCGGGTCGCGGTTCGGCCGCGTGCTGACGGGGGCGCGGGAAAACCCGCTGCGGATGCAGGCGGTGGGCTTCACCCCCTTCCGGTTCCAGCTGACGGCCTTCGTCATCTCGGGTGCGATGACGGCCATCGCCGGGGTGATCCTGGCCAATCAGGCCAGCTTCGTCTCGCCCTCCTACATGAACTGGCACCGCTCGGGGGAACTGGTGGTGATGGTTGTCCTGGGCGGCATCGGCAACCTGCTGGGCGCCATCGCCGGGGCCACGCTGGCGCTGCTGCTGGAGGAATGGCTGGCGCTCTTCACCGAACATTGGCGGCTGATCTTCGGCGCGCTCCTGATCCTGGTCGTGCTGTTCTCGCGCGACGGGCTGACGGGGCTTTTCAGGGGGCGCGCAAAATGAGCCTTCTCTCGGTGCGCGGGTTGCGCAAATCCTATGGCGCGCTGAAGGTCACCGACGATCTGGGCCTGGAGGTCACCGAAGGGGAACTCCACGCCATCATCGGCCCGAACGGCGCGGGGAAATCCACGCTGATCGCGCAGCTCTCGGGGCAGGCGGGGTCGGATGCGGGCTCGGTCCGCTTTGCGGGGGCCGAGATGATGGGTCGTCCCATGCCCGCGCGGGTCCGGGCGGGCATGTCGCGCAGCTTCCAGATCACCTCGATCCTGCCGGGCTTCACCGTGCTGGAGAACGTGGCCACCGCGGTGCAGGCCCATGCGGGCAGCAGCTTCCGCTTCTTCGCCCCGGTCGCACGGGACACCGGCCTGAACGCACAGGCGCGGGACGCGCTGTCTCGCGTGGGTCTGGCCGACCGCGCCGACACCCGCGCCGGCAGCCTGTCGCATGGAGAGAAGCGCGCGCTGGAACTGGCCATCGCGCTGGCCACGCGGCCGCGCCTGCTGCTGCTGGACGAGCCCTTGGCCGGGACCAGCGGGGCCGAGGCGGAACGCCTGGTCCAGGTCATGGCGGGCCTGAAGAGGCAGGTGACGCTGGTGCTGATCGAACATGACATGGACGCGGTCTTTGCGCTGGCCGACCGGGTCAGCGTGCTTGTCTATGGCCGGATCATCGCGACCGGCACGCCCGATCAGGTTCGCGCCGACCCGGCGGTGCGCGCCGCCTATCTGGGGGATGCGTGATGCTGGTCGTCGAGGGGCTGCAGGCCGGTTACGGAGAGGCGCAGGTCCTCCACGACATCCACCTGTCGGTCGGGCAGGGGCAGGTGGTGACCCTGCTGGGCCGCAACGGCATGGGCAAGACGACGACGATCAGCACGATATTCGGCCTGCTGGCGGCACGGGGCGGGCGCGTCAGCATAGACGGGCGCGACGTGACCCGCGCCGCACCGCACCGCATCGCGCGCGCGGGCCTGGGCCTGGTCCCCGAGGGGCGGCAGGTGTTTCCGACGCTGGACGTGCGCGAGAACCTGATCGCCACCGCGCGCCCCGGACACTGGACCCTGTCGCGCGTCCTTGAGCTGTTCCCGCGCCTGTCCGAACGCATGGGCCACAAGGGCAGCGAACTGTCTGGCGGCGAGCAGCAGATGCTGGCCATCGGCCGGGCGCTGATGACCAACCCCCGCCTGATCGTGCTGGACGAGGCGACCGAGGGCCTGGCCCCCCTGATCCGGGACGAGATCTGGTCCTGCCTGACGCGCCTGAAGGACCAGGGCGAGGCGATCCTGATCGTGGACAAGAACCTGTCGGCCCTGACCCGCTTTGCCGACCATCATGTGGTGATCGAGAAGGGCCGCACCGTCTGGTCCGGCGACAATGCGCAGCTTTTGAACGATTCCGCTGTGGCAGAACGGCATCTGGGCGTCTGACGGACGCACATCCCCCTTTACCGGCGCGGCCTGCGCGACATAATAAGATGCATTGGTCTGCGGCGACTGCCGCCCGTTTTTTTCAGGAATTCATCATGCGTCCGTCCGCGCGAATCGTGACCCTTGGTCTTGCTTTCGCGCCGCTGATGCTGGCCGCCTGCCGCGTCGATGCCGGCGGAGGCGGTGAGGCACCAACCGTCCAATGCGCCCCGGCCCAAGGTGTGGACATGGTCCAGGCCGATGCCCTGTGCCACGCGCTGCGCGCCCAGGACCCCAAGGGCGGGATTCGCCTGCGTGTCCTGGCCACGGGGCTCACGGCGTTGTCCGCACAGCTGAACCGCGTGACCGACCAGGGCGACCGGCCCGGCCAGCGGATGGATTTCAGCGTCACGGACCGGGACCTGCAGCCCGACGATTTCATCAGCTTTGCCCGCGACCTGCTGCGATACGGGTTGCCCGATTAGGAAAGAGCCGCACGCATGTGCCAGATCTGCGCCAACCTTCGTCCCTATGACAAATCCTGCGCCGGGTCGGAGTTCGCGGGTTCCACCGTCGATCTGCTCAGCGCGACGCTGCGCGAACAGGGCGACGCGCCGGGGGGGCGGGGAACCCCCTATCGCATGGCGCCGGGGGACGTGTTCAACGGCACGGTCGGATTTTCGGGCGACAATGACTGGGTGGCCGTCCGTCTGGAGGCCGGCACGACCTATCGGATCGCCCTGAACGGCATCAGCCTGTCGGACCCCCTGCTGGAACTGCGCGGCCCCGATGGCCGCGTGGTCGCCGTGAACGACGACGGGGGGCCGGGGCTGGACAGCCTGATCACCATCGCGCCCACGCAGACCGGGACCTATTACGTGAACGCGGGCGCCTATTCCGCGGGCACCGGCAGCTATCAGCTGGTCGTGACCGAGGCGCCCGTGCCCCGGCCTGCCCCGATGGCAGAGCTGGCCACCTATCTGACCGACGGCTTCTGGGCCGATACCGGACAGTCCGCGCGGTCCTTCGACATGTCGCGCGACAACATCATCACCTATGACTTCAGCGGCCTGACGCCGCAGGGCCGGGCGCTGGCGCGCGACGCGATGCAGGCCTGGTCGGCGGTCGCCAACCTGCGCTTCGTCGAACAGCGCGCCGATGCCGACATCACCTTCGACGACAACCAGGACGGGGCCTTTGCCCAGTCGACGATCATGGGCGGGCGCATCCTGCGGTCGTCGATCAACGTCTCCACGGACTGGATTTCGCAGGATGGCGCACGCATCGGCACCTATTCCTATCAGACCTACGTGCATGAGATCGGCCACGCGCTGGGCCTGGGGCACCAGGGCCCCTATAATGGCAGCGGCAATTTCGCCGATGACGCTTGGTTCGTGAACGACAGCTGGCAGGCCTCTGTGATGTCCTATTTCGGCCAAGAGGAAAACCCCAACATCGCCGCCAGCGGCGCCTATCTGGCGTCGCTGATGCCCGCCGACATCATCGCCATCCAGCGCCTGTACGGCGCCGCGGGTGCGGGGTCGCTGACCGCGGGCAACACCGTCTATGGCGTGGGCCATACGCTGGGCAGCAGCTGGCTGGGGCGCGTGTTCTCGGCCCAGGACGGGGGCTCTCACCAGACCGTCCAGAACGCGCGCGGCGTGGCGATGACCATCTATGACGCAGGCGGCCATGACGTTCTGAACTTCTCCAACGACGATCAGGCGCAGCGGGTCGATCTGCGCCCCGGGGCCATGTCGGACATCTATGGCCTGCGCGGCAATCTGCAGATCGCCCAGAACACCGTGATCGAGGGCTATGTCGCGGGATTGGGCAATGACGCGGTCCATGGCAACGCTGCCGGCAACGTCCTGCGCGGCATGGGCGGCCACGATCGGCTGTCGGGCGGATGGGGCAACGACATCCTGCATGGCGGCGCGGGGAACGACACGCTGCTGGGGGATGTCGGTGCGGACCGGCTGTTCGGCGATGCCGGGAACGACGTGCTGACCGACCTGCAGGGCGACAATGCGATGGCGGGCGGGACAGGGGACGATCACCTGACCGCGGGGGCCGGACGCGACAGCCTTTATGGCGACGACGGCGCGGACATCATCCTGGCGGGGGCGGGCGACGACTTGATCCGCGGCGGGGCGGGGTTCGACACGATCCGCGCCGGTGCCGGCCATGATCGGGCCGAGGGAGGCCTGGGCAACGACATCGTCGATGGCGGCTGGGGCAACGACCGCCTGTTCGGCCAACAGGGCAACGACACGATGGTCGGCGGGCTGGGGGCCGATTCGATGGCGGGCGGACTGGGCGCGGACACGTTCCGGTTTTTCTCTGCCGCCGACAGCAGCCTAGCCGCGCCGGACCTGATCGTCGATTTCGACCCCGATCGGGATGTTATCGACCTGCGGGCGCTGGATGTCGACTATGTCGGACGCGGGCCGCTGGCGGGGGATGCCTCGGTGCGGTGGGACCACGCGAACGGGATGACCCGCGTGCTGGTCGACGTGGACGGCGACCGCCTGCCTGACATGCTGATTCGCCTGAGCGGCAGGCTGCAGCTGGACGCCGACAGCTTCCTGCTGTGAGGCGGCCCGCGCGGGGCTTGCAAATTCCCCGCGACCGGGTCCATCTGCCTGCCAACACCGATGACAAGGACCGGCCATGGCATATGCACAGACCCTGACCACCCGCCCCGGATTGGGCCTTCCCGGAACCGGCGCACTGGTTGTCCTGGCGCTTGGCACCATCGCGCTGGCGCTGACCCAGGGGGCGGCGCAGGGCGCGCTGTTCCTGGTGGGCGGCGCCTTGGGAATGTCGCTGTACCATGCGGCGTTCGGGTTCACCTCCGCGTGGCGCGTGTTCATCTTGGACCGCCGGGGCAGGGGCCTTCGGGTGCAGATGCTGCTGCTGGCCATGGCGGTGGTGCTGTTCTTTCCGGCCCTGGCATCGGGAACGCTGTTTGGGAACGAGGTGCGGGGGCTGGTCTCTCCGGCCGGGCTGGGGGTGATCGCGGGGGCGTTCATCTTCGGCATCGGCATGCAGCTGGGCGGCGGCTGCGCCTCCGGCACGCTGTTCACCGCCGGGGGCGGCAATGCGCGGATGCTGATCACGCTGGTCTTCTTCATCGTGGGGTCGGTGCTGGGCACCGTCCATTTCGACTGGTGGGCCAGCCTGCCCGCGCTGGAGCCTGTCGCCTTGTGGCAGCCGCTTGGTCCCTGGGGCGGGATCGCGCTGTCTCTGGCCATCTTCGGGGCGATCGCGCTGATCACGATGCGGGTCGAACGCAACCGCCACGGCACGCTGGAGCAGCCCCCCGAAAGTGAGCGTCACGGCATGGCGCGCTGGCTGCGCGGGCCCTGGCCGCTGGTCGGTGGCGCGGTGGCGCTGGTGGTGCTGAACTTCCTGACGCTGGCGATCTCGGGGCGGCCTTGGGGCATCACCTCGGCCTTTGCGCTGTGGGGGGCCAAGATCGCGCAGGCCATCGGCATCGACCCCACCGCCTGGGGCTACTGGCAGCGGCCCGCCAATGCCGAGGCGCTGCAGTCAAGCGTGTTCTCGGACGTCACCTCGGTCATGGATTTCGGCATCATCGCGGGGGCCATGCTGGCCGCGTCGCTGGCCGGTCGGTTCGCGCCGTCGCTGCGGATCCCGCTGCGGTCGGTGATCGCCGCGGTCGTGGGCGGGCTGATGCTGGGTTACGGCGCGCGCATCGCCTATGGCTGCAACATCGGGGCCTATTTCTCGGGGATCGCGTCGGGCAGCCTGCACGGTTATCTGTGGGCGGTGGCGGCATTCGCGGGCAACATGCTGGGCGTGGCCCTGCGCCCGTGGTTCTTCATGGAACGCCGCACCAGCCGCGCCGACGGCTGAGATGGACTGGCTGGACTCCGTCGACGCCTATTGCGAACGCACCGGGCCGGAATACTGGTCCGAACCCGTCAATGCGCTGACCAACCTGGCCTTTCTGCTGGCGGCTCTGGTCATGGCGCGGCGCCTGCGGGGACCGGGCATGGCGACGGGGCACGTGCTGGCCGGGGTGCTGTTCGTCATCGGGCTGGGGTCCTGGCTGTTTCACACCCATGCCAACGGACTGACCGGGCTGATGGACGTCCTGCCGATCCTGACGTTCATCCTGATCTACGTGTTTGCCGCCACACGCGACTATCTGGGCGCCCGGCCTTGGGTCGCGGCGCTGGTGACGGCTGGGTTCATCCCCTATGCGGCGATCACGGTGCCGCTGTTCGCGCAGGTGCCGGGGCTGGGATCGTCGGCCAGCTATGCCCCGGTGCCGGTGCTGATCCTGGCCTATGCGGTCCTGCTGCGGAACCGCCAGCCGCGCGTGGCGCGGGGCCTGGCGATCGGGGCGGGGCTGCTGACGCTGTCGCTGACCTTCCGCACGCTGGACCAGGCCAGCTGCGCCGTGCTGCCCATCGGCACGCATTTCATGTGGCACATCCTGAACGCGACCATGCTGGCATGGATGATCGAGGTCTGGCGGCGGCATCGGATCGGTTAGGGGATCTTGGTGCACCCGAAGGGATTCGAACCCCTGGCCTCTGCCTTCGGAGGGCAGCGCTCTATCCAGCTGAGCTACGGGTGCACGCGCCGCCTGATTACCCGGCGGGGTCAGGCGACGCAATGGTGAAAATCGATCAGGCGGCGTCCAGGGCCATGATGATCGGGACAAAGTCGGCGGCCTTCAGGCTGGCGCCCCCCACCAGCGCGCCGTTCACATGCGCGATGGCAAAGATCTCGGCCGCATTCGCGGGCTTGACGCTGCCACCGTAGAGCAGCGCGACATCGGCTCCGTCGGACAGGCGCGCGGACAGGTGGTCGCGCATCAGCGCGTGCACCTGGGCGATCTGATCCAGCGTCGGCGTGCGTCCGGTGCCGATCGCCCAGACCGGCTCATAGGCCAGGACGGTGTTGCGGGCGTTGGCGCCGTCCGGGACGGACCCGGCCAGCTGCGTGGCGATCACGTCCAGGGTGCGGTCGGCGTCGCGTTCGGCCTCGGTCTCGCCGACGCAGATGATGGCGGTCAGGCCCGCGGCATGGGCGGCCTGCGCCTTGGCGCGCACCATGGCGTCGGTCTCGCGGTGATCGGCGCGGCGTTCGGAATGGCCCAGGATGACGTGCGTCGCGCCCGCGTCGCGCAGCTGCAGAGCGGCGATGTCACCGGTATGGGCGCCCTTGTCGGCGTGATGGCAGTCCTGCCCGCCGACCAGCAGGTCGCTGGCGCCGATGCGGGCCATCATCGGGTGGATCAGCAGGGCTGGCGGGCAGATCAGGACGTCGCAGGTCGCGCCTTCGGCGGCGGCGGCCATGTCGTCCAGCTGATCCAGCGCGGCCAGATCGCCGTTCATCTTCCAGTTTCCAGCGGCAAGTTTGCGCGGTGCCATGGGGGTCCTCCGTGGGTTCGGGACAGGCTTAGCCAGCCTCCCGCCCCCGTGCAAGGCTCAGCTCTGCGCGCGGCTGCCCTCGATCGGGGCAAAGTTCACCGACTCTCCGCAGCCGCAGCTGTCGGTGACGTTGGGGTTGCGGAACCGGAAGCCCTGCTCCAGCAGACCGGTCTCATAGTCGATCTGGGTGCCGAACAGGAACATCTGCGCCATGGGCGCGATGATGACGCGCGCGCCGTCAAGTTCGACCACCTCTTCGTTCGCGGTGGGGGTCTGGGCCAGCTCCATCGTGTATTCCATGCCCGCGCAGCCGCCCTTCTTCAGCCCGATGCGCAGGCCGTAGGCGTTTTTGCCCGCCATCAGCTGCGCGATCCGCGCGGCGGCGGCGGGGGTGATGGTGACAGGGGGCGTGCCGGGCATGGCGAACATGGGACGATCCTTTCGGGGCTTGGCCTCAAGATAGTCACGCGGGGGGCAGGGGTTCAAGCCCGCCCCCGGCGATCACATGAAGCCAAGCTCCAGACGCGCCTCGTCGGACATCATGTCCATGCCCCATTGCGGCTGGAAGGTCATCTCGACATCGACCTGCTTGACGCCGGGCACGGCCTCGACCGCGTCGGCGACCCATCCGGGCATCTCTCCGGCGACGGGGCAGCCCGGCGCGGTCAGGGTCATGATCACCCGCACCTCGGAGGCGTCGTTGATGTCGATCGTGTAGATCAGGCCCAGATCGTGGATGTTGACCGGGATCTCGGGGTCATAGACGGTCTTGCACGCCTCAACGATGGGTTCGTAGAGGGGATGGTCGGTCGAAGACGGCGCGATCAGCGGCGCGCCTTCCATCAGGGGTTCGGTCATCGGAGCATCCTTCAATTCCGACCGATTATATAGGGCACCGGCCGCCCGCGGTCCAGTGGCGGCCCGCATTGCGCCGGGCGGGGGGCGGCGCTACAAGCGGCCGGTTCCAAAAGGCTCGGGCGGACCCATGACCACGCGTTTCGACTTCACCCTCCAGGCGACCGACGGCGCCGCGCGCACCGGCGTCATCGACACGCCGCGCGGCCGGATCCGCACCCCGGCCTTCATGCCGGTGGGGACGGCCGCGACGGTCAAGGCGATGCTGCCCGACAGCGTGGCGGCCACGGGCGCGGACATCCTGCTGGGCAACACCTATCACCTGATGTTGCGCCCCGGCGCCGAACGCGTCGCGCGCATAGGCGGGCTGCACCGCTTCATGAACTGGCAGAAGCCCATCCTGACCGACAGCGGCGGGTTCCAGGTGATGTCGCTGGCGGGCCTGCGCAAGCTGACCGAGGAGGGGGTGACCTTCTCCAGCCATGTCGACGGGTCCAAGCACTTCCTGTCGCCCGAGACCAGCATGGAGATCCAGCGCCTTCTGGGCAGCGACATCGTGATGTGCTTCGACGAATGCCCCGCGCTGCCCGCGACCGAGGAGGCGGTGGCCGAGTCGATGCGCCTGTCGATGCGCTGGGCGCAGCGGTCGCGCGACGCCTTCGGCGACCGGCCGGGGCATGCGCTGTTCGGCATCATGCAGGGCGGCGTCACCCGCGAGCTGCGCGAGGAGAGCGCGCAGGCCCTGCAGGCGATCGGCTTTGACGGCTATGCGGTCGGCGGCCTGGCCGTGGGCGAGGGGCAGGAGGCGATGTTCGGCGTGCTGGACTATGCCCCCGGCTTCCTGCCGGTGGACAAGCCGCGCTATCTGATGGGCGTGGGCAAGCCCGACGACATCGTGGGCGCGGTCCAGCGCGGCATCGACATGATGGATTGCGTGCTGCCCTCGCGCTCTGGGCGGACCGGTCAGGCCTGGACCCCGCGCGGGCAGGTCAACATCAAGAACGCCCGCCACCAGGACGATCCGCGTCCCTTGGACGAGGATTGCACCTGCCCCTGCTGCCGGGGCTACTCCCGCGCCTATCTGCATCACGTCTTCCGCGCCAAGGAGATGATCAGCGGCATGCTGCTGACCTGGCACAACCTGCATTACTATCAGCAGCTGATGGCGGGGCTGCGCGACGCGATCGCGGCGGGGCGGCTGGACGCCTTTGTGGCCGAATTCCACGCGCGCCGCGCGGAAGGCGATATCGAACCCGTATGACGCCGCGACCTTGGACGGAATTTCCCCGTCCGGGCCTTGGCGCGGGCAGGCGGAGGCGTTATCTTGACGGTGTTCTCAGGGCGGGGTGCAATTCCCCACCGGCGGTGACAGCCCGCGAGCGCCCCTTGCCATGGCAGGGGGGTCAGCAGATCCGGTGAAATTCCGGGGCCGACGGTATAGTCCGGATGGAAGAGAACCGCCCCGTGTCCCACCCCGGCGCGCGCGGTGGTATGCCTTGGGGGCCTGACGCAACTTACGTAAGGTTCCTGAAAGATGACCAAATCCCCCCGTATCGCCTTCATCAAGGCGCGCTGGCACGCCGATGTCGTGGACCGCGCGCATGAAGGTTTCCTGACCCAGGCCGCCAGCCTGATGCCCGGTGCGCAGATCGAGGCATGGGACGTGCCCGGCGCGTTCGAGATGCCGCAGCTGGCCAAGAAGCTGGCTTTGACTGGCAAGTATGACGCCGTGGTGGCCGCGGCCCTGGTGGTCGATGGCGGCATCTATCGCCATGATTTCGTCGCGGGCGCGGTGGTCAGCGGCCTGATGCAGGCGGGCATGGACACGGGCGTGCCGGTGTTCTCGGTGTCGCTGACGCCGCACAATTACCAGGAGACCGAGCTGCTGACCGGTTTCTATCGCGAGCATTTCGTGAAGAAGGGCGCCGAGGCCGCCCATGCGGTCGCGCAGATGCTGGCCGTCGAGGGGCGTCTGGCCCGTCTGGATCAGGCCGACGCGGCCTGATCCATCCGCAGGCGGTGCCGCGTCAGCAGCATCGCCTGTGTCTCCTTGAGTTCGCGGTCGCGCCGCGCGGCGTCCCAATCCAGCGCCGCCGCGCAGAGATCGGCGATGCGCGCCAGGTCGCGGGCCGACAGATGGCCGGTGACGGCCAGCGCGGTGCGGCGCATGACCAGATCGGCCAGGGTGCCGACCTGTTCGTTGCGGATGATCCAGACCAGCTCCTGTTCGCTGTGATCGCTGTCGGCCAGCATGATGGGCGCCGCGCCTTCGACCGCCAGGATCGCCGCCGCCGTCGTGCCGTAGCGCGCCAGAAGATGGCGCGTGCGGGCGGGCGCGGCCAGGGTGCGCCGGGCCGCATCGTCGCTCCACGCGCCCGCATCGGCCGGGTAATCACGGCCACCGCCGATGGGCAGCCTGTCGGTGGCGATGCGGCGGGACGCGTTCAGGCGCGCCAGAAGATCGTCGGCGACCTCCTCGGCGAAGCCGCGGAACGTGGTCCATTTGCCGCCCACCAGCGCAATGATCGGCCAGCGGCGGTTGGCGTCGGGGGCGATCTCCGGCGCGGAATGGTCGCGGCTGATCAGGCCGGGATTGGCCGCATCCGAGGCGGGCAGGGGGCGGATGCCGGAATAGGCATAGACGATCTGGCTGTCGTCGAAATGCAGCCCCGGCAGCAGGCCGCGCAGCGCGTCGAGGAAATAGGCGATCTCGGCGTCGTCGCAGGCCACGTCGTCGGGGTCGTCGGCGCGGATGTCGGTGGAGCCGACCAGCGCGCGGTCCAGATAGGGAAAGACCAAGCAGATGCGCCCGTCATCGGCCTCGAAATAGATCATGCGGCCCTTCAGCGCGGCCAGCAGCTCGGGGTGGTCCAGCAGGATGTGCGAGCCCTTGGTGCCGCCGATCATCCGCGTGGGCGCGCCAAGGGCGGCGTTCACGCGGTCGATCCAGGGACCGGCGGCGTTCACCACGATGCGCGGGCGCAGGGACAGCGCGCCCTGCGGGCCGGTCAGGTGGATCACGTCGCCGTCGGTGCCGGTCAGCGCGGTGTGGTTCAGCGCGCGGGCGGCGGGGTTGGCGCGTAGCCCGTCCGCCACCAGCTCCCAGACCAGCCGTTCGGGCAGGGTGACGGCGGCGTCGTAATACTGTCCCGCGGCCTTGATGCGCGGGGTCAGGGGCGGGATCTCGCGCAGCGCGCGGGCGCCCGACCACAGCTGATGGCGCGGCATGACCCGGTGGCGGCGGCCATAGAAGTCGTACATCGCCAGCCCCGCCTTCATCAGCACCGCGCCGCGGCTGCGGGGCGCGGTGGTCGACCCCATCAGCGTGCGCAGCGCCGGCCCGATGCCGCGCAGCCAGGAGAAGATCGGGATGACCGTGGGCAGGGGCTTGACCAGATGCGGCGCGTTTTTCAGCAGCAGGTTCCGCTCCAGCGTGGATTGCGCGACCAGGCGCAGCTCTCCGGTCTCGAGGTACTTGATGCCGCCGTGGATCAGGCGCGAGGGTGCGGCCGAGGTGCCGCCGCCGTAATCGGCCTTGTCCACGATCACCGCGTTGACGCCCTGTTCGCACAGGTCGCGGAACAGGCCCGCGCCGTTGATGCCCGCGCCCAGGATCAGCACGTCGATGTCTTGGGTCATGGGATGTCCTGCAGGGCCTCGATCCGCGGCCACAGCGGCGCCATGGCGGCGGTCAGGTCGGTGAAGACCCCATAGCGGCGCGCCATGTCGGCGGCGCGGGCGGGGTCGGGGTGATGGGTGGTGCTGATCGCGCCCATGTCGCGCGGGTCGTGGCGCGGCGAGGCGAAGATGCCGACCCCCGCGCCCGCGCAGAGCGCCGCGCCCCAGGCTGCGGCCTCCTCGGTCGCGCTGACGGTCACGGGCATGTCCAGCACATCCGCGAACAGCTGTGCAAAGAGCGGCGCGCGGGAAATGCCGCCGGTCAGCCGCGCCGCCCTGGGGGCGAACCCGTCGCGCAGGGCGTCGACGTGGTGGCGGTGGTTGAAGGCGATGCCCTCGATCACGGCGCGCAGCATGTCGCCGCGATCCTGCCAGCCGCGCAGGCCGAAGAAGCCCGCGCTGGCCTGCGCCCCATAGGGCGATCCGAACAGGTAGGGGTGGAACAGCGCGCTGGAGGGCCGGGCCAGGGCGGCCTCGATTTCCGGGATGACGCGCAGATGGGCGGGCTGGTCGCCCCCTTCGCGGCACAGACTGTCCAGGAACCAGTCGTAATTCGCGGCGGACGCCGGAGAGATCGACATGGCGTTCCATTCGCCCCGCGAGATGCCATTGCGGCAGAACCAGCGCGGATCGGATAGGGGTCGGTCGGTGACGGTCTCGTTGATGGAATAGGTGCCGGCGACGATGGCGACGCAGCCCTGCCCGTACCCGCCCGAGCCCAGGGCCGATGCGGTCACGTCATGCAGTCCGGCCACAACCGGCGTGCCCGCGGCCAGGCCGGTCAGGGCGGCCGCATCCGCCGTGACATGGCCCACGACCTGATCGGGCAGGGCGATGTCAGGCAAGGGCAGGCCCGGCAGGCCGAAGATGCCGGGGATGTCGGGGGCGAAGCCTTGGGTTGCGACATCGGTGAAAGCGGTGCTGGCCTCGGTCAGGTCGGTGCCGATGCGGCCGGTCAGCCGATAGGTCAGCCAGTCCTTGCAGGCCAGCACATGGCCGATCGCGGCAAAGCGCGCGGGGTCATGGTCGCGCAGCCACGCCAGGATCGCCGACGGCGCCGAGGCATGGGGCATCTGCCCCGTCCGCGCCAGCGCGCGCGCGGCGGTCCCGTCCGCGACCCAGCCATCCGCGACGCCGCCC
>NZ_VDDD01000064.1 GCF_006151785.1 Paracoccus marcusii
GGCGATGCCGGGCCGCAGGCCCATGGCGCGCGCCGCATCGGCGGTCAGGCCCGCGCCAAGGGGCGTGGCGGGCGGCACGACCTGCGTGCCGATGCGCGCGAAGCCTTCGTCGGCCAGCACGCCCAGGCCGATGGCGCGGAAGTAATCGCCGTCCCACCGGCCCTCATGCGCCAGATAGGTCCATTTGCAGGTCACCGTGCAGGTCGACCGCGCGGTGCTGTCCGTGGCCTTCCAGGTCAAAAAATCGGTCAGGTCGAAGAAATGGCGCGCCGCGTCAAAGACCTGGGGCCGGTTTTCGCGCAGCCACAGCAGCTTGGGCGTCTCCATTTCGGGAGAGATGCGCCCGCCGACATAGCGCAGGACGTCGTGCCCGCCCGCATTGATGCGCGCCGCCTGGTCGACCGCGCGGTGGTCCATCCAGACGATGATGTCGCGGTCGGGATGGGCGGGGTCGCCCACGCCCAGGGGCGTATCGCCCACCACCACCAGCGAACAGGTGGCGTCGAACCCGATGCCTGCCACGCGGGCCGGGTCGATCCCGGCCTGGGCCACCGCGGCGCGGGTTGCGGCGCAGACCGCGTCCCAGACCTGCGCGCTGGACTGTTCGGCGATCACCCCGTCGGGGCGGTGCATGGCGATGTCGCATTTCCCGGTGCCAAGCGCGGCGCCCGTGGCGTCGAACACGCCCGCCCGCGCCGATCCGGTGCCGACGTCGATGCCGATCAGGTACCGGTCCATCAGCGCCATTCCCGCCCGATATAGATCGCCAGAAGGATGATCAGGCCCTTGATGACGTCCTGCATGTAGGGGTTGATGCCCACCAGGTTCAGGCCGTTGTTCAGGATGCCCAGCAGCACCGCGCCGATCAGCGTGCCCAGGATCAGCCCGCGCCCACCGGCGATGGCGGTCCCGCCTAGGACGACCGCGGCGATGGCGTCCAGCTCGAATCCCACCCCGGCGTTGGGCTGGCCGCTCATCAGGCGGCCGGTCAGCACGATGGCGGCCAGCGACGCGGTCAGCCCCGAGATGGCATAGACCGCCAGCTTGACCAGCCGGGTGCGCACGCCGGACAGGCGGGCGGCGGTCTCGTTGCCGCCGATGGCATAGACGTGGCGGCCGAAGGGCGTGCGCTGCAGCAGCAGCCAGGCCAGTGCATAGACGACGATCATGATGATCACCGGCACGGGCATGATGCCCACCCGGCCCACGCCGAACCAGGACACCCAGCCCGGCAGCCCGCTGATCGGATAGCCGCCCGAATAGATCAGGCCCAGCCCGCGGGCGATGCCCATCGTGGCCAGGGTCACGATGATCGCGGGCATCTTGCCCCAGGCCACCAGCACGCCGTTGAACAGCCCCAGCCCCAGCCCGACCAGCAGGGCGGCGGCGATGCCCACCCCGCCGGGCAGGCCCATGTTGACCATGATCCCGGCCGCGACCGTGCCCGCCAGCGCCATGACCGCGCCCACCGACAGGTCGATCCCGCCGGTCATGATGACGAAGGTCATGCCCACCGCCAGGATGCCCACGACCGACACCTGCCGCAGCACGTTCAGGATATTGTTCACGGTGAAGAAGTTGTCGCTGGCGAAGGCCATCAGCACCGACACCACGATCAGCCCGACCAGGGGCAGCGCCAGCGGCGAATGCAGCAGCCAGTCGAAGGCGCGGTGCCTGGCGGTGTTTGCGTCATGCGACATGGTGGACCTTTCCCGTGGTTGCATGTGTCATGATCCCTTCCGAGGTGATCGCGTCCCCCTCGACCGTCGCGACGATCCCGCCAGAGCGGAAGACGCAGACCCGGTCGGCCATGCCGATGACTTCCGGCAGTTCAGACGAGATCATGATGATGGCGTATCCCTGCGCCGTGAACCGGCGCATCAGCTGATAGATTTCGGCCTTTGCGCCGACGTCGATGCCGCGCGTGGGTTCGTCGAAGATCAGCACCCGCATCTGGTGGTTCAGCCAGCGGGCGATGACGACCTTCTGCTGGTTGCCGCCCGACAGGGTGTCGACGCGGGCGCGGGAGCCCTGGGCCTTGACGCGCACCTGCTCCATCGCGGCCTGGGTCGAGGCCAGCTCCTTCTTGAAGTCGATGAACCAATGGGCCTGGCGATATTTGCCGTAGTTGTTCACCGACACGTTCTGCAGGATGGAAAAGGCCGTGATCAGCCCCTGTTCCTTGCGGCTTTCGGGCAGAAGGCCGATGCCGCGGGCCAGCCCGTCGGCCGGGTCGCGCAGGCGCGCCTCGGCGCCGTCCACGCGGATCTTGCAGCGCGCGGCGGGATATTCGCCCAGGATCGACAGGACGGTCTCGGTGCGCCCCGATCCGACCAGCCCGGCAAAGCCCAGGATCTCTCCGGCGCGCAGCTGAAAGGACGACACCGGGCCGCCGCGACGCAGCTGCACCTCGACCGCCTCCAGCACGACGGGGGCCGCGGGGTCGCGGGCGGGCTTGGGGGGAAAGCTGTTCTCGATGCGGCGGCCGACCATCATCTCGACCAGGCGGTCGATGGTGACGTCGGCGACATCGGTGCTGCCGACGTATTCGCCGTCGCGCAGCACGGTGATGCGGTCGCAGATCTCGAAGATCTCGTCCAGGTGGTGCGAGATGAAGACGATGGCCACCCCGGCGGCGCGCAGTTCGCGCATGACCTTGAACAGGTGTTCGGTCTCGGACGGGGTCAGGGTCGCGGTGGGTTCGTCCAGGACCAGGATGCGGGCGTCCAGCGACAGCGCTTTGGCGATCTCGACGAACTGCTGTTCGGCGACCGACAGGCGCGCGATGGGCACATCCAGCGGCAGGTCGACCTCCAGCCGCCGCAGGATCGCCTGCGCGCGGACCCGCATCGCCTTGCGGTCCAGAAGGCCCAGGGGGCCGCGCATCTCGCGGGCCAGGAACATGTTCTCGACCGCGGTCAGGCCGGGGATCAGGCTGAATTCCTGGAACACGATGCCGACGCCCGCCGCGATCGCCGCGTCATAGGTGGCAAAGCTGCGCGGCTCTCCGTCGATCAGGATCTGGCCGTCCGAGGGCTGGATGATGCCGCTGACGATCTTCATCAGCGTCGATTTCCCGGCGCCGTTCTCGCCCAGAAGGGCGTGCACCTCTCCGGCGCGGACATGCAGGTCCACCCCGTGCAGGACCTCGATCCGGCCGAAGCTTTTGCGTATTCCCCTGAGTTCCAGCATCTTGCCCCCTTTCGTTCGGCCGCGCCCCGTCGGGGGCGCGGCCGGGTCCGTCACCAGCTGAAGTCGGCCGCGTTCTCGGCATCGACCGTGCGCACGTCGATCGGCACCTCGGTCGGTACCACGCGGGCGCCCCAGTACTGGGCCAGCGCCATGCCCAGGCCCACGCGGACCTGGTCGCGCGGGAACTGCGCGGTGGTCTGGATGAACGGGCCGCCGTCGGCGATGGCCTTGACCGCCTCGGGGGCGCCGTCGACCGAGGTCAGCTTGATGTCGCGGCCCGACCCCTGGATCGCGGCCAGCGCACCCATCGCACCGCCGTCGTTGACCGAGAAGATGCCGGCCAGGTTCTGGTGCGACTGGATCATGTTCTCGACCACGCCCAGGGCGACGGACCGGTCCTGGCGGCCGTTCTGGGTGTCGACCAGGGTGATGCCCTCGTGCTCGGCCAGGGCCTCCTTGCAGCCCTCGACGCGCTGCAGGATCGGCACGACCGGGATGCCGTCCAGGATGGCGACCTCTCCCTGGCCGCCCAGGGCTTCGGCCAGATAGGCGCAGGACTGATAGCCCGCGTCGCGGTTCTTGGAGCCGACGAACGTGTCGACCGGGCCGTTGGCGTTGGCGTCGACCGCGACCACGATCACGCCCTGGTCCTTGGCCATGCGCACGGCCGATTCGACGCCTGCGCTGTCGGTGGGGTTCAACAGCAGGATGTCGATGCCCTGCTGCAGCATGTCCTCGACGTCCGAGATCTGCTTGGCCACGTCATGGCCCGCATCGGTCACGATGACCTCGGCGCCGATCTGGGCGGCGGCCTCGTTCAGGGCCTCCTGCATGGACACGAAATAGGGGTTGTTCATCTCCTGGAACGTCATGCCGATCTTCAGCGTGTCGTCCTGGGCGGCGGCAAGGCCGGCCGAGGCGACAAAGCCCAGCGCGGCGGCGGATACGGTCTTGAGCAAGGTGTTCATCATAGTCCTCCCTTCGATGTGCAGTCGGCAGTCCCCCTCCGGTCGCGGCCCGCATGGGGAACCGCGTCGCGCAGGGTATGGGGTGGTGTGGCGGGTTCAGCTGGCCATGCGGATCGTCTGGTTGGCGGCGAAGGTCGCGCGGAATTCCGACGGCGACATCTTCTTCAGCTTGAGGAAATGGCGGTTGAAGTTCGACAGGTTCGAAAAGCCCACGTCAAAGCAGATATCAGCGACCTTGGCGTCGGGGTCCGACAGCAGCATGTGACAGGCCAGGTCGATCCGCATCTGGTTGCGATAGCGGACCAGCGTGGTCCCGGTATGGCGCTTGAACGATCGCGAGAACGCGCTTTGGCTCTGTCCGGTCAGGTCGGCCAGTTCGGTTTCGCTGACCGCATCCAGCAGGTTCTCCCGCAGATGGCCCAGGGCGCGGTTCATGTCCGATTCCTCGGCCCGCTGCATGTCCATGACAAAGCTCAGGCTGGCCAGCGTCTGCGCCTTGGGCGCCGTCGCCAGCAGGTCCAGGATCTGGAAGAACAGCCCCAGCCGGCGCACGCCGCGCGCGTCGATCAGCTTGCCCATCAGCGGCATCACCGCACGCGAGGTGTCGTCGTCGAACAGCAGACCCCGGCGGCTGCGCTCCAGCAGGTGCCGGGCGGATTCGAGCTCGGGGAATGCCCCGCGGGCGGCCTCGATGAAGCTTTCGGGGAACTGGATGACCTTGGTGCGGCAGGGCACGATCTGTCCGGGGCGGATGTCGCTGATCCAGTTCTGGGGCAGGTTCGGTCCGGTCATGATCAGCTGGCCCGGCCCGAATTCGCCGACATGGTCGCCGATATAGAACTTGCCCGACGTCGCCACGACCAGGTGGATCTCATATTCCGGATGGAAGTGCCAGCGGACCGTGCGGAAGGGATAGCCGTGCTGCCACGCGGCAAAGGATTCACCCTTGCGGATATGGACCAGTTCCAGATCTGGCTGCATCGCGTTCCCCCTCTCCGCGCCAGCACGGCCCGCTGCTGCGATGCCGGCCCTCCATGGCGCTGGACCTTTGCTAGCACGGGTGGTCGGGACGCGGCCACGACGGCACGGCGAATCTTCAGATACTTTTTTGACACCGGGCGCTGAAAAATCATCATATCAGCGGGACGGGAACCGCGGCATGAAAATGCTGCCATGCAGCATGGCCGCGCCAGGGGTGCCTTGCCCGGTGGGAAATGGCTGCAACCCAGGGCTGCAGCCATTCCAAAACGCCGGGGCGGCGGTCATACTTTTCAGGCGCGTTTCAGTCCGGCATGCGGATCTGGATCTTGACGTCGGTGTCGCGCGCCTCGACCGCACGGTCGAAGGCGGCGATGCTGTCCGCGAACGGGATAGTAGCCGAGATCAGCGGCGACAAGTCGACCTTGCCCGCCGCGATCAGCGATATCGCGCGGTCATAGACGTTGGCATAGCGGAACACCGTCTCGATGCGCAGCTCCTTGGCCTGCAGGCCGACGATGTCGACCGGCACCGGATCGACCGGCATGCCGACCAGCACGATCGTGCCGCCCGGACGCGCCAGCGCCGGCAGGCCCAGGATCGCGGGGGCCGCCCCGGAACATTCGAAGACGACGTCCGCACCCCATCCGCCGGTGGCCTCGGCGATCGCCTGGGCTGCGGGGGTGGTGCGGATGTTGACGGTCTCGATGCCCGGATAGGCGCCGATGATGTCCAGCTTGGGCTGGGCCAGGTCCGCGACCAGCACCTTGGCGCAGCCCCCCGCCAGCGCCGCCAGCGCGGTCATCATGCCGATGGGCCCGGCGCCGGTGACAAGGCCGATGTCGCCCGGCTGGATGCGCGCCCGCAACGCGGCCTGCATGCCGATCGCAAAGGGCTCGACCATCGCGCCCTGCGCGAAGGAGACCTGATCGGGCAGCCGGTAGGTATAGGCCGCCGGATGCACGACCTGCGGCGTCAGGCAGCCATGCACGGGCGGGGTGGCCCAGAACCGCACCGCCGGATCGACGTTGTAGATGCCCAGCTTGGCCGCGCGCGAGGTCGCATCGGGAATGCCGGGCTCCATGCAGACCCTGTCGCCGGGCTTCAGGTGCGTGACCTGGGCGCCGACCTCGACCACGGTGCCCGATGCCTCGTGCCCCAGGACCATCGGCTGCTCGACCACGAAGGGGCCGATCTTGCCGTGGGTATAGTAATGCACGTCGGACCCGCAGATGCCGACCGTATGGACCGCGATGCGCACGTCGGTGGGCGACAGGTCCTGATCCAGCGCGATGTCGCGCAGCGCCAGCTGACCCTTGCGTTCCAGTACCAGTGATGTCGCCATGTCGTCCCCTCCGGTGTTGCGATCCGCTGCCGACAGAACGCCGGGCACGCGGCGGTGTAAATCCGTCCGGTGGCCGCCGGGCCGTGAAATCTGCGGGAACGGAAAAAAACTATCACCGCAACGATGGGCAGAGATGTTAAAAAACGTGACTTATTGAGATAAATTGTTGCATTGCGCGCGTGTTTGTGACTGACTGCGCCCCAATCTGATCAGGGAGAAGCACAGATGTCCGTCCCGTCCCGCTATCGAGTATGCGTCGTAGGCCTTGGGTCCATGGGCATGGGGGCGGCGCTGTCCTGCCTGCGTGCCGGATTGGCCACCAGCGGCATCGACCTGGATGCGGGGCGCCGTGACGCCTTTGCGGCCCAAGGGGCCGAGGGCGTGGCGGATGGCGTCGCGGGCCTCGGCGGTGATTTCGACGCGGTGATCGTGCTGGTGGTGAACGGCGCGCAGGCGCGTCAGGTGATCCTAGGGCAGGGAGGCGTGGCCGACCGCATCGCACCCGGCGGCGCGATCATGGTCAGCTGCACCCAATCGGCGGATGATGCGCGCGCCCTGGGCGCCGATCTTGCCGCGCGCGGCATCCTGATGCTGGACGCGCCGGTGTCGGGCGGGGCCGCAAAGGCCGCGCAGGGGGCGATGACCGTGATGGCCTCGGGGCCGGATGCGGCCTTCGACGCGCTGGCCCCGGTGCTGGAGGCGGTGGCCGCCAAGACCTATCGCATCGGGCCCGACATCGGGCAGGGCGCCACGGTCAAGGTCATCCACCAGCTGCTGGCGGGCGTGCACATCGCGGTGGGCGCCGAGGCGATGGCCCTGGCCGCCCGCGCGGGCATCCCGCTGGACACGATGTATGACGTGGTGACCAACGCCGCCGGCAATTCCTGGATGTTCGAGAACCGGATGAAGCATGTGGTCGATGGCGACTACACGCCCACCTCGGCCGTGGACATCTTCGTCAAGGATCTGGGGCTGGTGACCGAAACCGGGCGCGCCCTGGGCTTTCCGCTGCCCCTGGCCTCGACCGCCTTCGCGATGTTTCAGCAGGCCTCGAACATGGGCCATGGACGCGAGGATGACAGCGCGGTGATCAAGACCTTCTCGGGCATCACCCTGCCGGAGGGGAAGGCATGAAGATCGGCGTCATCGCGGATGATTTCACCGGCGCGACCGACATCGCCGGTTTCCTGGTCGCGGGCGGCCTGACCACCACGCAGATGATCGGCGTGCCGGACGCCGATGCGCAGGTCGATGCCGATGCGGTGGTGATCTCGCTGAAAAGCCGGTCGAACCCGGCGGCCGAGGCCGTGGCCGACAGCCTGGCCGCGCTGGACTGGCTGCGCGCGCGGGGCTGCGCGCAGATCTATCAGAAATACTGCTCGACCTTCGATTCGACGGCCGAGGGCAATATCGGCCCGGTGGCCGATGCGCTGATGGCGGCCTTGGGCACCGACATCACGGTGATCTGCCCGGCGCTGCCGGTGAACGGGCGGTCGGTCTATCTGGGCCATCTGTTCGTGGGCCGGGACCTGCTGCAGGATTCGGGCATGCGCGATCACCCGATCACGCCCATGCGCGACAGCAGCCTGATCCGGCTGATGGAGGGGCAGGCGCAGGGCCGTTGCGGTCTGGTCGATGCGGCGACCGTCGATCAGGGGCCGCAGGCGGTGCGCGACCGCATCGCCGCGCTGCGGGCGGACGGGGTCAGTTACGTGGTGCTGGACGCGATCAGCGACGCGCATCTGGCGACATTGGGTCAGGCCGTGGCGGACATGGCGCTGGTCACCGGCGGGTCGGGGCTGAGCTACGGCATCGCGCGGGCGGTGTCCGGCGGGGCCGATGCCCAGGCCCAGGACGCGGGCGCGCCGCTGGCGGGGCCTGCGGTGGTGATCTCGGGGTCGTGCTCGCTGATGACCAACCGGCAGGTGGCGGCCTATCGCGACCTTGCCCCCACGCTGGACGTCGATGTGGACCGCTGCCTGGCGGATGCCGACGCCTATGGCGCCGCGCTGGCTGAATGGGTGCTGGCGCAGCAGCAGGGCCGCGCCCCGATGATCACCGCGACCGCCGACCCGGCCCGCCTGCGCGCGATCCAGGCGCAGCATGGCGCCGCCGCATCCGAGGCGGTCGAGCGCACCTTCGCCGCCGCCGCCGCGCGTCTGGCGCAGGGCGGCATCACCCGCTTCATCGTCGCGGGAGGAGAGACCTCGGGCTCGGTCACGCAGGCGCTGAAGGTCACCGGTTTCGCCATCGGGCCGCAGATCGCGCCCGGCGTGCCTTGGGTCCGCGCGGTGGACAAGCCGCTGTCGCTGGCGCTGAAATCCGGCAATTTCGGGGCCGAGACCTTCTTCACCGACGCGCAGGAGGTCCCCGCATGAGCGCCGCCGACCGCATGGTGATGCTGTGCCGCAGCCTGTTCGAGCGCGGCTATTCCGTGGGCGGGGCGGGCAATGTGTCGGTCCGCAATCCCGATGGCGGCTTCACCGTGACCCCCACGGGCAGCAGCCTGGGCCGCCTGTCGGCCGATGCGCTGTCGGTGATCGGCGCGGATGGCGAACCGCTGCCCGGACCGAAGCCGTCCAAGGAATTCGCCTTCCACCGCGCGCTGTACGACGTGCGGCCGAGGGCGGGGGCCATCGTGCATCTGCACTCGACCTATCTGACGGCGCTGTCCTGCCTGGAGGGGCTGCCGCGCGACAATGCGATCCGGCCCTTCACCCCCTATTACGTCATGCGCATCGGCCACATGCCGGTCATCCCCTATTCCCGCCCCGGATCGCCGCAGATCGGGCTGGACCTGGCCGCCGCGGCGCAGGGCAGCAGCGCGCAGGCCTTCCTGCTGGCCTCCCACGGGGTCGTGGTGCTGGGCCGCGACATCGACGATGCCGTGAACAACGCCGAGGAACTGGAGGAGACCGCCAAGCTGCAGTTCATCCTGCGCGGCGAGAAGCTGCACTACCTGACCGAGGACGAGATCGCCGAACTGGGCGGAGGATACTGACATGACCCGCATTGCCGCGAACCTTTCGATGCTGTTCACCGACGCGCCCTTTCTGGACCGGTTCGACCGGGCGGGCGCCGCGGGCTTCGACACCGTCGAGTTCCTGTTCCCCTATGACCACCCCATCGAGGTGGTGAAGACCCGGCTTGACCGCAACGGGTTGCGTCTGTCGCTGATCAACGCGCCCGCGGGCGATTGGGCGGGGGGCGAGCGGGGCTTTGCCGCGCGTCCGGGCAAGCGCGCCGAGTTCCGCGCCAGCGTGGAGCAGGCGATCACCTATGCCACGGGCCTGGGCTGTCCGCGCATCCACGTGATGTCCGGGATCACCGCCGATGAGCCGGACCGCGCCGCCTGCGAGGCGGTCTGGACCGAGAACCTGCGCGAGGCCGCCGACATGGCCGCCGCGGCGGGCCTATTCATCAGCATCGAGCCGCTGAACAGCCGCGACGTGCCGGGATACTTCATCGCCCACCAGGACCCGACGCTGGCCCTGATCGAAGGCCTGGATCGCCGCAACGTGCTGCTGCAGTTCGACGTCTATCACACGCAGATCATGGACGGCGACATTATCCGCCGGATCGAACGGTTGAAGGGCGCCTATGGCCATGTCCAGATCGCGGGCGTGCCTGACCGTCACGAACCCGACACGGGCGAGCTGAACTATGCCGAGATCTTCGCGGCCTTCGATCGCACCGGCTTCGACGGGCCGATGGGCTGCGAATACAACCCGCGCGGCCGGACCGAGGACGGTTTGGGCTGGGCCGCGCCCTATCTGCGCGCGGTGCCATGATCCCCGCTGAACGCCAGCAGTTCATCCTGTCCTGCCTGGCCGAACGCGACATCGTCAGCATCGCCGACCTGGTCGAGCGCATGGGCGTGTCGCACATGACCGTGCGCCGCGACATCCAGGCGCTGGAGGAGGCGGGGCGCGTCTCCTCGGTCACCGGGGGCGTGCGCCTGTCGCGAAGGTTGGCGCAGGAGCTGCCGCATCTGCAGAAGGCCGCGATGAACACCGGGGCCAAGCGCGCGGTGGGGCAGGCGGCGGCCGATCTGGTCCGTGACGGGATGGTGATATATCTGGACGCGGGCACGACGCTGTTGGAGCTGGCGCGCCAGATCGCCGGGCGGCGGGGGCTGACGGTGGTCACGAACGACTTCGTCATCTGCGCCTGGCTGTCCACGCATTCGGACTGCACCCTCTATCACAGCGGCGGGCTGGTCGAACGCGCGAACCAGTCCTGCGTGGGCGGTGCGGCCTCCGAGGCGCTGGCGCGGTTCAACTATGACATCGCGTTCATCTCGACCTCGTCCTGGACGGTGGCGGGGCTGAGTTCGCCCTCCGAGGCCAAGGGCCCGGTCAAGCGCGTCGCGGTCGATCGCACGCGGCGCGCCGTGCTGGTGTCGGATTCGACGAAATACGGCGCGGTGGCGGCGATGAACATCCTGCCCGTCTCGGTCTTCGACACGGTCGTGACCGATGCGGGCATCGACGCAGGCGCGGCGGACGCCCTGCGCGAGATGGGGGTGCAGGTGATCCTGGCCCCCGACCTGCAGGGAGAGAGCCTATGACCATCATCGTGACCGGCGGCGCCGGTTTTCTGGGCGCGCGCCTGATCGCGGCCCTGCTGAAGGACGGCGCGGACCGCATCGTGTCGCTGGACCGGGTGGCCTGCCCTGTCGATGACGCGCGGGTGGAGAGCCTGGTCGGTTCCATCGACGACGCGGACGCCGTGGCCCGCGCGCTGTCAGGTGGGGCCAACACGGTCTATCACCTGGCAGCCGTGCTGTCGGGCCAGTCCGAGGAGGATTTCGACACCGGCCTGCACATCAACGTCGATGCCACCCGCCTGCTGCTGGAGGCCTGCCGCAAGCTGGACCGCGCGCCGCGCTTCGTCTTCACCAGCTCGCTGGCCGTCTTTGGCGGAGAGATGCCGCAGATCGTGCCGCCGACCATGGCCCTGATGCCCCAGTCCTCCTATGGCTGCGGCAAGGCCATCGGCGAACTGCTGGTCAGCGAATACAGCCGCAAGGGTTTCGTCGACGGGCTGACCGTGCGCCTGCCCACGATCTGCGTGCGCCCCGGCGCGCCCAATTCGGCGGCCTCCAGCTTCGTCTCCGGCATCATCCGCGAGCCGGTGGCGGGGCAGGCGTCGGAATGCCCGGTGCCGCTGGACACGCGGCTGTGGATCAGCTCTCCGGGCGTGGCGGTCGCGAACCTGGTCCGCGCAGGGCGCATCCCGGCGGCCGATCTGGGCATCAACCGCGTTATGGACCTGCCCGGTATCACCGCGACGCCCGCCCAGATGCTGGACAGCCTGGAGCGGCTGGTGGGTGCGGACGCCCGCGTCCGCGTGTCCCTGACCCGCGACCAGCGCATCATCGACATCGTCTGCAGCTGGCCCGGCGCCTTCGACGTGACGCGCGCGCGCGCCTTGGGCTTTGGCGCGGATACCGATTTCGACGCGATCCTGACGCAGTTCCTGGCGGATCGCTGAGCCTTTTCAACTGGAGGCGCCCCGTGACGGGCGCAGTGGAGGACTAACCCATGGCTGAACCCGGAACGGAGTTCCAGCTGATCGCGGGACTTGGCTTTGCCATCTTCCTGCTGATCTTCCTGGTCGTGAAGACCAAGGTCCACGCGATCATCGCGCTGGTCATCGCCGCGTCCGTGTCGGGCCTGATCGGCGGCATGATGCCCGCCGAGGTGATCAATTCGATCACCACCGGTTTCGGTCGCACGCTGTCCACCATCGGCCTGGTCATCGGCTTCGGCGTGATGATGGGCCGCATCCTGGAGGTGTCGGGCGCGGCCGAGCAGATGGCCTATTCGCTGATCCGGTGGGTCGGGAAGAAGCGCGAGGACTGGGCGATGGTCCTGACGGGCTATATCGTGTCGATCCCGATCTTCTGCGACAGCGCCTTCGTGATCCTGTCGCCGCTGGTCAAGGCGCTGGCGCGGTCCTCGGGCAAGTCGGTGCTGACGCTTGGCATCGCGCTGGCGGGCGGGCTGATGCTGACCCACCATGCCGTGCCGCCGACCCCCGGCCCCCTGGGCGTCGCGGGCATCTATGGCGTCGATCTGGGGCTGATGATCCTGTGGGGCATCGTCTTCACGATCCCCGGCATGGCGGTCATCGTCTTCTATGCCCGCGCCATGGGCCCCCGGATCGAGCGGATGATCCAGACCGACACCGGCGAGGACCTCTCGGCCGCCTATCGTCAGTTCGAGGAGGCCGTGGACGACCGCCAGAAGGTCCTGCCGTCCCTGGGCCTGTCGGTGCTGCCGCTGCTGCTGCCGATCGTGCTGATCTTTCTGAACACCATTGCCACGGCGGTCGTGCGCACCTCGGGCGACCCGGCGCTGGAGACGAACCTGCTGGTGCAGGCGATGTCCTTCTTCGGCAACCCGGTGATCGCGGTGGCCATCGGCCTTCTGGTGTCGATCTATACCCTGCTGCCCGGCCGTCCGCGCGACGAGGTGCTGGGCTACATGGAGCAGGGCGTGGAAAGTGCGGGCATCATCCTGCTGGTGACCGGTGCGGGCGGGGCATTGGGCTCGGTCCTGCGCGATTCGGGCGCGGGCGACGTGATCGGCCAGGCGGTGGCGGGTCTTGCCATCCCGGCAGTGCTGATCCCCTTCGTGATCAGCTCTCTGGTGCGCCTGATCCAGGGTTCGGGCACGGTCGCGATGATCACGGGCGCGTCGATCTCGGCGCCGATCCTGATGAACATGCCGAACGTGAACATGGTCTTTGCCGCCCAGGCCGCGGCCATCGGGTCGATGGTCTTCGGCTATTTCAACGACAGCTACTTCTGGGTCATCAACCGGATGCTGGGCGTCAAGCAGGCCAAGCACCAGATGCTGCTGTGGTCGGTGCCGACCACGCTGGCCTGGGGATCGTCGCTGGCCATGCTGTTGATCTGCAACGCGCTGTTCGGCTAGGGTCGGATCGCTGCCGCACGGTCGACCTTGATCGTGCGGCAAACACTTCCTTAATGGAACCGAAGGTCGCCCTTCGTGTTGCGCTGACGCGCCGCATGGCGGGGCAGCAGCAAAAGGGACGGCGGGACAACATGGATGCTTCGAGTGATCGGCTGGCCCGTCCGGGATGGAACTGCTGGCGGGTCGAACAATCGGGGCGGTTCGCGTTCATCGCTGATGCCGACGAATATTTCCGTGCCGTGCGCCAGGCCATGCTGCAGGCGCGCCATTCGATCCTGATGATCGGTTGGGACTTCGACGCCCGCATTCACCTGGGCGACGCCGCGGACGGCGGCCCCCCGGCCTTGGGCGATTTCGTGATGTGGCTGGCCCGCCGCCGCCCCACGCTGCACGTGCGCCTGCTGCGGTGGGACACCGGTGCCTTCAAGGCGATGTTCCGGGGCAGCACGCTGTTGACGATCCTGCGCTGGAAGATGCATCCGCGCATCACGCTGCGCCTGGACGGCAAGCACCCGCTGGCCAGTTCGCATCACCACAAGATCGTCGTCATCGACGACTGCCTGGCCTTCTGCGGCGGCATCGACATGACCGAGGGCCGGTGGGACACGCGCGAACACAAGGACGACGATCCGCGCCGCACCAGCGCCAGCGGCAAGCTGATGAAGCCTTGGCACGACGCGACCAGCGCCTTTGACGGACCCGCCGCGCGGGCGATGGGCGATCTGGCCCGCGACCGCTGGCGCATCGCCTGCGGCGAGGAGCTGTCGGCGGTCAGCGACGCGTCGGGATGCTGGCCCGACGCGATCAAGCCCACGTTCCGCGACGTCGCGCTGGCCATCGCGCGGACCCGTCCGGACATTCCCGACGTCCAGCCGGCCTACGAGGTCGAGCAGATGTATCTGGACCTGATCGCGCGGGCGAAACGGGTCATCTATGCCGAAAGTCAGTATTTCGCGTCCCGCCGCATCGCCCAGGCCATCGCCAAGCGCCTGGCCGAGGACGATCCCCCCGAGATCGTCATCATCAACCCGGTCAGCGCCCAGGGCTGGCTGGAGCCGATGGCGATGGACACCGCCCGCGCCCAGCTCGTCGAGGCGCTGCGCAAGCTGGACCATCGCGACCGGCTGCGCATCTATCACCCGGTGACCGATGCGGGTGCCGAGATCTATGTCCATGCCAAGGTGACGATCGTCGACGACACCTATCTGCGGGTCGGGTCGTCGAACTTCAACAACCGCTCGATGCGGCTGGACACGGAATGCGACGTGATGCTGGCCGCCGAACGTCCGGGCGCCGAGGCGACGCGCGCCACGATCACCGCGCTGCGCGACGACCTGCTGGCGGAACATCTGGCGATGACGCCCGATCAGGTCACGCAGGGCATCAAGGAACATGGCAGCCTGATCGCGATGATCGATGCCAATCGCGGCACGCAGGGGCAGGGCCGCACCCTGATCCCCTACGAGATCCCCGAACTGAGCGGCTTCGAGGCCTGGCTGGCCGAGAACGAGATCCTGGACCCGGAAGGGCCCGACAAGATCTTTGAGCCTTTGGGCAAGCGCAAGGGCCTGATCCGTCGCTGGCACTGGCCCAAGCGGCTGAAATGGCGCCGGCGCAAGTCGGCCTAGTCCTGGTCGGGCCCGGTGGGAAGCCCCTTGCTGAGCCCGGACACGCTGATCCCATTGAGCAGCCCTGCATCGATGGCCTTGCGGATCGCATGGGGGTTGTCCTCGACGCCCAGGGCGGTGCGCGCCATGCGCAGCCGATAGCGCAGCGCGGTGCGCGAGATGCCAAGCGCCTCGCAGGCCTGGTCATAGGTCATGCCGCAGGCGATCGCCTCCAGCGCGTCGACCAGGATCGGGCGCAGCGAGGCGGTGCGGTCGACCATGTCATGCGCCCGTTTCAGCAGGTCGGCCATGCTGGCGATCTCGGCATCCGTGAACTCGCGCTCGCCATGGGACGCCCCGATATAGGACCGCGATTCGGCCGGGCCGTAGGACAGCGCCGCGCCATAGGTCAGGCCGTGATCGCGCGCCTGGCCCATCACGTTCAGCGGATCGGGCAGCAGGCGGGTCAGGGCGCTCCACCGGATCTGGCCCTCGTTCAGGACGCACCACATGACCATCGGGTCGCCGACGCCCAGATTGCAGCGGGTATAGGTCTGGATCCACTGCGAGGGATAGGTCGATACGCGCCTGACCGGGCGCGAATAGCGGATATGCAACCCCAGGGTGAAGCCGCGGGGTGCCAGTACCGACAGGGCATCGTCGATCTGGGCAAGGGCGTGCACGGACATCCGGAAGACACCTGGAACAGCGAAAACGACACGGGGTGAACAGATTTGTTCGCCCATTTAAGAGCAGCCGGCGGGTACGGCAAGGGGGGCTTTCCTGACTGTCGTTGCAGCGGGGCAACATAGCCTTACGGGGCTATAGTCCCGCGGGGTCATTTGCCCTTATGCGATGTCTTGCGCACGTCGTGCCTGTCGGGACGGTTAGCGGGCGCTATGCCCTCATTTCAGTCATGTCAGGACGCCCCTTCGGGGGTGTCCTTTTTTTCATGTCCGACGCGGGCTTGCGCCCGGCGGGGGGATCGCTAGCCTGCGCCCGAAATCGCAAACAGGGAAGTGGTCCGATGGAACGTGTGAAACTGGGCGGCAGCGCGGTCGAGGTCAGCCGGATCTGCCTGGGGACGATGACCTTCGGCAACCAGACCGCCGAGGCGGAGGCCCATGCGCAGATGGATGCCGCCCTGGAGGTCGCGATGACCTTCATGGACTGCGCCGAGATGTATCCCGTGAACCCCGTCCGCCGCGAGACGGTCGGCCTGTCCGAGGAGATCATCGGGCGCTGGCTGGCGCGGACCGGCAACCGCGACCGGGTCGAGATCGCGACCAAGATCACCGGACCCAGCCAGATGGTCCGCGACGGGGCGCCGTTCGACGGGGCGACGGTCACGGCCTGCATCGACGCCTCGCTGCGCCGGCTGCAGACGGACCGGATCGACCTCTATCAGCTGCACTGGCCGGTGCGCGGATCCTATGGGTTCCGGCAGAACTGGGCCTTCGATCCGTCGGGCCAGGACTAAGGCTCAGACGCTGGCGCATATGCGCGACGTACTGGGCGCGCTGTCGGATGCGGTCGATGCGGGCAAGATCCGCGCCGTGGGCCTGTCGAACGAATCGGCCTGGGGCCTGACGCGGTGGTGCGACGTGGCCGATGAGATCGGCGGGCCGCGGATGGCCGCGATCCAGAACGAGTATTCGCCGCTTTATCGTCTCTACGACACCGATCTGGCCGAGGTCGCGGTGAACGAGGACGTCACGCTGCTGTCCTATTCGCCGCTGGCGGCGGGCCTGCTGACCGGGAAATACGCCTCGGGCGCGATGCCCGAGGGCAGCCGCGCGGCGGTCGACGAGGCCACCGGCGGGCAGGGCAACCTGGGTGGGCGCAAGACCGACCGCGGGGTGGCCGCGGCAGAGGCCTATGGCCGCCTGGCGGCGGAGCATCGCTGGGACGTGGTGCACATGGTCATCGCCTGGCAGCTGACGCGGCCCTTCAAGGTGGTGCCGATCATCGGTGCCACGACGATGGATCAGCTGCGCCATCTGATCGCGGGTCTGGACCGGGATCTGCCCGACGAGCTGCGTCGCGGGATCGAGCGCCTGCACCGCGCCCACCCGCTGCCCTATTGATGTGAACCCGACCGTCTCTATCTTACCGACAGGACGGATGAACACGAAGGACCAGGCATGGCAGGCGATCCCTATGCAGCACTCGGCGTGTCGCGAAGCGCCAGTGCCGATGAGATCAAGAAGGCCTATCGGCGCATCGCGAAGACCGATCACCCGGACCTGAACCAGGATCCGGCCGCCGCCAAACGGTTCGCGGCGGCCTCGGCTGCCTATGACCTGCTGAAGGATGCCGACCAGCGCCGCCGCTTTGACGCGGGCGAGATCAACGCCCAGGGCCAGGAACAGGCACCCCGCTGGCAGGGTCGCCCGGGGGCGGGCGGCAACCCGTTCGGTGACGCGCCTGGCCATGGCGGCGATCCGGACCTGTCGGATGTCTTTGCCGACCTGTTCGGACAGCGCGCCTCTCCGCGGGGCGGCGGCGGTTTTGGCGGGTTCGGGGGCTTTGGCGGGTTCGGCGGCGGGCGCACGTCCGACATGCGCGGCCAGGACCTGCGGCTGGCGCTGCAGGTGGATTTCCTGACCGCGGTCCGTGGGGGGCGCAATCGCATCACCCTGCCGCAGGGCGGCACGCTGGAGGTCACCATCCCCAAGGGCGTGCGCGACGGCCAGGTGATCCGCCTGCGCGGCAAGGGCGAACCCGGCATCGGCCGCGGAGAGCCCGGCGACGCCTATCTTGAGGTTCGGGTCGCCGAGCATCCCCAGTTCACGCGCGACGGCGACGACATCCACCTGATCCTGCCGATCAGCCTGGACGAGGCGGTGCTGGGCGGCAAGGTCGCGGCCCCGACCATCGACGGGCCCGTCAACCTGACCATCCCGCGGGGCGCGACCTCGGGGCAGCGGCTACGGCTGCGGGGGCGCGGCGTGAACGGCGGCGATCAGCATGTCGAGCTGCGCATCGCCATGCCGGCCAAGGTGGACGCCAAGCTGGCGGCGTTCTTCGAGGAATGGCGGCGTGAGAACGCCTATGACCCGCGGCGGGGCATGTCCGAGGCGTCCTGACGCGCGGGCAGCACGGCCATGATGCGGGCGCGGGCATCGGGGGTCATGCGGCCTCAGGCCGCGATCTCGGCCAGGGTGCGGTGGCAGCCGAGACACAGGTTGCGGACCGCGTCGATGCGGCACAGCTTGATGCAGGGGCTTTCGATCATCGGCGGCTGTCTTTCTGATGCGCGGAGCGGGGTTCGGGTCGCGGGGGACGGGCCGTGCGGAGCCCGGCCCGGACGCTGCCGCTTGGCCCATGGCCGCGCTGACGCGCGGCGGTCGCGCCCTTATCCATGGGTCGCGATGTGGCGCAGGCGGTCGAGGGCGCCCTGCAGGATGTAGCCCGCGGCGACCTGGTCGATGACCTCGGCCCGGCGCTTGCGCGAGGTGTCGCCCTCTAAGAGGGCACGTTCGGCGGCGACCGTGGAGAGGCGTTCGTCCCAGTAGGCGATGGGCAGGTCGGTCAGCCGGGTCATGTTGCGCGCGAAGGCGCGGGTGGCCTGGGCGCGCGGCCCTTCGGAGCCGTCCATGTTGCGCGGCAGGCCCAGGACCAGCCCGGCCAGCCCCCGGTCCGCGATCAGTGTCAGCAGCGCCTGCGCATCTTGGGTGAACTTGGTCCGGCGGATCGTGGTGATGGGGGACGCCACGCCCCGCATGCCGTCGCTGACGGCGACGCCGATGGTCTTGGTGCCCAGGTCCAGCCCGGCCAGCGCGCCGAAGCGGGGCAGGGCGGCGGCGAAATCGGTCATGTCCTCGTGGATCATCCGTCCAGCCCCGCCTCGGTCGCGGCCCGTTCGATCGGGGCCAGGGCGTCGGGGGCGCTGCCGAAACGCTGGCGGGCCTCGGTCAGGATCGCGGTCGCCTGGTCGCGCTGGTCCAGCATCGCCAGTGCCGCGATCAGCCTCGCCCATTCCTCGGGAGAGCCGCCCTGCGTCGCCAGGCGCTGCTGCAGGCGGTCGACCATGTCCTGGATCATGCGGGCACGATCCTCGGGGGACAGGTCCTCGGCCGCGGCCAGGGCGTCGGCATCGGGGCCGGGCAGGTCCGCGGCGGGGGGTGCCGGCGCGCGGTATTCGTCATCGCCCGCCAGCCAAGCCAGATCCTGGATCGCGGCGCGGATCGGGGCGATCCAGGGCGCACCCTCGGGGCCTTCGTCCAGCAGGCCGCGCCACAGCGGAAAGGCCCGATCGGGGCGGCCGTTCTGGATCAGCAGGACGCCCTGCAGATAGCGTGCCTGCGGCTGCGTGGGGTCCAGCGTCAGGGCGCGCCGCAGGACGGCCTCGGCCTCGGGGGTGACGACGCCGCCTGCGGCATCGACCATCAGCGTGGCCAGCTGCATCAGCTGGACGGCATCGGCCTGATCGCCGCGCAGGTCGACCAGCCGCTGCTGGGCCGCGCGGGCGGCGGCCAGGTTGCCCAGGCGCATCTCGTTGCTGGCCAGCAGCGCCAGACCCTGCTGGTCGTCCGGGTTGCGCCCGACGGCGTCGCGCAGCTGGTCGATCATCGTCAGGTATTCGGGATCGGCCTGCGACAGGTCAGGCGCGGGACGGGCGGGGGCCGCCGCCTCGGCCTCGGCCTGGCTGGGGCGGTCGCGATAGGCGGCGTCGGCGGCGGCAAAGCGTTCGGCCAGCGGCATGTCGGGGGCGCCCGGCACGCCCTCGCGCAGATACAGCGCCACGGCACCGGCCAGCATCGCGGCCAA
>NZ_VDDD01000065.1 GCF_006151785.1 Paracoccus marcusii
AACAGCGCATCGACCGCAGGCCCGCCCGCGCGCGCCAGTGCCGCGGCGATGGCCGCCCCACCCAGATCGGCCGCGGACACCCCCGACAGCGCGCCCATCAGCCCGCCCATCGGCGTGCGCGCCGCTCCCAGCACGTAGATGTCCTGAATTGTCATGATCTTTCCCCCCCGATCTGTCCTCGCGCTTACCGGATCGTAACCTTTGGGGTCTAGTCAAGGATGCAGATGCGCAAGGAAGGCCCGGAATCATGCAGTTCATCGTCGAAGACGCCGAATCCCATCTGAACATCACGGTGACGGAACCCCGGATCGACGCGGCGATTGCGACCCTGTTCAAGGACAAGCTGCGCGAGATCGTGGTCAAGAACCGCAAGCCGGTGCACATGGACATGGCGGCGGTGGACTTCATGGACAGCTCTGGCCTGGGGGCGATGATCGCCGTCCGCAAGAGCCTGCCCGAGAACCTGGCGCTGGTGCTGTTCGCGCTGACGCCCAATGTCGAACGCGTGTTCCGCCTGACGCGGATGGACAGCGTGTTCGACATCCAGCCCCGCACCGCTCAGCCCCGCACCGCTCAGAAGGAGCAACGAGAATGACACCCAGTGAACGCTCCGATCCGGGCATCGGAAACCGTGCCTCCGCGCTGACGCAGCCGATGTTCCACCGCGTCCTGAACGCCCATCCGATGATCGTGCGCGACACCCTTCAGGACGTCCGCCAGCGTTTCCGCGGAGAGGTGGGCGACGACACTCTGGGCCGACTGGAACTGGTCCTGGCCGAGGTGATGAACAACGTCGCCGAACACGCTCCGCTGGGCCAGGCGGAACAGGCGCGGCTGCCGGTGATCCACCTGTGCATCGTGCGCCACAGTTCGGGCCTGGCCTGCGCGCTGACCGATGACGGGATCTCGCTGCCTGACGACTGCCTGCTGCCGCGCAGCCTGCCGCCGATGGTCGCGGACGATCTGCCCGAAGGCGGCTTCGGCTGGTTCCTGATCCAGGACCTGACGCAGGCCCTGTGCTATTACCGCGAGGAAAGCCGGAACTATCTGGCCTTCAGCATCCCCTTTGCCCAGATGGAGGTTGACGCCTAGTTGAGCGGTCCCGCCAGGAAATAGCGGCCGTCCTGAAAGGCGCTGAACATGTCCCCGACCTCGGGGTGGTCCAGCGGTTCGCCCGACACGTCCAGTTCAAGGTTCTGTTCGGACACATAGGCCACGTAGTAGGTCGCCTCGGTCTCGGCGAACAGGTGATAGAACGGCTGGTCGCGATCGGGGCGCGAATCCTCGGGGATGGATTCGTACCATTCCTCGGTATTGGCGAATTTGGGATCGACGTCGAAGATCACGCCCCGGAACGGCCGCGAACGGTGCCGGACGACCTGTCCCAGGCTGTATTTCGCGTGGCGGCTTTGGGCCTGCATCCGGGCGGTATCCATCGTTCGTGTCAGGGATCAACAAAAGTCAGCGCGCCTTCTAGCGCGCCGCGACGGTCCTGTCCACCGGCAGGCGATCAGGGGGCGATGTCGTCCGCCGTCAGGGGCACGGTCGCCATCGACATCTTGGCCGACCCCTCGCTGACCTGGTTGGCATGGGCCAGATAGACCAGCACGCGGTTGTCGGCGTCATAGATGCGCTGCACCCGCAGCGACTTGAACACCAGCGAACGCCCCTCGCTGAACACGTTTTCTCCCTCGCCGGGGGTCAGGGCGCTGACGTCGATGGGCCCGGTGCGGGTGCACTGGATCGCGCTGTTGGACGGATCCTCGAACCAGTTGCCCTGGCTCAGCCGATCCAGGACCGAGCGGCTGAAATAAGCCAGATGGCAGGTCACGCCCGGCACCTCGGGGTCCTTGATCGCCTCGATGACGACATCGTTGCCGACCCAGTCCACGCCGACGCGGCCGACCTCCTCGGCCTGTAACGACAGGGGGGCGGCGATCAGGGCAAGGGTCAGGGCAAGGCGCATGGTCTACTCCGGCAACAGGGGCTGGCGGCCCGATTCGGTCAGCAGGTGCACGGCACCCGGTTCGATGACGGCGGCGGACAGCGGCCGGCCATAGGCGGCTCCCCCGTCCAGGTTCAGGCGGTTTGCGTACAGGGCGGGGGCATCCAGCGCGGTGTGCCCGTGCACGACCAGCGGCCCGAAATCGACGTCGCTGTCCAGGAACCCCTGGCGGATCCAGACCAGGTCGCCCTCTGCCTGGTCCTGCAGGTCGATGCCCGGACGGATGCCCGCATGCACGACCAGCGCCAGCGGATGCAGATACCACAGCGGCAGTGCCGCCAGGAACCGCGCGTGATCCGCAGGAACCGCCGCCCGCGCATCGCGCAGCAGCGCATCGCGCGGCTGATCCGGGTCCACGCCATAGGACCGCAGCGTCGCGGCCGCGCCCAAGCCCGGATGATCCACCCAATGCTGTCCGGACGACAGGCCCGGGTCGATCCAGTCGGGCTGGTTCAGGAAGGCGGGCAGGAAGCGGTCGTGATTGCCGCGGGTGACGATCCAGGGCCGCCCCGCCTGCTGGCCGCGCAACAGGTGGTCCACCACGCCACGCGAATCGGGACCGCGGTCGATCAGGTCGCCCACATGGGCGATGACCGCATCAGGCCCGCCGTCGTCGAAGATCCGCTGATGCGCGGCCTTCAGCAGGTCCAGCTGTCCGTGAATGTCGCCGATCGCATAAAGTTGCATCTGTCACCTGGCCGTGGCGCGCGGCAGGGAGGGTCCGCACGCCCCTTGGGTAAGGGCGTGCGGGGCCGAGGTCAAACCTCGAACTGCAGCCGGCGGGCCTGCAGGAACTTGCCGGTGTTCTGCAGCGTGGCCAGGGCCTCGTCGCTGATCGCCTCGTCCAGGTACAGGATCGCGATGGCATCCGCCCCGTTGGCGGCCCGTCCCAGGGTAAAGTTCGCGATGTTCACGCCCAGATCGCCCAAGGTCATCCCAAGCGCGCCGATGACGCCGGGAACGTCCTTGTTGCGGGTGTACAGCATGTGGCTTCCCACCTCGGCGTCCACGTTGATCCCGCGGATCTGGATGAAGCGCGGCTTGCCATCACTGAACACCGTGCCCGCGATGGACCGCTCGCGCGTCTCGGTCACGCAGGTGACCTTGACATAACCCTCATAGGCGCCGGCCTTGTCCTGCTTGGTGGTGGACACCTGCACGCCGCGATCCTTGGCCATGACCGGGGCCGACACCATGTTCACGTCCGGGTTCGACGCCTTCATCACGCCGGCGATCACCGCCGCGTTCAGCGCGTTCAGGTTCATCTCGGACACTACGCCGTCATACAGCACGTTGATCGCCTTGATCGGCTCGTCGGTCATCTGGCCCACGAAGGCGCCCAGATGCGCGGCCAGCTTGATCCAGGGGCCCATCACCGCGGCCTCCTCGGCCGTGACCGAGGGCATGTTCAGCGCGTTCTGCACCGCGCCCGTCAGCAGATAGTCCGACATCTGCTCGGCAACCTGCAGGGCGACGTTCTCCTGCGCCTCGGTCGTGGCGGCGCCCAGGTGGGGCGTGACGACGACGTTGGGCAGGTTGAACAGCGGGCTTTCCGTCGCGGGCTCGACGGCAAAGACGTCGAATGCGGCACCCGCCACGCGCCCGTCCTTCAACGCCTCGGCCAGCGCCTCCTCGTCGACTAGGCCGCCGCGGGCGCAGTTGATGATGCGCACGCCCTTCTTCAGCTTGCCGATGGCCTCGCGCGATAGGATGTTGCGGGTCTTGTCGGTCAGCGGCACGTGGAAGGTGATGAAGTCGGACTTGCCCAGCAGGTCGTCCAGCTCGACCTTGGTCACGCCCAGTTCCTTGGCGCGATCCTCGGACAGGAAGGGGTCATAGGCCAGCACCTTCATGTGCAGACCCAGGGCGCGGTCGATCACGATGCCGCCGATGTTGCCCGCCCCGATCACGCCCAGGGTCTTGTTGAACAGCTCGACCCCCATGAAGCGGTTCTTCTCCCACTTGCCGGCATGGGTGCTGACGCTGGCCTCGGGCAGCTGGCGCGCGACCGCGAACATCATCGCGATGGCATGTTCGGCCGTGGTCACGCTGTTGCCGAAAGGCGTGTTCATCACGATCACGCCCTTCTTGCTGGCGGCAGGGATGTCGACATTGTCGACCCCGATGCCGGCGCGGCCGATGACCTTCAGGTTGGTCGCGCTTTCCAGCAGCTTGTCGGTCACCTTGGTGGCCGACCGGATGGCCAGCCCGTCATACTGCCCGATGATCTCGGCCAGCTTGTCCTTGTCCTTGCCCAGATCGGGCAGGTAATCCACCTCGACGCCGCGATCGCGAAAGATCTGGACGGCGGTTTCCGACAGCTTGTCGGACACGAGAACCTTCGGCATGTCATTCATCCTTGTGTGGGAACGCCCGGGCATGGCCACGCTGACGTCTGGCTTCTTCGTTGGAAAAATACCCTGCGGGTGTCCGGGGCGCGCAAAGCCCCCCGGCTTGTCAGGTCACTGCGCGGCCAGTTCGGCGCGGTACGCCCATTCGATCCACGGCATCAGTGCCGCGACATCGGCGGGCTCGACCGTCGATCCGCACCAGATGCGCAGGCCCGCAGGCGCGTCGCGATAGGCGCCGGCGTCCAGCGCCACGCCCTCCTTCTCCAGGCGCTTGGCCACGGCCTTGGCAAAGGCCGCGCCGTCCTTGATCGCCGGATCGGTGAACTTCAGGCAGACGCTGGTCGTCGACGCGGTGGCCGGATCCTCGGCCAGATCGGCGATCCAGTCCTTGTCCGCGATGAAATCGCGCACAGCAGCCGCATTAGCATCCGCCCGCGCGATCAGCGCCGACAGCCCGCCCAGAGATTGCGCCCATTTCAGCGCGACCAGGTAATCCTCGACCGCCAGCATCGAGGGCGTGTTGATCGTCTCGCCCTTGAAGATGCCCTCGATCAGCTTGCCGCCCTTGGTCATGCGGAAGATCTTGGGCAGCGGCCAGGCGGGGACATAGGTCTCCAGCCGCTCGACGGCGCGCGGCGACAGGATCAGGACGCCATGCGCGCCCTCGCCGCCCAGCACCTTCTGCCAGCTGAAGGTCACCACATCCAGCTTGTCCCAAGGCAGGTCCATGGCGAAGGCCGCGCTGGTCGCGTCGCAGATGGTCAGGCCCGCGCGGTCGGCGGGGATCGCGTCGCCGTTCGGCACGCGCACGCCGCTGGTGGTGCCGTTCCAGGTGAAGACGACGTCCTTGTCGAAATCGACCTCCGCCAGATCGACGATCTTGCCGTAATCGGCCTTGCGGACCGTGGCGTCCAGCTTCAGCTGCTTCACGGCATCCGTGACCCAGCCTTCGCCGAAGCTTTCCCAGGCCAGCATCTCGACGGGGCGGGCGCCCAGCAGGGTCCACATCGCCATCTCGACCGCGCCGGTGTCGGAACCGGGGACGATGCCGATGCGGTAATCGGCCGGCACGCCCAGGACCGCACGGGTCAGCTCGATGGCCTCGGCCAGCTTGGACTTGCCGACGGCGGCGCGATGCGACCGGCCCAGGGGCGCGTCCGACAGCATGTCCAGCGAATAATGGGGGATCTTGGCGCAGGGGCCCGAGGAAAAGCGCGGATTTTCCGGCCGCGCAGCCGGGATCGCATGATCGGTCATGTGACTAGCCTTCCAGCTAAAAAGCCCCTCGTTGGGGAGGGGTGTCCCACCGACCGACCTAAGACCCCTCCCGCTCTGGCGCAAGAAAAAACTTTGTCCTACACCCGCAGGCAACCGCACAAGGACCGCGCCCATGTTCACCGTCTCGCTGATCGCGGCGCCTGCCGCAGCCAATCTGGATGATGCCCTGCCCGGCGGTCTGGCCGACCGGTGGGGCGGCGACGTCACGCGCTGGCTGTCGCCGGGCGTGGCTGCCGAATTCGACATCGCGGTGCTTCCGGGCGATTCGGATCAGGTCTGGTCCGACCTGCAGGCCATCGGCATCGACCTGGCGATCCAGCCCGCGGGCGGGCGGCGCAAGCGCATCCTGATCGCCGACATGGATTCGACCATGATCGATCAGGAATGCATCGACGAACTGGCCGACATGGCGGGCTTTGGCCCCCGCGTGGCCCAGATCACCGCCCGCGCCATGAACGGAGAGCTGGACTTCAACGCTGCGCTGACCGAACGCGTGGCCCTGCTGGCGAACCTCCCGGAGGCGGTCATCGCCCAGGTCCTGGCCGAACGCATCACCTATGCCGCGGGCGGGGCCGTGCTGGTCGCGACCATGCGCGCGCACGGGGCCTATACCGCGCTGGTCTCGGGGGGCTTCACCAGCTTCACCCGGGCCGTGGCCCAGACCCTGGGCTTCGACGAACATCGCGCCAACACGCTGCTGGCGCAGGACGGCGTGCTGACCGGGCAGGTCGCCCTGCCCATCCTGGGGCGCGAGGCTAAGGTCGATGCCCTGACTCAGATCGCCGCCCGCCTCGGCACCACGCCCCAGAACGCGATCGCGGTGGGCGACGGCGCCAACGACCTTGGCATGATCCAGCTGGCGGGTGCCGGCGTGGCGCTGCACGCGAAACCCGCGGTCGCCGCCCAGGCCCAGATCCGCATCAACTACGGCGACTTGACCGCGCTCTTGTACCTGCAGGGCTTCGCGGACGAGGATTTCGTCACCCCCTGATTTCTCCTTTGTCCAAATACCCCTGCGACGATTGCCCCACCGAAAGTCCCGATGATGTTCGAACTGACCGCCGACCTGGTGATGCTGCTGATGATGGCGGCCTTTGCCGCAGGCTTCGTCGATGCCATCGCGGGCGGGGGCGGGCTGATCACGCTGCCCATCCTGATGCTGGCGGGACTGTCGCCCGCGCAGGCGCTGGCCACGAACAAGGTGCAGGGCGTCTTCGGCGCGGGGACGGCCGCGCTCAGCTATGCGGCGCGGGGTCTGGTCGATCTGCGCAGCCAGTGGAAATCCGCGCTGATCGCGGGGGCGGCGGGGGCCGCGGGGGCGGTGCTGGTCAGCGCGATCCCCACCGACGGGTTGCGGCTGATCCTGCCGGTCATCCTGATCGGCATCGCGTTGTTCTTTGCGCTGAAACCCGGACTGAACGACCTGGACCGCACGCGCCGCCTGACGCCCCTGGTCTTTGCGGCGACGGTGGTGCCGTTCGTGGGCTTCTATGACGGGCTGATCGGGCCGGGGGCCGGGGCCTTCTACATGATCGGGTTTGTCACGCTGGCCGGATACGGGGTTCTGAAGGCCACGGCCCATACCAAGCTGCTGAACTTCGCCTCGAACCTGGGCGGGCTGGGGGCCTTCGCGCTGGTCGGCCAGCCGCTGTGGCTTTTGGGCATGGCGATGGGGGCGGCGCAGATCGCGGGGGCGATGCTGGGCGCGCGGCTGGCCTCGCGCATCGGCGCGCGGCTGATCAAGCCGCTGCTGGTCGTAACCTCGACCCTGCTGGCGGGTCGGCTGATCTGGCAGATGATCTGAGACCGCGCATCCGGCGCCCGCTCTGCCAAGGGGCGCCGGTTCGGGGCACGGGAACGGGACGGGGGCATCCCGTGCCGCACAGTAAAGCACGGCTCCATGTCGGGGATGTGACGGCCCTCAGGCGGGAAAGCCCGGCGCGCGGCGCAGGTTGCCCGTGACCATGCCGCGACAGTTCAGGATCGGTCCGTCCAGAAGCGCCTGCGCCGCCGGATGGGCCGCATCCAGCACGCCTAGGTGGATCAGCAGCGCGGTGATCGCGGCCTCGCTGGCGCGGGTGCCGCCATCGGTGATCTTCAGCGCGACGCCCAGGCCCTGGTCGGGCAGGATCGCCACGAACACCGCCTCGGCCCCGGTCTTGATCGCCGCGACGCCCCCCATCGCGCGCATCAACTCGGTGCAGGACCGACCCTCGCCCGCGACCATCTCGGGGTGGCTGCGCATCGCGTCCACCAGCCGCCGCATGGCTTGGCCGCGCCTGTCCGTTCCGGGATTGGCGAACCGCGCCATCGCGCGGGCCAGCCCCTCGACCGTGCAGGCCCAGTTCGGGGCCGAACAGCCGTCGATGCCGAAACCGGGGCTCTCCTCGTCGGTGACTGCCTCGAAGGCCTCCTTGACGGCGCGCTGGACCGGGTGGTCGGGCTCGACATAATCCGGCCCGCCCTTCAGGTGGCGGTTCAGCGTCAGAAAGCCCGCATGCTTGCCCGAACAGTTGTTGTGCAGCTGGCAGGGCGCGCTGTCCGAACAGGTCAGGCGGCGGTTCTCCTCCGCGTCGCGCGGCATGTGGCTGCCGCAGCGCAGGTCGGGCTCGCCCAGGCCCAGCCCGGTCAGCCAGCCGTCCACGGCCGCGACATGCATCGCCGCCCCCGAATGGCTGGCGCAGGCCAGGGCTAGCTGGCGGTCTGTCAGGCCCGCCGCATCGGCGGCCCCGCTTTCCATCAGCGGCAGCGCCTGGATCATCTTGCACGACGACCGCGGATAGATCACCTGCCCGGGTCGTCCCCAGGCCTCGACCACGCCATGGGCATCGCAGATCACGGCATGGCCGGCATGCAGGCTTTCGCGCATGTCGCCGCGCCACAGTTCGATCATTTCTGCGGACCGCATGTTTTCTCCCTGACAATTGCGCGATTGTGCTTGCGCAGCCTTTAACGGGCGGCGATTTTCGCTATCCTGACGACAGATGGTTGAAAAGACCACAGCAATCAGGAAGAACGCCGGGCGAAGCGGCGAATTGAATTGGCAGGAGGCCAGAGCATGATTACCACCACCCTGCGCGGCATGGGCGCCAGCCTTGTCCTGATCGCCGGACTGGGCGCGGCGGTTGCACAAGAGTCCAGCAATGTCGTGGCGACCGAAGGGGACTGGACCGTCTTCGCGGCCGACAATCCGCGCGAATGCTGGGCCGTCTCGCCCCCGAAATCTACCCTGAACACCCGCGACGGCCAGCCGGCCGAGGTGACGCGCGGCGACATTCGTCTGTACGTCGCCTACCGTCCCGGCCAGAACGGAGAGGTCAGCTTCAGTGGCGGCTATCCCTTCGCCCCGGATTCGACGGTCGAGGTCGATGTGGGCGGCCGCACGTTCAACCTGTTCACCGAGGGCGAGAGCGCCTGGACAGGCAGCCCGTCCGACGACGAGGCGATGATCGCGGCCCTTCGCGGCGGCTCGTCGGCGGTCGTGACCGGCCGTTCGGCACGCGGCACCACGACCAAGGACACGTTCAGCCTGTCGGGCATCACCGCCGCGACCAACAGCGCACGCGAGCGCTGCCAGTAACCGCAAGGTTGCAGTCCTGACGGGACCAGGGGGGCGGGCCGGTTGATTTCGGGCCCGCTTTCGCATATGTGGCTGTCTTTCGCCCCTTGGGCCGTTCCAACACCGGTGATCTTCATGACCGATCAGACCCCGTCTGCGCCGATCACGCAGGACGTGATGACGCTTCCGCGCAAGCTGCCCCAGGGCGGGCTGACGAACATCGTCGGCCTGACGCGTGCGCAGCTGCTGGACGCCCTGGTCGCGGCGGGCACGCCCGAGCGTCAGGCCAAGATGCGCGTGGGCCAGGTCTGGCAGTGGGTCTATCACTGGGGCGTGCGCGATTTCGCGCAGATGACCAACCTGGCCAAGGATTACCGCGCCCTGCTGGCGGCCAATTTCGAGATCACCCTGCCCGAGATGGTGACCCGTCAGGTCAGCAGCGACGGCACGCGCAAGTACCTGGTCCGCATCGCCGGTGGCCACGAGGTCGAGGTCGTCTACATCCCCGAGGAGGGCCGCGGCACGCTCTGCGTCAGCAGCCAGGTGGGCTGCACGCTGACCTGTTCGTTCTGCCATACCGGCACGCAGAAGCTGGTGCGCAACCTGACGCCCGGGGAAATCGTCGGCCAGCTGATGCTGGCGCGCGACGATCTGGGCGAATGGCCCGTCCAGGGCGCCCCCAAGGACGAGACGCGGCTGATCAGCAACATCGTCCTGATGGGCATGGGCGAGCCGCTGTACAATTTCGAGAACGTCCGCGACGCGATGAAGGTCGTGATGGACAACGAAGGCCTGTCCCTGTCGCGCCGCCGCATCACCCTGTCGACCAGCGGCGTCGTCCCCGAGATCGCCCGCACCGCGCAGGAGATCGGCTGCCTGCTGGCCGTCAGCTTCCACGCCACGACGGACGAGGTCCGCGACCGCCTGGTGCCCATCAACAAGCGCTGGAACATCGAGACGCTGCTGGCCGCGCTGCGGGACTATCCCCGCCTGACCAACAGCGAGCGGATCACCTTTGAATACGTGATGCTGGCGGGCGTGAACGACAGCGACGAGGACGCGCACCGCCTGGTCAAGCTGATCGAGGGCATCCCGGCCAAGATCAACCTGATCCCGTTCAACGAATGGCCAGGCGCGCCCTACAAGCGGTCCAGCAACAACCGCATCCATGCCTTCGCGAACATCATCCACAATGCGGGCTATGCCAGCCCGATCCGCACCCCGCGCGGAGAGGACATCATGGCCGCCTGCGGCCAGCTGAAATCCGCGACAGAACGCGGCCGCAAGTCCCGCGCCCAGATCGCGGCGGAAACCGCCTAGAACAGCCCGTCTGAACCTGGCGCAGGGCCGGTCACGGCACCTGCCACCGGCAGGCTGCTCGACGGCGACCTCCTGTGCGGATGGCACGCTCTACAGTGCGTTTGACGGTGATCGCCGCCGCGGCGTCACGGGAGTTTTTGCCCGTCGACCAGACCAGTCCAGAGACCTGTCTTCGATGCGTTTGGCCTCGCCTACGCATCAGCCGTTCTGGCGCGTGACCCTTGGCCCTGTTCGTCGCATTTTTGGCATAGCTTCAAAGGCGATGTTTGCCGACGTGGAGCGGGTTGCAGTTTTTGCCCTAGATTCTTCAACGACGTTTGCAGCAGCAGGGGATACCCAAACCGGGAAACGTCCGCCAAGGGACGACCCTCCCACAACTCGTTTGGCACAATTGCGGTAGCAATGACCGTCAGCGCCGCCTGCCGCCGCGGGGCAGGGTGGTGCGGTTGCCGCGGGGCCCGGTCTGGACGGGGGTGTTGTCGCGGTTCTCGTCGTGCAGCTTGCGCCAGCGTTCCAGACGGTCCGCGTCCAGCGTGCCGGCGCGCACGGCCGCCTGCACCGCGCAGCCCGGTTCATGCGCATGGGTGCAGTCGCGGAACCGGCAATGGGGGGCCAGTTCGGTGATCTCGGCGAACAGCATCTCGATGCCCACGGCGACATCGGCCACGTGCAGCGTGCGCATGCCGGGCGTGTCGATGACCCAGCCCCCGCCCGCCACCGGATGCAGCGACCGCGCGGTGGTGGTGTGCCGCCCTTTGGCGTCCGATTCGCGGATCTCGCCTGTGACCTGGGCATCGCGGCCCGACAGCGTGTTCAGCAGCGTCGATTTGCCCACCCCGGACGAACCCACCAGCGCGACCGTCCGCCCCGGTCCGCACCAGGGTGCCAGCACGGCCGCCGCATCGGGCGACTTGGCGTTCAGCGCCACGACCTGCAGCCCGCGCTGCAGGGTGCGGGCGCGGTCGACCCAGTCCGACGGGTCGTCGACCTTGTCGATCTTGGTCAGCACGATCACCGGGTCCGTCCCGGCCTCGTTCGCCAGGGCCAGATAGCGTTCCAGCCGCGCCGGGTTGAAATCATCGTTGCACGACGTGACCACGAACAGCGTGTCCACGTTGGCGGCGATCAGCTGGCGGGCATCAGCCCCCTCGGTCCGGCGGCGCAGCAGGGCGCGGCGGTCCAGCAGGCGGGCCACCACGCGCGTGTCGCCCTTGGCCAGCACCCAGTCGCCCACCGCATAGTCTGCGGTCGTGGCATGCAGCGGCAGGTCCAGCCGGACCTGGCCCGCCCCGGTTTCGGCCATCAGCCGCGACCGGTGCACCGCGGCGATGCGCATGGGCACCAGCCCCGCATCGTCATCGGTGACCTGATCGGCAAAGAAGGGCCCCCAGCCCAGATCGTCCAGCGCGCGTGTCATGCGATCTGCATGATCGGGCCACGGGCGCGATGCAAGCGTTTCATTCCGGCGACCAGGCGTCGATGATCGCCACGGCCTCGTCCGCGGTCTCGACATAGCGGATCAGGTCCAGGTCGGACGCGCTGATCGTGCCGGCGCGGGCCAGGGCCTGCCAGTTGATGATGCCGTCCCAGAATTCGGCCCCGAACAGCAGGACCGGGATGCGGGCCATGCGGCCGGTCTGGATCAGGGTCAGCGCCTCGAACAGCTCGTCCAGGGTGCCGAAGCCGCCGGGGAAGACCGTGATCGCGCGGGCGCGCATCAGGAAATGCATCTTGCGGATCGCGAAATAGTGGAAGTTGAAGCACAGGTCCGGCGTGACATAGGGGTTGGGCGCCTGCTCGTGCGGCAGCACGATGCCCAGGCCGATCGACTGGCCGCCGACCTCCTGCGCGCCCAGGTTGCCCGCCTCCATGACGCCGGGGCCGCCGCCGGTGCAGATGACCAGGTCCTTGCCGCCCTGCGCCAGGCTGCGTTCGGTCATCAGGCGGGCGAACAGGCGCGCCTCGGTATAGTATTTCGACAGTTCGGCCAAGGCCGGGCTGCGGGCGTCGCGGGCCGCGCCGTCGGGCGCCGGGATGCGCGCGCCGCCGAACATCACCACGGTGGATTCGATGCCGTGTTCGTCCATGATCATCTGGGGCTTCAGCAGTTCCAGCTGCAGGCGGACGGGGCGCAGCTCCTCGCGCAGCAGAAAGTCGCGGTCGCTGAAGGCCAGCTGATAGGACGGCGCACGGGTCTGGGGCGTGTCGGGCACGTGCCGGGCGCGGGCCGCGTCGCGGCTGCTGGCGGGCAGGGTGTGGGCGCGGTCCTGTTCGGTCGTATCGGTCATCAAGGCCTCGGGGTGGGGGATGCGCGGATTGCGCGGGCATTGGTTGATGCTTATAGCCCACAGGCAACAGTTTCCACCCGGACGCGACAGCAGCAAGAGGCCAAGATGACCCAAGACCTGGAACAAGCCATCGAAACCGCGTGGGAGGCCCGCGCTGAGATCACCCCCGACACGCAGGGCGCCGCCCGCGAGGCCGTGCGCGAGACCCTGCACCAGCTGGACAGCGGTGCCCTGCGCGTGGCCGAAAAGCGCGGCGCCGACTGGCACGTGAACCAGTGGGCGAAAAAGGCGGTGCTGCTGTCCTTCCGCCTGAACGACATGGAGGAGATGGCCGGCGGTCCGCAGGGCACCTCGTGGTGGGACAAGGTTCCGTCCAAGTTCCATGGCTGGACCCAGGACGACTGGCGCCGGGCGGGGTTCCGCGCCGTGCCGGGCGCGATCGTGCGGCGATCGGCGTTCGTCGGCAAGGGCGCGGTTCTGATGCCGTCCTTTGTCAACCTGGGCGCCCATGTGGGCGAGGGCGCGATGATCGACACCTGGGCCACCGTCGGGTCCTGCGCGCAGATCGGCCGTAACGTCCACCTGTCGGGCGGCGTGGGCATCGGCGGCGTGCTGGAGCCGCTGCAGGCGGGGCCGACGATCATCGAGGACGACTGCTTCATCGGCGCGCGTTCGGAGGTGGTCGAGGGCTGCATCGTGCGCGAGGGATCGGTCCTGGGGATGGGCGTCTATATCGGCCAGTCGACCAAGATCGTCGACCGCGAGACGGGCAGCGTGACCTATGGCGAGGTTCCGGCGGGGTCGGTCGTGGTGTCTGGCACGATGCCGTCCAAGAACGGCGTGAACCTGTACTGTGCGGTGATCGTCAAGCGTGTCGACGCGCAGACGCGGTCCAAGACATCCATCAACGAGCTGCTGCGCGACTGATGACCACGCTGTTCATCGATGCGGATGCCTGCCCGGTCAAGGCCGAGGCCGAGCGGGTGGCCGTCCGCATGGGTGTGCCCATGGTGCTGGTCTGCAACGGGGGCCTCAGGATGCCCACGCATCCGCTGGTCCGGCTGCAGATCGTGTCCGCGGGCCCCGACGAGGCCGACAAGTGGATCGCCGATAGCTGCGGTCCCGGTGACGTGGTGGTGACGGGTGACCTGCCGCTGGCGGATCGCTGCATCAAGGCGGGGGCGGCGGTGCTGACCCATGCCGGAGAGGTGCTGGACGTGCGCAACATCGGCCCACGGCTGGCCACGCGCGACCTGATGGCCGACATCCGCGCGGCGGACCCGTTCCAAAAGGGCGGCGGGGCGGGGTTCGGCAAGGCCGACCGGGCACGGTTCCTGCAGTCGCTGGACCGGTTGCTGACCGCCGCACGCCGCGCGGGCTGAGCGCGGACCCCGCGACGCGTCCATGCGTTGCACCCCCGACAAGCAGGAGAATGCGATGAGCGATGACACCGTCATCACCGATCTGGTCGGCCGCGTGCGCAAGGGGGCCGAGGGCGACAAGGTCAGCGTCGGACAGATCGCCGAGGCCCTGGGCCAGGATTCGCTGCCCCCCAACCTGATGATCCCGGCCTTTGCGGTGGCGTCGCCCCTGTCGGGCGTGCCGCTGTTCTCCAGCATCTGCGGCCTGCTGATCGCGCTGGTGTCGGCGCAGATGCTGATCGGTCGCGATCACGTCTGGCTGCCGGGCTTCCTGATGCGGCGGCAGGTGTCCGGCGACCGGTTGCGCAAGGCGCTTGACTGGATGGAGAAGCCCGCGCGGTTCCTGGACCGGGTCAGCCACGAGCGGCTGACCCCGCTGGTGCGCCGGCCCATGCGCTGGATCGTGCAGGGAATCTGCCTGTGCTGCGGGCTGGTGATGCCGCTGCTGGAATTCATTCCCTTCACCTCGTCGCTGATGGGCGTGGTGGTCAGCCTGCTGGCGTTCGGCCTGCTGGCGCGGGACGGGGTCTTCGTGCTGCTGGGGTTCCTGGCGATCGGCGGGGTGGTCACGCTGGTCCTGACCCTGATGCCCTGAGCGAGGAGCGGTCGGCCGGGGCATCGAGCCCCGGCCGACCGCTGCCGCGGCACGGGCCCAAGGCCCGCGACGCGACATGGCGCCCCCGTCAGGCGGGCTTGATCTTGTCCGCGGTTCCGCCGGCAAAGGCCGCCAGGCGGTCGCGGGCCTCGGCCTGGGTGTTCACGACGCCGGCCACGGCGGCCTCGGCATAGGCGGCGTCCAGCGCGCTCATGTTCTGCATGTGGCTGATGGCCGAGCAGATGGCAAAGTTCGACAGCGGCGGGTTCTGCGCGGCCTTGCGCGCGATCTGCAGGGCGTGGGCCGCCGGGTCGTCGACCATGTACTGGCACAGGCCCACCGACACGGCCTCGTCTCCGCGGTACAGGCGGCCGGACAGCATCATGTCGATCATCCGCGCCTTGCCGATCAGGTCGGCCACGCGGATCGTGGCGCCGCCGCCCGTGAACAGGCCGCGCTGCCCCTCTGGGAGGCCGAAATAGGTGCCGGGCCCCGCCACGCGGATATGCGCGGCGCTGGCCAGTTCCAGCCCGCCGCCCACGACCGCCCCCTGCAGGACGGCGATGACCGGCACGCCGCCATATTCCATCCGGTTGAACGCATCGTGCCAGCGCAGGCAGACCTGCATGAAATCGGCGGCGCTGCGATCCTCGCGGTGGTGTTCCACCAGGTCCAGCCCCGCGCAGAAATGATCGCCCGCCGCGTCCAGGATCGCGGCGCGCACGCCTGCGCGCGGCAGGGTGGTGAAGATGTCGATCAGCTCCTCGATGGTGGCCAGGTCCAGCGCGTTGCGCTTGGCCGGGCGGTTCAGGGTGACGCGGGCGATGCCCTCGTCATCCACCGCCAGCAGGATGTTCGACAGCCTCAGATCCGCGATGTCGCGCATGTCCGGTTCCCTCCCTTGAACGTGCGCGTCCGGGGATAGCCCGCCCCGCCGCCTGCGTCGAGGCGAAGTTCGCCGTTGGCAAACGCGTGCGAAAGGATCACCCTTGGACCATCCATCCAGGGAGGGATGCACCATGAAGGACCTGACCGCCGCCGCGACCAACGCGGCAACCGCCGCCCGCCGCCGCGCCGCCATGGCCCGCGGCGTGGGCGTGATGACCGACCATTTCGCGGCACATGCCGAAAACGCCACCGTCACCGACATCGAGGGCAACCGCCTGATCGATTTCGCCGCCGGCATCGCGGTCGTGAACACCGGCCACCGCCACCCCCGCGTGATCGAGGCCGTGCGCGCCCAGCTGGACGCGTTCACGCATACCTGCCACCAGGTTCTGCCCTATGAGAACTATGTCCGCCTGGCCGAGCGCCTGAACGACGCCACCCCCGGCGATTTCGCCAAGAAGACGATCTTTATCACCACCGGAGCCGAGGCCTGCGAGAACGCGGTCAAGATCGCCCGCGCGGCCACGAAACGCGATGCGGTGATCGCCTTCACCGGCGCGTTCCACGGGCGGACCTTCATGGGCATGACGCTGACCGGCAAGGTCGTCCCCTACAAGAAGGGCTTCGGCGGCATGATGCCCGACGTCTTCCACGCGCCCTTCCCCTGCCCGCTGCATGGGGTCACCACCGAAGACAGCCTTGCCGCCATCGACAAGCTGTTCAAGGCCGACCTGGACCCCGCCCGCGTCGCCGCCATCGTGTTCGAGCCGGTGCAGGGCGAGGGGGGCTTCTATCCCGCGCCCACCGATTTCGTCGTGGCGATCCGCGCGCTGTGCGACCGGCATGGCATCTTGATGATCGCGGACGAGGTGCAGACCGGGTTCGCCCGCACCGGCCGCCTGTTCGCGATGGAGCATCACGGCGTTGCCGCCGACCTGGTGACCATGGCCAAGGGGCTGGGCGGCGGGCTGCCCATCGCCGCGGTGACCGGCCGGGCCGAGATCATGGATGCGGCCGAGCCGGGGGGTTTGGGCGGCACCTATGGCGGCAATCCCCTGGGCATTGCTGCGGGCCTGGCGGTGCTGGACGTGATCGAGGGGGAGGGCCTGTGCGAACGCGCCGACCGCCTGGGCGCGGCGCTGAAGGCGCGGCTGGAGGCGATACGGCCCCGCATGCCGGAACTGGCCGACATCCGGGGCCCGGGCTTCATGGTCGCGGCCGAGTTCATCGGGCCGGACGGGCCCGATGCGGGCCTGACCGCGCGGGTGCGCGAACAGGCGCTGGCGCGGGGGCTCCTGCTGCTGACCTGCGGGGTGCATGGCAACGTGATCCGCTTCCTGGCGCCAATCACCATCCCGGACGACCAATTCGCGCAGGCGCTGGACATCCTGGAGGAGGCGATGCTGGCAGCGCGGGACTAGGCCCCGATCATCAGGATCAGCGCGGGGATGGTCAGGATGCTGGCCGCGGTCGAGATCAGGATCGCGGTCGACACCCGCTGCTGCGCCAGCCCGAAATGCTGGGCCAGGATATAGACGTTGCCCGCGACCGGCAGGCCCGCCGCGACCACCATGACTCCTGCCGACACGGGATCGACCCCGAAGGCCCAGGCCGCCAGCCCCACCGCGGCCGGATGAAGGATCAGCTTGGCCCCCGAAAGCCAGGCCGACGGGGCCAGCCGCGCCAAGCTGCGCCCCGCCAGGCTGGCGCCGATGGCGAACAGCGCGCCCGGCGTGGCGGCGGCCCCCAGGATCGACAGGAATTCGTCCAGGGGGGCGGGCATGGGCAGGCGCAGCCCGCCCCAGGACAGGCCCGCGACCATCGCCAGGATCATCGGGTTGGCCGCGATCCCCCGCAGCACCGGCACAATCGCGGCGACGCCGACCCCGCCATTGCGCGAGGCATGCACGATCAGCGTGATCAACGTGGAAAAGACCAGCATGTCGATGATCAGCACCATCAGCACCGGCCCGATCGCCGCCGGCCCCAGCAGCACGACCAGCATCGGCACGCCCAGAAAGCCGGTGTTGCCGATCATGCAGCACTGCGCCTCCATCGCGGCCTCGGCCAGGCCCAGGCCGCGGGCGCGCGCGACCCACAGGCCCACGGCCCAGACCGCCGACGATCCCGACAGATAGGCCAGCACGAAGCGCAGATCGAACAGCCGACCCAGATCGACCCCCGCGGCAAAGCGGAACAGCATCGCCGACAGCGCGAAATAGAACACGAACTTCGTCAGCCAGGCCGCGCCCTGGGCGGGAAAGAACCGCGTGGCGGCGGCGACCCAGCCTAGCCCGATCAGGGCAAAGAAGGGCAGGGTCTTGAGCAGGATCTCGGTCATCTGGCCCCCGGGCGGGGGCCGTCAGCCCGATCCGATCAGCACCCCAACGGCCAGCACCAGACCACCGCCCACGACGACTTGCAAGACGGCCCGCCAGAAGGGCGTCTGCATCCAGCGGTTCTGGATCCAGGCGATGGCCCACAGCTCGACGAAGACGACGATGATGGCGATGGTGGTGGCGGTCCAGAAATCCGGAATCAGATAGGGCAGGGCGTGCCCCATCCCGCCCACGGTGGTCATCACCCCCGACGACAGTCCGCGCTTCAGCGGCGATCCACGCCCCGACACCACGCCGTCATCGGATGCGGCCTCGGTAAAGCCCATGCTGATGCCTGCGCCGATGCTGGCGGCGGCGCCCACCAGGAAGGTCGTCCAGGGGTTCTGCGTGGCAAACGCCACCGCAAAGATCGGCGCCAGGGTCGACACGCTGCCGTCCATCAGCCCCGCCAGCCCCGGCTGGACCCAGGTCAGGACGAAATCGCGATGGGCGACGGCATCCTCCTCGGCGCGGGCATCGGCGGGCAGCAGCTGTTCGGTCAGCTCGTGGGCGCGGTTCTCGTGGCCGCGCTCGGCGGCGGCCAGATCGCCCAGCAGCTTGCGCGTGCCGGCGTCCTGGCTGACCTGGGCGGCATGGGCATAGAACTCGGCCGCGTCGCGTTCCATGCCCGCGGCCTCGGCGCGGATGCGGTCCAGCGACAGGTTCTCGATCATCCAGGCGGGGCGGCGGGTGACATAGCCCGCGACATGTTCGCGGCGGATCACGGCGATGGCGTCACCCCACCGGCGCTGGTGCATGTCCAGCAGCAGGCGACGGTGGCCGTCCTCCTCGGCGCTCATGGCGTCGAACACGGCGGCGCTGGCGGGATAGTCCTTGCGCAGGAACGCCGCCCAGTTGCGATAGATGCGCGCGTCATCCTCCTCGGAGGCGATGGCCAGGGCCACGATCTCTTGCTCTGTCAACTCCGACAGGCGCTTGCGCGAGGGCAGGAAGGGCATGGTCATCGTCGGTGCTCAACTCTCTTCGGGGGCAGGATCGGCTGCCTGTCCGGTCGCGGGGCCGCGCCTGACCGTGAATTCCGTGACGCCGTCGCCCAGATCGCGCATCCCGATCATGGCATGCCCGGCCTGCCCGCAGAAATGCGGCACATCGACCATCGCCATGTCGTCCGTCGCGATCAGCCGTATGGTCGCCCCCGCAGGCATCGCCAGCAGCGCCTTGCGCAGGCGCAGCACCGGCAGGGGACACAGCAGCCCCCGCGCGTCCAGGTCCGTCACGACGCCGCCGCGAATCGGTCCAGGCACCAGGACCGCAGCTGGTCGGGCCGGATCCGCACCGCCAGATCGCCCGCGAAATCCAGGAACGCCGCCTGCTGCTGGCGCGGCACGTAGAGGATCACCGGCTGCCCGTCGGCCACCGCCTGGCCGATCAGGTCACGAAAGCCGCGGCCCATCGCCTCCTGCCGGCCGAACTTGGGGATCACCACCAGGCCCGCGCCGGCCAGGCGGGGCGCGGTGCGCGCCACCGCCTCCTCGAGCGCGCCGGTATCCAGCCTGCAGCCCTGCGCCCCCGGCCCAAGCGACTGAGAGATGCGGACCGGATCGCCGGGATCGCCCAGCACGATCATCTCCATGTCGCAGGCGCAGTCGGGGCCCAGGTCCAGGTTGCGCTGCACCGCCCCCGCCACGGGCAGGCCGCGCGCGCGCAGGTCCGCCGCCAGCGCCTCCAGCGCCAGGTCGGC
>NZ_VDDD01000066.1 GCF_006151785.1 Paracoccus marcusii
CAGACCCAGATCGGCCAGCAGGGCGCGGGCGCGGGCGCGGTCGGGCGCCTTCCCGCGTAGCCGCGCGCCGATGGTGGCATTGGCCAGCGCATCGGCCCAGGGCAGCAGCTGATCCTGCTGCCCCATCAGCGTGACCGGGCCCGCGACATCCGCCGCCCCGGCCAGACGCGCGGCCACGGGCAGGCCCGCCACGATCCGACCCAAGGTCGACTTGCCCACTCCCGACGGCCCCATCAGCGCCGTCCAGCGCCCCGGAGGACAGTCCAGCGCCAGATCCGGCAGCAGCACCCGCCCGTCCAGGATCAGATCGCCCGTGATGCGGATCATGTCCGGTCCAGCCCCATCTGCCAGAACCCGACCTCCAGCTGGGTGGCCTGGGTGAAATGGCGCGCCAGCGTCTGCGCGCGGGGCAGGGCGGGCCAGTCTGGGCCCAACCGCGCCTCCAGCGCCGCGTCGATCAGCGCGCCGACATCATGGCAGACGCGCTGATAATCGGCGCCGCCATAGGTCGCGGTCCATTCGCCATAGGGGCCGCCGCTGTCCGCATGCGCCAGCCCGATCTGGCCATAGCCGAAGACGCAAGGCGCCAGCGCCGCCAGCAGGTCCAGCATGTCGCCCGCATAGCCGGTGGCCTGCACAAAGCGCGTATAGGCCATGTTCGCGGGCGATTCCGGGGTGTCCTGCAGCATCGCCTCGGTGATGCCCTCGCGGCCGCAGATCGCGACATGCAGCGGCATCTCTCCGTTCAGCAGGCCGTGGGCGATGGAGGAGGCCAGCGCCATCTCCGACATCCGGTCCGACTTGGCAAAGACCAGCGCCCAGGACCGCGCGAAATGCAGCAGGAACACGTAATCCTGCCGCAGATAGTGCAGGAAGCTGTCGCGGGGCAGGCTGCCCGCCGCCAGCTGCCGGACGAAGGCATGGTGCACATAGGCGTCCCAGTGATGCCCCGCCGCGTCCCGCCACAGCGCGAAGGCGCGGCCATAGTCGGGCGCACTCATGGTGCGGTCACGTCGATGGCCAGATCGGACAGCGACTGCCCGCCCGGCGTGGCGCCCTGGTCGGCCAGGAACGCCTCGAAGCGCAGATAGCGGCCCGCGTCCAGTGCCGCGGGGCGCCCGGCAAAGCGGGGCCAGGTGTCGGCCCATGCGGCCTCGTTCAGGGGGGTGCGCAGTTCGGCCGCGGTCTCCGCGAAGATCCGCCATGCCGCGTCGGGGTCGTTCTTGATGAAGGCCGTCGCACGTTCCGTGGCCTCCAGGAAGGCCGCGACGGCGGCGCGGTCCATGCGGGCGGGATCGGCCAGATAGATCAGCTCGTCATAGGCGGGGATGCCGTGATCCTCGGGGTTCAGGCAGCGGCCCTCGAACCCCTCCAGCCGCAGCTGGTTCAGCTCGAAGTTGCGAAAGGCGCCGATGACGCCGTCCACCTGTCCCGACATCAGCGCAGGCGCGATGGACCAGCCGATGTTGATCTGTTCGACATCATCGGGGGCCAGCCCGCCATCGGTCAGCATGGCGTCCAGCATCACCTCCTGCACGCCCGCCACGGCAAAGCCCACCTTTCGGCCGGACAGGTCGGCGGGGGTCGCGATGCCGCTGTCGGCCAGCACAACCAGGCAGGTCAGCGGCGTCTCGACCAGCGTGCCAACGCGGGTCACCGGCAGGCCCTGATGGCGCGACAGATGCAGCTGCGGCTGATAGCTGACGGCCAGATCGACGCGCCCGGCGGCGACCATGCGCGGCGGATCGTTCGGGTCGGACGGGGCCACGGTCTGAACCGCCAGCCCGGCATCCGCGAAATAGCCCAGTTCCTGAGCCAGCACGATGGGGGCGTGGTCGGGGTTCACGAACCAGTCCAGCATCACCGTCAGGCGGGTTTCGGCATGGGCGGGCAGGGCCAGCACGGCCAGCGCCAGGGTCAGCGTCTTCATGGGCGTCCTTTCAGGTCGTCATCGGTCAGGGCCAGCAGGGCGATGCGCCCCGGCCAGCGTGATTGCAGCACCCGCCCGGCATTGTGCGCGCGCAGGCCGGTGCGACAGGCCAGCACCACCCGCGGGGCGGGGCCGGGGTCCAGATGCGCAATGCGGTCTGGGGGCAGGTGGCGGGCGCCGGCGATGGGCGCGGCCTCGGTCCGCAGGTCGATCAGCAGGTCGCCGGGGGCGATCTGGGCGTGGGCGATGAAGGGCAGGGGATCGGCGGGTTCGGGCGCGGTGTCGAAGCGGAACCCGCCCATCCGCCAGCCGCCTGCGTCCCAGCTGATCAGCCGCCCCAAGGGCCGAGGGTCCAGGCCCAGCAGCACGGCCAGCGCCATCTGCGCCTGCAGCGCTCCGATCATGCCGACGACGGGGCCCAGCACGCCCGCACTGGCACAGTTGGCGGCCTGCGCCGGCAGATCGGGAAAGATCGCGCGCAGGCTGGGCGCCCCGCCGCAGCAGCCCGCGGCATAGCCCGACAGGCCAAGCGCAGAGGCGGTAATTATCGGCCTGCCCGCCGCCATGCAGGCATCCGACAGCGTCAGGCTGACCGCAAAGCTGTCGGCGCAATCCAGCGTCACGTCGGCTGCCTGCACCAGATCGCCCGCGTTGGCCGGGGTCAGCCATTCCACACGCGGCACCACCTGACAGTCGGGGTTAAGCACCGCCAATGCGGCCGCCGCGGCCTGGGCCTTGGGTCGGCCCACCTGGTCCATGCGGTACAGGGGCTGGCGGTGCAGGTTCGTCTCCTCCACGCGGTCGGGATCGACCAGCGTGATCCGACCCACTCCCGCGGCGGCCAGGTATTGCAGCGCGGGGCAGCCGAGCCCGCCTGCGCCCACGACCAGCACGTGGGCCTGCGCCAGCCGATCCTGGCCCGCGGCGCCGATGCCCGGAAGCACCATCTGGCGGGCATAGCGGTTCATGCCGTCACCGCCAGCCAGTCGCCGATCCGCGCCTCGGGGTCGGGGTTCAGCGTGATGTCGGTCACGGCCGATACGATGTCCGCCCCCGCCGCCAGCGCCTGCGCACCGCGATCGGGGGTCAGCCCGCCGATCGCGACCAACGGAATGTCGCCCACCAGCGCCTTCCATTCGGTGACCCGGTTCAGGCCCTGTTCATGCCAGCGCATCTGTTTCAGGATCGTGGGCCAGACGGGCCCAAGGGCCACATAATCGGGGGCCAGCGCCAGCGCACGGTCCAGTTCCGCCCGGTCATGGGTCGAGACGCCAAGCCGCAGCCCGGCGCGGCGGATGGCGGGCAGGTCGGCGTCGTCCAGATCCTCCTGCCCCAGGTGCAGCCAGTCGGCGCCCAGATCGATCGCCGCCTGCCAGTGGTCGTTGACGACCAGCGTCGCGCCATGTGCGCGCGTCAGGCGCAGCCCGCGGTCAATCTGGTCGAGGACGTCGGCGGGGTCGCGGTCCTTCAGCCGCAACTGGACCAGCCGGACGCCCAGGGGCAGAACGCGGTCCAGCCACGCGGCATCATCGAAGATCGGATAGAAGCGCGGCTGCGTCACAGCCAGGCCCTCCCGATCAGGGGGGTGGAGGGCGCACCCATGTCGCGCACCCCCATGGGATCGGCGTCGCGCGCCAAGGCGCCCGCTTGCACCGCCAGCGCAAAGGCGCGGGCCATCGCGACCGGGTCGCCCGCCTGCGCCACCGCGCTGTTCAGAAGGACCGCGTCGAACCCCATCTCCATCGCCTCCGCCGCATGGCTGGGCAGGCCAAGGCCCGCGTCGATCACCATCGGCACGTCGGGAAAGGCCGCGCGCAGCATGCGCAGCCCGTGGCGGTTGTTCAGCCCAAGGCCAGACCCGATGGGCGCGCCCCAGGGCATCAGCACCCGGCACCCCGCATCCAGCAGGCGGGCGGCCAGAACCTGATCCTCGGTCGTATAGGGAAACACCTCGAAGCCCTCGGCGCAGAGCGTCGTCGCGGCCTCCAGCAGGCCAAAGGGGTCGGGCTGCAGCGTGTCGGCATGGCCGATCACCTCCAGCTTGATCCAGTCGGTCTCAAAGACTTCGCGCGCCATGCGGGCCGTGGTCACGGCCTCTCGCGCGCTGTGACAGCCGGCGGTGTTGGGCAGCACGCGCACGCCCATGTCTCGGATCAGCGACCAGAAGGCCTGGCCCTGGCCGGCCTCGCGGCGCAGCGACACGGTCGCCACGCCCGCACCGCTGGCGCGGAACGCCTCCTGCAGGACCGACGGGGACGGGTATTGGGCGGTGCCCAGCATCAGCGCGTTGGGCAGGGTGACGCCATAGAAATCACGCATCGCCTATCCTCCCTGCATGGGTGCCAGGACCTCCAGCCGGTCACCGTCGCGCAGCGCCTGCGTCGGGCGGGACGCAGCGGGCAGGAAATCACCGTTCAGCGCCGTGGCCACGCGGGCCTCGCCCCAGCCCAGTTCGGACAGCGCGTCGGCCACGGTGGTGGCGGCGATGTCGCGGGGGGTTCCGTTGACCTCAATCCTCATGGACCAGTTCTCCCTTGGTTTCGGTGATCATGTAATCGGCCGCCTGGCGCGCCAGCGCGGGGGCCATCAGGTATCCGTGACGGAACAGCCCGTTCAGGTGCAGCACCCGCCCTCGGACGGTCACGCGCGGGATGTTGTCCGGAAATGCCGGGCGCAGATCGGCGCCCATCTCGACGATGGCGCTCTCTGCAAAGCGGGGGTCCAGCGCATAGGCCGCCGACAGCAGTTCCAGCACCGACCGGGCGGTAGGGCGCGCACGGGATGCGCTTTCGATCTGGGTCGCGCCCAGCATGAACAGGCCGCCCGCGCGCGGCACGATGTACAGCGGATGACGCGGATGCAGCAGGCGGACCGGCCGCGTCAGGGCGATGTCGGGCGCGTGCAGAACGACCATCTCGCCGCGCACGCCGCGGAGGTCGGGCAGGGCGGCCGACAGTCCGCGGGCATCGATCACCGGGCCTGCGACGTCGCCGGGCTCGGCGGTCGCGCATTCGATGCCGATGCCGCGCGCGGCCAGCCACGCGACCAGGTCGGCCAAGGCACGTCGGGGGTCCAGATGCGCCTCGGTTGGAAAGATCAGGCCGGGCCGGGGCTGCAGGTCTGGTTCCAGATCGGCGCTGTCGCAGGGGTGATGCGCCGTGGCACGGCGCGCAAAGCGGGCCAGTTCCGCCCGGTCGCGGTCCAGCGCCAGGACCAGCGTGCCGCGCCGCGTGACGGGCGTGATGGCGGACCAGGCATCGGCGGCCTCTGCGCCAAGGCGGGTGATCACGGGGTCGGCGGTCACGCCCTCGCACTGCGGGGCCAGCATGCCGCCGGCCCACCATGAGCAGCCGTGTGGGCCAGGCGCGCCGTTGCGGTCCAGGATGCGCGGGATCAGGCCGCGCCGCACCAGCACATGGGCCGCGAACAGCCCGGCCACGCCCGCGCCGATGATGGTGACATCAGCCATGCGACCAGACCGCATGGAAATGATGCACCGGCCCGTGCCCCGACCCCACGCACAGATCGTCCGCCGCCGCGATCGCGCGTTGCAGATAGCGGTGTGCGACCCCCACCGCCTGCTCCAGCGGCAGGCCGTGTGCCAGGCCTGCGGCGATGGCCGCCGACAGCGTGCAGCCGGTGCCATGCGTGTTGCGGGTGGACAGGCGTCGGGCGCTGAAGGGCGTCGCCCCCTGCGCGGTCACCAGAAGGTCGGTGCAGATCGCGCCGTCGCCATGCCCACCCTTCATCAGCACGGCCCCCGCGCCCATGGCGCGCAGCGCAGCACCCTGTTCGGCCATCTGGGCCGGGGTGGTGGCCGGGGCACAACCCAACAGGCAGGCGGCCTCGGGCAGGTTCGGGGTCAGCAGCGTCGCGCATGCCAGCAGGGCACGCAGCGCGTCGGTGGCATCGGGCGGCAGCAAGCGGTCGCCCGATTTCGCCACCATCACCGGGTCCAGCACGATGGGCAGGCCGCAGCCGTCCAGACCCCCAGCCACCGTGGCGATGGCCTGAGCCCCGCCCAGCATGCCCAGCTTGACCGCCCGGACGTCCAGATCGTCCAGAACGGCACGCATCTGCCCTGCGATCATCGCGTGGCTAGCGGGTTCGACCAAAGCCACGGTGCGGGTGTTCTGCGCCGTCAGCGCGGTCACCACGCTGGCGCCATAGCAGCCAAGGGCCGAAAAGGTCTTCAGATCCGCCTGAATGCCGGCGCCGCCGCCCGAATCGGACCCGGCGATGGTCAGGGCAATGGGTGCTGTCACGTCGTCCCCCATATTGTGGCGGGTCGTGACCGGGCAAAGGGGTGGGGACACAGAGCGGGCCGATGGCCGCGCGGATATCTACACCGTTCCCTCCGCCGGTATGACCCGGATCAGGTTCGATGGGTTGGCTGTCGCCTCTCAGCCCCTGACGGGACACCCCAACGGTTTGCCCCCCAAGGCTAGGCGCGGCGGGCGCGGGGCGCAAGGGGGGCTTTTCGCGCCCGCGCGATTGTCGCAGGATGGCGGGGCAGCGGATGGGGGACAGATGGACAGGCGCGGGCTGGAGATGACGGTGCTGATGTCGCCGGACATGGCGAATTTCAGCGGCAAGGTTCATGGCGGCGCGCTTTTGGCCTGCCTAGATCGGGTAGCCTATGCCTGCGCGTCGCGCTGGTCTGGAGAATATGCGGTGACCCTGTCCGTCGACCAGGTGACCTTCAAGGAGGCCATCCACGTGGGAGAGCTGGTGACCTTTCGCGCGCGGGTGAACCATACCGGCCGCACATCGATGGAGGTCGGCATCCGGGTCGAGGCCGAGAACATCCGCCGTGGCACCCGCAGGCATACCAATTCCTGCTATTTCACCATGGTCGCGGTCGACGAACGCGGCCATCCTGTGCCGGTCCCCAAGCCCGAGCTTGAGGACGACATCGACCGCCAGCGCTGGCGGTCGGCCGAGGTCAGGCGGGCCATGCGGCGAGAGATCGCGGCCCGCCAGGAGGCCGCGTCGAACACCCCCTGATTGGGCGTGGACTTTGCGATCCAAACCGCGTAGGGAACCGCCTTTGGCCCTGCTAGTCCGGGGCGGCGGGTGCAGGGTGGGCCGGTCGCAGCGACGATAGGTGCCGCTCATCGGGTCGCTCACGGCCCCCGCATTTTGGCGAATCACATGACTGAACTGAATTTCCCCGCGCCGCTTCAGGCGGCGTTGGCCGACAAGGGCTATGAGACGTTGACTGCCGTGCAGTCGGCGGTGCTGGCGCCCGAGGCCGCGGGCCGCGACGTGCTGGTCTCGGCCCAGACCGGGTCGGGCAAGACCGTGGCCTTTGGCCTGGCGATGGGCGCGGACCTTCTGGACGGCGACCGCATCATCGCGGGCGAGCTGCCGCTGGCCCTGGCCATCGCGCCCACGCGCGAACTGGCGCTGCAGGTCGCACGCGAGCTGGAATGGCTTTATGCCGGGACCGGCGCGCAGATCGCGACCTGCGTCGGCGGTATGGACTATCGCAACGAAAAACGCGCCCTGCAGCGCGGCGCGCAGATCGTGGTCGGCACGCCCGGCCGCCTGCGCGACCATATCGACCGCGGCAGCCTGGACCTGTCGGACCTGCGCGCGGCCGTGCTGGACGAGGCCGACGAGATGCTGGACCTGGGCTTCCGCGAGGACCTGGAGTTCATCCTGGGCGCCGCCCCGGTCGAGCGCCGCACGCTGATGTTCTCGGCCACGGTGCCGTCGGCGATCGAGAAGCTGGCCCGTGATTTCCAGCGCGACGCCCTGCGCATCGCCGCCATGGGCGAGGCGCGCCAGCATGGCGACATCGCCTATCGCGCCTATACCGTGACCGCGCGCGACCGCGAGCCCGCGATCTTCAACCTGCTGCGCATCCACGAGGCGCAGACCGCCATCGTCTTCTGCAAGACGCGGGCCAACGTGAACCACCTGCTGGCGCGCATGTCGAACCGGGGCTTCAAATGCGTGGCCCTGTCGGGCGAGCTGTCCCAGCAGGAGCGGACCCACGCCCTGCAGGCGCTGCGTGACGGGCGCGCCCGCGTCTGCATCGCCACCGACGTGGCCGCGCGTGGCATCGACCTGCCGGGGCTGGAGCTGGTGATCCACGCGGACCTGCCGACCAACCCCGACACGATGCTGCACCGGTCGGGCCGCACCGGGCGCGCGGGCTCCAAGGGCGTGTCCGCGCTGATCGTGCCGTCGGCCGATTATCGTCGGGCACAGCGTCTGCTGCAGAACGCCAAGGTCTCGGCCGAATGGCTTGACGCGCCGACCGCGGACGAGGTGCGGGCGCGCGATGATCAGCGCATGCTGGACCATCCCGGCCTGCATGAACCCGTGGGCGACGACGCCGCCCTGGCCGCGCAGCTGCTGGAGCAGTTCAGCGCCGAACAGGTCGCCGCCGCCTTCCTGCGCCTGTGGCGCGAAGGCCGCCCCGCCGCCGAGGAACTGTCCGAGGCGCATGCGCCCCCCGCACCGATGGCCCCCCGTGCGCAGCGCGAATTTGGCCCCTCGGTCTGGTTCACGCTGTCGGTCGGTCATTCCGGTCGGGCCGAGGCGCGCTGGCTGCTGCCCAAGGTCTGCGATGCGGGCGGGATCACCCGCGACAGCATCGGTGCGATCCGCGTCAAGCAGGACCTGTCCTATATCCAGATCGCGTCGGAAGTCGCCGCCAAGTTCGGCGATTTCATCGAGATCACCCCGGAGGTCACCATGCGCCGCATGGACGGCGCCCCCGACCTGGACGCGCCGATCGAGCGGGCGCCCCGCGCCCCGCGCACCGACAACCGTTCCGAGGGTCGCAAGCCCGCGCCGCGTGCCAAGCACACCGCGTCGGACGAGGGTCACCACGCCCGCGTCAAGTCCGCCCGCGGCGGCTGGCTGCCCGATGATGCCCCCGCCGAACCGCGCGAGACCGGACCGCATGCGGCCGTGAAGTCGTGGAAGAAGAAGTCGTCGGCCGACGCTGGCAAGGGCCCCAAGCCGGCCTGGGCCAAGTCCAGGCCCGCCGGCGACAAGGCGGGCGCCCCCAAGGCGCATCGCAAGGGACCCAAGCGGCCCGCCTGACCGACAACTGCCCGCGGGGCCCAGCAACTGCCTGACAAACAGGCAGTGGGCCCTGCACGCTCTGCACTCCACATGGCCCTCGCGCCCGAAGCTCCCTTGCGGGGTTTCGGGCGCGACGCGTTCGGGGCATGGAATGTCGCAATTGATATTGCCAGTCGGGCAGGGCGACGCTTAACCTGATCCTTGCGCTGAATAACCAACGACATAACAGGGAGAGCGCTTTTGCTGGACGACCGCCACGGCGACGCATTCGTCGCCTTCGAGCATGTGCAAAAAAGCTATGATGGACAGACACTTGTCGTCAAAGACTTGAATCTGTCGATCGGACGGGGTGAATTTCTAACGATGCTGGGGCCGTCCGGTTCCGGCAAGACGACCTGCCTGATGATGCTGGCGGGCTTCGAGACCGCGACGAACGGAGAGATCCGTCTTGGCGGGCGTCCGATCAACCAGGTGCCGCCGCACAAGCGCGGGATCGGCATGGTGTTCCAGAACTATGCCTTGTTCCCGCACATGACCGTCGGAGAGAACCTGTCCTTTCCGCTGGAGGTCCGCGGGATGGGCAAGGACGAACGCCAGACACGCATCGCCCGCGCGCTGGACATGGTGCAGATGGGCAAGTTCGCGAACCGGCGTCCGGCGCAGCTGTCCGGCGGACAGCAACAGCGGATCGCCCTGGCCCGCGCCCTGGTGTTCGACCCCGAACTGGTGCTGATGGACGAGCCGCTTGGCGCCTTGGACAAGCAGCTTCGCGAGCATATGCAGTTCGAGATCAAGCACCTGCACGAGAAACTTGGAATCACCGTCGTCTATGTGACCCATGACCAGGGCGAGGCCCTGACCATGTCGGACCGCATCGCGGTCTTCAACGACGGGCGCATCCAGCAGCTGGCCCCGCCGTCCGACCTTTACGAGCGCCCCGAGAACAGCTTCGTCGCAAGCTTCATCGGAGAGAACAACGCCCTGGCCGGCACGATCGAGCAGCTGGACGGAGACAAGGCGCTGGTGCGGCTGGACGGGGGCGGGGTGATCGACGCCACCGCCGTGAACATCCGCGAGAGGGGTCAGCGCACGACCGTGTCGATCCGCCCCGAACGGGTCGAGTTCAAGCCCGAGATGATGTCCCAGGGCGCCCACACGATCGAGGCGCAGGTGATGGAGGTCATCTATATGGGCGACATCCTGCGCGCCCGGCTGAAGGTCGCCGGCAGCGACAATTTCGTCATGAAGATGCGCAACACGATCGGCCAGACCCGTCTGGACCCCGGCCAGGTCATCCGCATCGGCTGGCATCCCCAGGATGCCCGCGCGCTGGACCCGATCTGATCCCTTTTCCCAACCGGAGACTTCGATGAAGCGTTTTCTTGCACTCAGCACCGCGATGGGCCTGGTCGCCGGGCCGGCCCTGGCCGATGTGAACCTGCTGTCCTGGGGCGGCGCCTATGGCAACAGCCACCTTGAGGCATATGCCAAGCCGTTCACGGCGGAAACGGGCATCAATGTCGTCATGTCGGACGCCGACAACCCCGCGACCCCGATCAAGGCGCAGGTCGAGGCAGGCAATGTCAGCGTCGATGTCGCATCGGTCGAATATGCCGATGCGGTGCGCCTGTGCGACGAGGGCGCGCTGGAGATGATCGACCCCGCCATCCTGCTGCCGGCCGAGGACGGGACGGCCGCGGCCGACGATTTCATCGACGGCGCGGTGACCGAATGCTTCGTGGCGACCGACGTCTATTCGATGGTCCTGGCGTTCAACGAGACCGCGTTCCCGGAGGCCAAGCCCGCGACCCCCGCCGATTTCTTCGATCTGGAAGCGTTTCCGGGCAAGCGGACCATGCGCAAGGGCGCCAAGTTCAACCTTGAGCTGGCGCTGATGGCCGATGGCGTGCCCGCCGCCGAGGTCTATGACGTGCTGTCCACCCCGGAGGGCGTGGACCGCGCTTTTGCCAAGCTGGACACGATCAAGTCCGAGGTGATCTGGTGGGAGGCAGGCGCCCAGCCCCCGCAGCTGCTTGCCGATGGCGAGGTCAGCATGGCCTATGCCTTCAACGGCCGCATCTTCAACGCGGCGCAGGCCGACGGCCAGCCCTTCGAGATCATCTGGGACGCCCAGATCTATGAGATGGAGGGCTGGGTCGTGCCGAAGGGCGCGCCGAACCTGGAGCAGGCGATGGAATTCGTGGCCTGGACCACCGCGCCCGCGCCCCAGGCCCGCGCCGCCGAATTCATCAGCTATGGTCCGCCGCGCCGGTCCGCCGCCGCGATGGTCGGCAACATCGAGGGCACCGAGGAGCCGATGGGTCCGAACCTGCCCACCTTCGATGCGAACATGGCCGGGGCGCTGGCATCGGACCTGGATTTCTGGGTCGACCGCGACGCCGAGCTGATCGAGCGTTTCAACAGCTGGCTGGCCAGCTGATCCAGTTCGGACCGGGAGGGTTCGTCCCGCCCGGTCTGCGCCCCGCCAACGGGGCCAATGACAACGGGCAAAAATGCCCGAGACCAACCAACCGGGAGAACCAACGTGAAATCCACCCTGATCCTTTCGACCGCCCTGTGCGGCGTGGCCTTCGGCGCGATGGCGCAAGAGGTCAACGTCGTGTCCTGGGGCGGCGCCTACGAGGTCAGCCAGGTCGAGGCCTATAACAAGCCCTTCACCGCTGAGACCGGCATCACCGTCAACATGATCGCCGCCGACAACCCCGCGACGCCGCTGCGCGCGCAGGTCGAGGCCGGCAACGTCACGGGCGACGTCTTCGACGTCGAGGTCAGCGACGCGATCCGCCTGTGCGACGAGGGTGCGCTGGTCGAGATCGACCCCGCCGACCTGCCCAGTGCGCCCAACGGCACCGCTGCGGCAGATGATTTCGTGCCCGGCGCGCTGCAGGATTGCGCGGTCGCCAACATCGTCTGGGGCACGGTCATTTCGTTCAACACGACCAAGTTCGAGGGAGAGACCCCCAGCACGGCGGCCGATTTCTTCGACACCGAGACCTTCCCGGGCAAGCGCGGCCTGCCCAAGAACCCCAAGCGCACCCTGTATCTGGCACTGATCGCCGACGGCGTGCCCGCGGCCGAGGTCTATGACGTGCTGTCCACCCCCGAGGGCGTGGACCGCGCCTTTGCTAAGCTGGACACGATCAAGGCCGACACCGTCTGGTGGGAGGCCGGCGCCCAGCCCGTGCAGTTGCTGGCTGACGGAGAGGTCAGCATGACCACCGTCTATAACGGTCGCGCCTTTGACGCGATGGTGGCCGAAAAGCAGCCCTTCGAGATCATCTGGGACGGCCAGTACCTGGACATGGACATGTTCGTGATCCCGGTCGATGCGCCCAACCCGGACGCGGCGATGGAATACCTGAAATTCGCGACCGACACGCAGCGTCTGGCCGATCAGGCGAAATACATCGCCTATGGCCCGGCGCGGAAATCGTCGAACGAACTGGTCGGGCTGTACCAGGACGGCGTGACCGAGATGGCGCCGCACATGCCGACCAGTCCCGAGGCGCTGGCCAATGCGGTGACGGACGATCCGGAATTCTGGGCCGACCATTCCGCGGAACTGACCGAACGCTTCAACAGCTGGCTGGCCGCGTCCTGAACTGACACCCTGCCGCCCCCGCATCCGGGGGCGGCGGACCTGACTGCCCGGGGGACGACATGGCCGACGCCGCACTTGATCCACATGCCGCCATCGCCACCACCGCATCCGGTGTGGGGTCTGGCACGCTGACGACCGCCGACGGAATGCCGCTGGCCCGCGCCCTGGCGCACAGCCAGCGCCGGGCGCGACGGCGGGCCTTTCTGCTGGTTCTGCCGCTGTTGGCCTTCATCCTGATTACCTTTGTGGTGCCGATCGGGCAGATGCTGGCGCGGTCGTTCCACAATGACGGCTTTTCCGCGAACATGCCGCAGGTCTCGGCCTGGTTCGCATCGATGGAGCCCGGCACCGCGCCCGACGACGCGGCCTGGACCGCATTGGCCCAGGACCTGATCGCCAGCGCCGATGCGCGCAGCATCGGGGTGGTGGGCACGCGGATCAATTATGACATGCCGGGGACGCGGTCGCTGTTCACCGCGACCGGGCGCCAGGTCCGTCGCGGGCTGGAGCCGCCCTATCAACAGGCCCTGCTGGAGATCAACGAGGACTGGGGCGACCCGCGCCTGTGGTCCGTCATGCGATCGGCATCGACGCCGGTCACGGCGAACTTCTATCTGGCAGCGGTCGACCGCACCCGGGACGAGGCCGGCAACATCCAGCAGGTCGCGGAACAGCAGCGGATCTATCTGACCCTGTTCTGGCGCACCTTCTGGCTGTCGGCGGTGATCACCGGCCTGACCTTCATCCTGGGCTTTCCCATCGCGCATCTGCTGGCAACGCTGCCCATGCGCAAGTCGAACCTGCTGATGATCCTGGTGCTGCTGCCGTTCTGGACGTCGCTTCTGGTGCGCACGACATCCTGGATGGTGCTGCTGCAGCAGCAGGGCGTGGTGAACGACATCCTGGTCTGGCTGGGCGTGATCGGCGGCGGGCAGCGGTTGCAGATGATCTATAACCAGACCGGAACGATTATCGCGATGACGCATATCCTGCTGCCCTTCATGATCCTGCCGCTGTATTCGGTGATGCGGACCATCAACCCCGCCTATGTCCGTGCGGCGCGCAGCCTGGGCGCGACAAGCTGGACCGCGTTCCGCCGGGTCTATTTCCCGCAGACCCTGCCGGGCCTGGGGGCGGGGGCGATGCTGGTCTTCATCCTGGCGGTCGGATACTACATCACGCCCGCGCTGGTCGGCGGATCGTCGGGGCAGCTGATCTCGAACATGATCGCACAGCACATGACCGGCACGCTGAACTGGTCGATGGCGGCGGCGCTGGCGGCCCTGCTGCTGGGGTCGGTGCTGATCCTCTATTGGCTCTACGACCGCCTTGTCGGCGTCGACAACCTGAAACTGGGGTAAGCGAATGGCTGTTCCGACCTATGCAAGCCCGCTGGAGCGTGTCTGGCACTATACCTACCTGACGGTCTGCGCGCTGATCTTCGTGTTCCTGATCGCGCCGATCATCGTGATCATCCCGCTGTCGTTCAACGCCGAGCCCTATTTCACTTTCACCGACCGGATGCTGTCGCTCGACCCCGACGGCTACAGCATGCGGTGGTATTCCAGCCTGCTGACCTTCGGGATGCAGAACCCGGATTCGACGGGCTGGGCCTTCTGGTCGGATGCCTGGGCGAATGCGAAATGGGTGCAGGCGGCCAAGAACTCGATCATCATCGGCGTGTGTTCGACCATCGTGGCGACGGTTCTGGGGACGCTGGCGGCCCTGGGCCTGTCACGGCCCGAGATGCCGTTCCGCCGGGCGATCATGGCGATCCTGATCTCTCCGATGATCGTGCCGCTGATCATCACGGCGACGGGGATGTTCTTCTTCTACTCGAACCCCTGCGAACTGCTGGCGCTGGTCGGGCTGTCGCCGGAATGCGGGCGGCTGGCGGGAACCTATCTGGGGGTGATCCTGGCCCATGCGACCCTGGGTATTCCCTTCGTGATCATCACCGTCACCGCGACACTGGTGGGGTTCGATCAGTCGCTGAACCGCGCGGCGGCCAGCCTGGGGGCCAATCCGCGCACGACCTTCTTCAAGGTGACGATGCCGCTGATCCTGCCAGGCGTGGTGTCGGGTGCGTTGTTCGCCTTCGTCACGTCGTTCGACGAGGTCGTCGCGGTGCTGTTCATTGCCGGTCCCGATCAGCAGACCATTCCGCGCCAGATGTGGAACGGCATTCGCGAACAGATCAGCCCGGCCATCCTGGCGGTGGCGACGCTGCTGGTGATCTTCTCGATCGCGCTGCTGACCACGGTGGAACTGCTGCGCCGGCGGTCCGAGCGTATCCGGGGCGTCACGCCCCGATGACGCCCGAAGAGCTGGAGGACGAGGGCGCGCGTCCTGCGCCCCCGTCCTATCCCGCCATCACGCGGGCCGAGCGCGCACATGGCCGGCGCCTGGCCGCCATCCACGACATGTACCGGGCCGAACTGGACGGCGTGCAGCGGCTGCTGGTTCAGGTCCGGGCCGCGCAGGCCGATCCGGCCCTGGTCGCACCGGCGGTGGCCGGGACGGCGTTGGCGCGCAACATGGCGCAGTTCGGCACTGCCTGCGGCCGCGACTGCGCGCTTTTGCAGAACCACCACGACATCGAGGAGCAGTGGATGTTTCCGGTCCTTGCGGAGCGCGGCGGGTCGGCACTGGCGCCGGTGATCCGGCGGCTGAAGGCCGAGCATGAGGTGATCCACAGGCTGATCGGCGCGTTGCACGAGGCGGCACAGGCACTTGTCGCGGATCGGGGGGCAGCGGCGCTCGATCTGTGTGCGGAGCGGTTCGCGGCGCTGGACCGGGCGATCCGGTCGCATTTTGGGTACGAGGAGCGGGCGCTGGAGGAGCCTTTGGGGGCGCTTCGCGTACCGATCTGAGGCAGGTTGCGTCCCGCGACGGCGGGGGGCCGGCCCCCCGCACCCCCCGCCGGAGGGCCTGCGGCCCCCCGGACCCCCGCGACACCTCAGGGCAGCAACGCCAGCCACATCCAGATCGTCAGCGTGGACAGCGCCGTGGCGATCAGCACGCTGGAGGCTGCGACACGCTTGGCCACGCCGTAGACATTGGCGAACAGATAGGCGTTCACGCCCGGGGCCATCGACGCCGTCAGCACGGCCGAGCGCATGCCGTCTCGGTCGAGATCCAGCGCCCAGGCCGTGCCGAAGGTGATCGCCGGATGCAGGATCAGCGATGCGGCGCAGCACAAGGCGATGGTCGCCATGTCGCCTTCGGGGCGATAGCGATAGAGGACGCCACCCAGGCCGAACAGCGCAGCGGGCAAGGCGGCGCGCGCGATCATGTCGGCGGCGTCCCAGAACCCCTGCGGCAGGGCCAGCCCCGCCTGCGACAGCAGGTTCACCGAAAGGCCCGCGATGATGCCTATGACCAGCGAGGTGCGCAGCACCCCCGTCAGCGCACGCAGGGCCACGCGCCCGACCGACAGGCCGCTGCCGCGGGCGCGGGTGAACTCCATCACCGTGATCCCGAAGGTGTAGAGCATCGGCGAATGGATCGCGATGATCGCCCAGTTCCCGGCCAGCGCATCCGGGCCGTAGGCGCGTTCCGTGATCGGTACGCCCAAGAGCAGCGTGTTCGAGAAAAGGCACACGAACCCGATCGCCACGCAGTCCGCGGGCGGCCTGCCGAACAGGAACCGGGCGCCCCCCCAACCCGCCGCAAAGGCCGCGAAGGCGCCGGCATAGAAGGGGATCAGCAGCTGGGCGCGAAACTCGGTGCCCAGGTCCAGGCGCGCCATCGACACGAAGAGCAGCGTGGGCACGGCGAAGTTCTGCGCGAAATTCATCAGCCCGTCGACACCGCTGGCCGAAAACCAGCCCCGCCACGCCACCAGATAGCCAAAGCCCACGATCAGGAAGACGGGCAGGATGATCGTGAACAGCGCCGTCATGTCGCGGCGGGCACGGTGATCTGCATGCCGTCGAAGGCGGGCTCGACATGGTCCGGGGTCTGGGCTGCGACCGCGGCATAGTCCATGTCGATATGCATGTTCGTCAGCACTGCGCGGGGGCTGCGCGCGCGGGCGATCCAGTCCAGCGACAGGGCCAGGTGGGCATGGCTGGGATGGGGTTCATGGCGCAGGGCGTCGATGACGAAGACTGGCGCGTCCGTAATTAGCGGCCAGACGGCGTCGGGAATGTCCGAGACGTCGGGCAGATAGACCAGACCGCCGATGCGGAAGCCCAGGGCGGTGATCTCTCCGTGCTGGACGCGGAACGGGGTCAGCGTCACTGGGCCGCCGGGGCCGTCGATGGTGATCGGGCCGTCGATCGCATGCAGCGCGCAGATCGGCGGATAGAGGCTGCCCTCGGGCGTCTCGAATACATAGCCGAAGCGGGTCGTCAGCGCTTCGGCCGTGGGCTGATCGGCCCAGACCGGCAGGATGCGGCGCGCGTTGAAGACCAGTTGGCGCAGGTCGTCGATGCCGTGGACATGATCGGCATGGGCATGGGTATAGACCACGGCGTCCAGCCTCGCCACGCCCGCGTCCAGCATCTGCGGGACCAGGTCGGGGCCGGTGTCGATCAGCACCTGGGTGGTGCCGTCCGGCCCGTCGCGTTCGACCAGCAGCGAACAGCGGCGGCGGCGGTTTCGCGGGTTTTCCGGGTCGCAGGCGCCCCATCGGTTGCCAAGGCGCGGCACCCCGCCGGACGATCCGCAGCCCAGGATCGTGGCGCGGATCGTGTCGCTCATCGGGCGGCCTTCCAGAACAGGCGTTCGAAATTGGCCTCGGTCCGCGCGGCGAAATCGGGCAGGGACAGGCCGAACAGGTCTGCACCCACCGCGGCGGTATGGGCGACATAGGCGGGTTCGTTCCGGCGCCCGCGGTGCGGGGGCGGGGCCAGATAGGGGCTGTCGGTCTCGACCAGGATGCGGTCCAGCGGCGCGGCCTTGAAGATGTCGCGCAGATCGGACGACCGCGGAAAGGCCGCGATGCCCGACATCGACAGATAGAACCCCAGGTCCAGCGCCGCCTGCGCCAGCGCGGGGGTCGAGCTGAAGCAGTGCATGACGCAGGCATATTCGCCGGCGCGGTGTTCCTCCGCCAGGATGCGAGCCATGTCGTCATCGGCGTCGCGGGCGTGAATGATCAAGGGCAGGCGCGTCCGCCGCGCGGCTTCGATATGAATACGCAGGCTGTCCTGTTGCGCCTGCGCGCTTTCGGCGGTGTAGTGGTAATCCAGCCCGGTCTCGCCGATGGCCACGAATTTCGGGTGATCGGCCAAGGCTACCAGTTGATCGACGGTGGCCATCGGTTCGTCCGCGACGCTCATCGGGTGGGTGCCGGCGGCGTAGAAGACGCCGTCATGGGCCTCGGTCAGGGCGCGCACGGCGGGTTCCTGGCGCAGGCGGGTGCAGATGGTGACCATCCGCCCGACGCCCGCGGCACGGGCACGATCGATCAGGGCTGCGTGTTCGCCGTCGAAATCGGGAAAATCCAGGTGGCAATGGCTGTCGGTCAGCCGGAGGGCCGCATCGGTCATCGGTCAGGCCTTGGTCAGGGACGCTTGCGCGGGCGGCAGCTGCGCCAGTTCCAGCACCATATCCATGACCAGCGCGGCAGGGTCAAGGTTGACCGCCCGTCCCGTGCGGGCACGCGCCGACAGGCGGGCCTGCGCCTCGGCCCAGATGCGGGCGGCGTGGTCGTCGGGTGACAGCCGCGCCATCAAAGCCCCTTCGCCGCGCGCGGCCTGGGGCAGCGGCGCGCCCACCAGCCCCGCCCGCGCCAGCCGGGTAACGAAGCGGTCCAGCACGGTGATGGTCAGATCGAACGGGTCGCCATCGGCGCCCGCGCGCCCCGCCGCGCCATCAGCGAATTTGGATGCCGCCAGCCGGTCCAGCCGGGGCAGGGTGGCGAACAGGTCGACCAGGTCCTGATAGCGGTCAAGACCCCCCTGGCCGGCCAGCCGCAGCGCCTCTCCGACCGATCCGTCGGACAGGGCCGACAGCGCCTCGGCATCCTCGTTCAGGCCCATGTCGGACAGGATCGCCGACATCTGTCGCGGTGGCAGCGGCGACAGGCGCAGCGTGCGGCAGCGTGACCGGATCGTGGGCAGCAGGCGTGCGGGCTGATGCGCAATCAGCAGGATCAGCGCATCCGACGGCGGCTCCTCCAGCACCTTCAGAAGGGCGTTGGCGGCGGGGATGTTCATCTCGTCGGCGGCATCGATGATCGCCACGCGGCGACCGCCTTCGGCAGCCGAGAGGTGGAAGAAGGACAGCAGCTTGCGGATCTCGTCCACGGTGATCTCGGCGCGCAGGCGGCTGGTCTTGTCGTCCCAGGGGCGGCGGATCAGGGCCAGGCGGGGCTCGGACAGGGCGGCGATGCGGCGGGCCTCGGGCGTGTCGGGGTCGACGGCCAGATCGGCCCGCCCGGTCTCGGCCAGCAGCCAGCGCGCGATGGCCCAGGCCAGCGTCGCCTTTCCGACCCCGCGCGGCC
>NZ_VDDD01000067.1 GCF_006151785.1 Paracoccus marcusii
CGGGCCGGGGGCTGGGCGCGCGCGTCACGGCCGTCGCGGCCGCGGTCTGGGCCGCCGTCGCCTTGGGCGCTTCGGGCCGGTTCATCGTCGCAGCCATCTGGGTGCATCCGGCCAGCGACAGGCCCAGGACGGCAAGGGGGATCAGGCGCATCGGCGTCTCCTTCAATCATCGTTGCCGCAGATTAGTCACGCCAGCGTGGCAAGGTCCACCACCCGACCCACGAATCCCCGCCTTGTGACCGCAGTCCGGCGCGCCTAGATAAGGGGGATGGACATGCACCCGCCCCTGATCGACCCGTTTGCCCGGCCCATCACCTATCTGCGGGTGTCGGTCACCGACCGCTGCGATTTCCGATGCGTCTATTGCATGGCGGAACACATGCAGTTCCTGCCCAAGGCCGACCTACTGACGCTGGAGGAGCTGGACCGCCTGTCCACCGCCTTTATTGGCCTAGGCGTGCGCAAGCTGCGCATCACCGGCGGAGAGCCTCTGGTCCGTCGTGGCATCATGGGCTTTTTCCGCAACGTGTCGCGTCACCTGGGGAACGGCCTGGACGAGCTGACCCTGACCACCAACGGCAGCCAGCTGGCCCGCCATGCGGCGGAACTGGCCGATATCGGTGTCCGGCGCGTGAACGTGTCGCTGGACACGCTGGACGCCGACAAGTTCTCGGCAATCACCCGGTGGGGCCGCCTGCCCCAGGTGCTGGAGGGGATCCGGGCCGCGACCGCTGCCGGCCTGCGCGTCAAGATCAACGCCGTAGCCCTCAAGGGCGTCAACGACAGCGAGCTGTTCGATCTGGTGCAATGGTGCGGCGACGAGGGTCACGACCTGACCTTCATCGAGGTGATGCCTATGGGCGAGATGGGAGAGGAGGACCGGCTGGACCAGTACTGGCCCCTGTCCGACCTGCGCGCCCGGCTGGCCGAACGCTTTACGCTGCTGGATCTTGCCGAACGCACGGGTGGCCCGGCCCGTTATGTCAGGCTGGCGCAGACCGGACAAAGGATCGGCTTCATCACGCCCCTGACCCATAATTTCTGCGAAAGCTGCAACCGCGTGCGCGTCACCTGCACCGGAGAGCTGTTCATGTGCCTGGGCCAAGAGGACAACGCCGACCTGCGCGCGCCCCTGCGCGCCAGCGCCGACGACGAGGCCCTGCGCCAGACGATCCGCGCGGCCATCGCGCGCAAACCCAAGGGTCACGACTTCGACTATTCCCGCCAAGGCGTCGCAGGCCAGATGACCCGCCACATGAGCCATACCGGCGGCTGACAGGGCGCGCCTGCGGGGGGTCCGGAGGGCGCCAGCGCCCCCGGCCCTCGCGGGACGCAACCCTACTCGGCGGCGGCTTCCGCGGCGCGTGCCTCGGCGTCCAGGACCTCGGCCCGTTCCTCGACCAGCCGGACGATGTGATCGACCATCTGGTCGTTCGACAGCTTGTGGCTCTGCTTGCCGGCCATGTAGACCATGCCCGACCCGGCCCCGCCGCCGGTGAATCCCAGATCGGTCATCAGCGCCTCGCCCGGTCCGTTCACCACGCAACCGATGATCGACAGGCTCATCGGCGTCTTGATGTGCTCCAGCCGCTTTTCCAGCGCCTCGACCGTGCGGATCACGTCAAAGCCCTGCCGTGCGCAGCTGGGACAGCTGATGATCTGCACCCCGCGCGTCCGCAGGCCAAGCGATTTCAGGATCTCGAAGCCGACCTTGACCTCCTCGACCGGATCGGCTGACAGGCTGACGCGGATCGTGTCGCCGATCCCCATCCACAGAAGGTTGCCCAGGCCCACCGCCGACTTGACGGTGCCGCCGACGAACCCGCCCGCCTCGGTGATGCCCAGATGGATCGGCGCGTCCGTCGCCTCTGACAGCTGCTGATAGGCCGCAGCCGACAGGAACACGTCGCTGGCCTTCACGCTGATCTTGAATTCATGGAAGTCGTTGTCCTGCAGGATCTTGATATGGTCCAGCCCGCTCTCGACCATCGCGTCGGGACAGGGCTCGCCATATTTCTCCAGCAGGTGCTTTTCCAAACTGCCTGCATTCACGCCGATGCGGATCGAACAGCCGTGGTCCTTGGCCGCCTTGATGACCTCGCGCACGCGGCTTTCGTCCCCGATGTTGCCGGGGTTGATGCGCAGACAGGCGGCGCCCGCCTCGGCAGCCTCGATGGCGCGCTTGTAGTGGAAATGGATGTCGGCGACGATCGGCACAGGGCTCTCGCGGCAGATCTCGCGCAGCGCGCGCGTGGTCTCCTGGTCCGGGGCGCTGATGCGCACGATGTCGGCGCCGGCATCTGCGGCGGCGATGACCTGGGCCAGGGTCGCCTTGACGTCGTGGCCGTTGGTGTTGGTCATGGTCTGCACGCTGATCGGGGCATCGCCGCCGACGGGGACCTTGCCCACCATGATCTGGCGCGACTTGCGGCGCTCGATGTTGCGCCAGGGACGGATCGGGTTCAGCGACATGGCAGGCCTCCGGGGGTTCGCCCCTCAGATAAGCCATGCAGGCCGCAACGACAACCGCCCCCTCAGCGCTGCATCGCCGTCAGCACCGTTCCAAGACAGTCTCGGGGCAGCATCAGCAGCATCGGCCCCTGCACCCGCAGGCTGACCAGCCCCGTCGCCCGGTTCGAGGTGCCGACCCGCTGGCCCGGTGCGAAATCGATCCCGTCGATGGGCCATTCCAGGCCCTGGCTGCTGCCGCGCGCCGGTCCCATCGGGTACAGCGACACCCGCGTCCCGGGCATCAGCGGCAGGGTCAGGCGCGGCGGGCACAGCACGATCACGTCATCGCTGGCCAGCATGACGACGCGCGGAACGCCGGGCTGGACCATCACCGTCAGCGCGGCCAGCGTATGGTCCAGGCGCAGCCCCGCAAAACCCACCGCCATGACCAGCGGCGCGTCGATTCGTCCTAGGCATTTGGCGAAATCCGTGCTGTCCTGCTCGGCTACCTCCAGCACGCGGGCGGCCGGAACCGACCGCCGCGCCGGGTCCGAGATGCTGTCCAGGTCCCCGATCACCCAGTCCGGCGCGTGCCCCAGGGCCAGCGCCCGGTCCGCACCCCCATCCGCGGCGACCAGCAGGGGCGCGACCGACAGCGCCACCGACAGATCGGCGGGCGTCACCATGCCGCCGCCGATCACGGTGACCCCGCGCAGGTGGCGGACCGGTCGGGGCTGGTCCACCATTCCCGCCCTCAGCCCTTGCCGACGCCGCTGAAGACGCGCTTGAACGGCAGCGCCCACAGTACGCCAAGCGCGACATAGATCAGCAGCTCGATCCAGATCGGCTGGCGTCCGAACCGCCCGTCCAGCCAGTTCATCAGCGACACCGCCGCGACGACATAGGCGGGCATGCCGATCACCAGGATCAGGATGGACAGCCGCTTGCGGGTCTTCAGTTCCATGTCGTCTGGCTCTTTCCTCGGTATCCCCGAACGCGCCCCAAGGGGGTCCGGGGGACAGGATGTCCCCCGGCACGTCGCGGGACGCAATCAGTCGGCGAAGGGATCGGTCACCAGGATCGTGTCGTCACGCTCCGGGCTGGTCGACAGCATCGCCACGGGGCACTGGATCAACTCCTCGACGCGGCGCACGTACTTGATCGCGGCGGCTGGCAGGTCGGCCCAGCTGCGCGCCCCGGCGGTCGATTCGTGCCAGCCTTCCATCTCCTCGTAGATCGGGCGCACCTTGGCCTGCAGCGCGGCCGCCGTCGGCAGATAGTCATACGTCACGCCGTCGATCTCGTAGCCGGTGCAGATCTTCAGCGTGTCGAACCCGTCCAGCACGTCTAGCTTGGTCAACGCGATCCCGTTCACGCCGCTGATCGCGCAGGTCTGGCGCACCAGCACCGCGTCGAACCAGCCGCAGCGGCGCTTGCGGCCCGTGACGGTGCCGAACTCGTGGCCCCGCTCGCCAAGGCGCTGGCCGTCTGCGTCATCGAGTTCCGACGGGAACGGACCTTCGCCCACGCGGGTGGTGTATGCCTTGACGATGCCAAGGACAAAGCCGATCGCGCCCGGCCCCATGCCGGTGCCACTGGCCGCCGCCCCCGACGTCGTCGTGGACGAGGTGACATAGGGATAGGTGCCAAAATCGATGTCCAGCAGCGATCCCTGCGCACCCTCGAACAGAATCCGTTTTCCGGCCTTGCGGGCGTCGCCCATGATCTTCCAGACGGGCTGGGCATAGGGCAGCAGCTTGGGCGCCACCTCCATCAGCTTGGCCTTCAGCTCGGCGCGGTCGATCGGCGTGGCGCCAAGACCCGCGCGCAGCGCGTCGTGGTGGGCCAGCAGGCGGTCCAGACGGCTGTCCAGCGTCTCCTCGTCGGCCAGGTCGGCGACGCGGATCGTGCGGCGGCCGACCTTGTCCTCATAGGCGGGGCCGATGCCGCGGCCGGTCGTGCCGATCTTGGCCTTGCCGGCGGCCTCCTCGCGCAGCTTGTCTAGGTCCTGATGCAGCGGCAGGATCAGCGGCGTGTTCTCTGCGATCATCAGGTTCTCGGTCGAGATGGCGACGCCCTGCCCCGCCAGCTTGTCGATCTCCGAGAAAAGCGCCCAGGGGTCCAGCACGACACCGTTGCCGATCACGGCCAGCTTGTTCTCGCGCACGATCCCCGAGGGCAGCAGCGAGAGCTTGAAGACCTTGTCGCCGATGACCAGCGTGTGGCCGGCATTGTGACCGCCCTGAAAGCGCGCGATGACATCGGCGCGTTCCGAAAGCCAGTCGACGATCTTGCCCTTGCCCTCGTCGCCCCACTGGGCTCCGACAACCACAACATTGGCCATGAGCGATCCTTTTCGTTGTCCGAAGTTCTTTTCAGCCCGGCATTAGCGCATCGGGCACGGCGGGGAAAGCCGCTTTGTCGGGACCCTGCCGGGGGCGGCCGCCGGGGGCGCTTCGCCCCCCGGACCCCCGGAGGGTATTTGGTCAAAGAAGAAGCGGACGGTCTCAGTAATGCGGCGGGCGCTGGTCGGCCATCGCGACACTGCCCGCCGCATCAGCCTGACGCTCGGCCTCGGCCAGCAGCAGTTGATCCAGGCGGCGGGTGACGCGGGCAAGGTCGCGGTCCTGTCGGGCGATGACCTCGGACAGCTCATCCGTCAGCCGCGTCAGATGGGCCAAGGCCTCCTCCAGCTGATGCAGGCGGTCCTGCTGCTTGTCCATGTCGTCACCTTCCGTTACAGCGGCGCCTGAATATGGGCCCGAAAAGGCGACTGATACCATGGCAAAAGACAAGAAGCAGCCCCGTCCCAAGGCCGAGACGCCCAAGGGGTTCCGCGACTATTTCGGGCAGGACGTGACCGAACGGCGCGACATGCTGGACCGCATCGCGCAGGTCTATCACCGCCATGGCTTCGATCCGCTGGAGACGAGCGCCGTCGAGACGGTCGAGGCCCTGGGCAAGTTCCTGCCCGACGTGGACCGGCCCAATGCCGGCGTCTTTGCCTGGCAGGAGGAGGCGGTGCCCGGCGGCGGCACGGCGGGCGACTGGCTGGCACTGCGCTATGACCTGACGGCGCCCCTGGCGCGCGTCGCGGCGCAGTACCGCAACGACCTGCCCAGCCCGTACCGCCGCTTTGCGATGGGACCCGTCTGGCGCAACGAGAAACCGGGGCCGGGTCGGTTCCGCCAGTTCTATCAGTGCGACGCGGACACGGTCGGGTCGGCCTCGGTGGCGGCGGATGCCGAGATCTGCGGCATGCTGGCCGATGCGCTGGAGGCCGTGGGCATCGACCGCGGCGACTATCTGGTGCGGATCAACAACCGCAAGGTTCTGAACGGCGTCCTGGAGGCGGCCCAGGTTCGCGAGGATCAGGCCGAGGATGTGCTGCGCCAGATCGACAAGTTCGACAAGGTCGGTCGCGAGGGCGTGCTGGCCCTGCTGACCACGGGCCGCCTGGACGATAGCGGCGCGCGCATCGATGGCGTGGGCCTGTCCGAGGCGCAGGCGGGGCCGGTGCTTGCCTTCCTGGAGGCCAAGGGTGCGGACAACGCCGCGACACTGGACAACCTGTCGACCGCCGTCGGCGGATCGGCCATCGGCGCCGAGGGCGTGGACGAACTGCGCCAGATCGCCGCGATGCTGGCCGCGATGGGCGTGGCCGAGGATCGCGCCGTGATCGATCCGGCCGTGGTCCGGGGCCTGGGCTATTACACCGGCCCGGTCTTCGAGGCCGAGCTGACCTTCGAGATTCTTGACGAAAAGGGCCGCAAGCGGCAGTTCGGATCGGTCGCGGGCGGTGGCCGCTATGACGGGCTGGTGGAGCGTTTCACCGGGCAGAAGGTCCCGGCAACCGGGGTCAGCATCGGCGTCGACCGTCTGCTGGCCGCTTTGCGCGCCAAGGGTCTGGCCGGGGCCCAGGTCGCCGGTCCCGTGGTCGTGACCGTGATGGACCGCGACCGGATGTCGGATTACCAGGCCATGGCCGCCGATCTGCGCGCCGCCGGCATCCGTGCCGAGGTCTATCTGGGCAACCCCAAGAACTTTGGCAACCAGCTGAAATACGCGGACAAGCGCGGCGCACCCGTCGCGATCATCCAGGGCGGGGATGAGGCGGAACGCGGCGTGGTGCAGGTCAAGGACCTGATCCTGGGCGCGAAGATTGCCGCAGAAGCCTCTGTCGAGGAATGGAAATCCCAGCCCGCCCAGACCGAGGTCGCGCGCGCCGACCTGGTTGCCGAAGTCCGCAGGATCATCGGATGATCCCGAAGCAGGCCAAGCAGGCGGTCGGACAGCGGCTGCTGTCGCGGTTCCGCGACGCTGGTGCGACCGAGATCGCGCCCGACATCCTGCTGCCCGCGGGCGACCTTCTGGACCTGTACGGAGAGGACATCCGCGCCCGCGCCTATGTCACCCAGGACCCGATCCGTGGAGAGATGATGCTGCGCCCCGATTTCACCGTGCCGGTGGTCCAGGCGCACATGCAGAACGGCGCCGATCCGGCCCGCTACTGCTATCTGGGAGAGGTGTTCCGCAAGCAGGACACGGGCGACACCCGCCCCGCCACGCCGCGCGACCACGAATACCTGCAATGCGGGTTCGAGCTGTTCACCCGCGACCCCCAGGCCGATGCCGAGGTCTTTGCGCTGTTCCACGATGCGCTGGCGCCCTTGGGCCTGCAGGCGCGCATGGGCGACATGGGCCTGCTGCTGGATGCGGTGCGCGGCCTGCCCCTGACCGAGGCGCGTTCGGTGGCGCTGTTGCACCACATCTGGCGGCCGGGCCGCTTCGCGCGCCTGCTGGCTCGGTTCTCGGCCCCGTCGATCGCGCGGGAGTTTCCCGACGTCACCACGTCCTGGGCCGGGATGCGGACCGAGGACGAGATGATCCGCCGCATCGCCCGCCTGCAGTCGGACGTGGCGGTGCCGCCCCTGGCCCCGGTCTGGACCGACCGGCTGGAGCGTCTGTTCGCACTGCGCGCCCCGGCGCCGCAGGCGCTGTCGACGCTGGCCGACCTGGCCCGCGACATGCCCGCCATCGCGCCGGCGGTGGCCCGCATCCGCGACCGCCTGGACGCCATCGCCGCGCGCGGCATCGACCTGCAGACGGTGATCTTCGACGCCAGCCACGGGCGCACCACGATGGAATATTACGACGGCTTCACCTTCACGTTCCAGGCCGACCGGGCCGGATGGCCGCCGGTCGCGTCGGGCGGGCGCTATGACGCGCTGACCCGCGTGCTGGGCCGCGGCCGCGAGATCCCCGCCGTGGGTGGCATCATCCGCCCCGGCCTTGTTGCCGAACTGGAGGCGCAGGCATGATCCGTCTTGGCGTGCCGTCCAAGGGGCGGCTGATGGAACAGACCTTCGACTGGTTCGCCGACCGCGGCGTGCGTCTGTCGCGGGCCGGGTCCGACCGCGAATATGCGGGCCGGGTCGAGGGGGTCGAGGGCGTGTCGCTGGTCCTGCTGTCGGCCGGAGAGATCCCGCGCGAACTGGCCGCCGGCCGGATCGAGCTGGGCGTGACCGGCACCGACCTGGTGCGCGAAAAGCTGGCCGGATGGTCAAGCGACCTGGTCGAGGTCACGCCGATGGGCTTTGGACATGCCGACCTGATCCTGGCCGTGCCGGATTGCTGGCGCGACTGCACGGACCTGGACGATTTCGCAGCCATCGCGCGCGATTTCCGGGCCGAACATGGGTTCCGTTTGCGCATCGCCACGAAATATCACCGCCTGGTTCGCGCCTGGCTGTCCGCCCACGAGGTCGCGGATTACCAACTGGTCGACAGCCAGGGCGCGACCGAGGGCACGGTCGCCAACCTGACCGCCGAAGCGATCGCCGACATCACCTCGTCGGGCGAGACGCTGCGCGCGAACAACCTGCGCATCCTGGACGAGGCGCCGATCCTGCGGTCGCAGGCGACGCTGTTCGCCAGCCGCGCGGCGATGGGCCCGGCGATGGACGCGCTGATCGCCCGGCTGGTGCCGCCGCAGGCAGACCAGTCAGCCTAACCCCGCAGCACCCGCGTCAAAGCCACGGCAGCAGCACCGCGACCGAGATCGCGGCGATCAGCACCCCTGCGCCCAGTTGCAGCGTTCCGGGCAGCCAGCGCGCGGCGCCCGCCCAGGGGCCGTGTTCGGGCAGCAGGGCAAAGCTGCCGCGTCGCGCCCAGACCGCCAGGCAGGCGACCGCGACCGTCACCACCGCAGTGCCCAGGCCCATCGCTAGCGTCCCCAGGATGCCCATCCCGAAGATGCCCATCCGCCAGGTCAGGATCAGCAGAAACAGCGCTCCGGTGCAGGGTCGCAGCGCGATGCCCGCCACGACCAGCACCCCGTCGCGCAGCGACCGCGTCTGCGCTACCTGCTGCGGCGTGGGGCCATGCGCATGGCCACAGCCGCAGGCGTCGCCGTGGTGGTGATGGTGGTGGCGATCCGCCCGCGCCTGCGCGCGCAGCATCGACAGGCCGCGCCATGCCAGCCACAGGCCGACCGACGCGACCAGGACCGTGCTGGCCTGCACCATCGCGACCTCCGACAGGTCGGTCAGGGTCTGGCGCCCCAGGTCCAAAATGGTGATCCCGCCCCAGACCAAGGCTATGGCCGTGCCTGCCTGCGCCAGCGAGGACGCGACCGACAGCCCGGCCAGCCGGGCCAGCGGAACCTGGGCGCCGAACCCATAGCTGCCGATGATCACCTTGCCATGCCCTGGCCCGACCGCATGGGCGACGCCATAGGCAAAGCACAACCCCAGCAGCGACGCGACCGCCCCCGGCTGGCCCGACCGCAGCGCCCGCAAGGCCCCGGCCATCGCGTTCTGGACGGCGCGCTGCTGGTCGGTGGCCCACCGCTCGATCCCGGCCAGACCGCCGCCCAGCCACAGCGCCACCAGCGTCAGGGCGACGACCAGCCCCGTCAGGGCGACGGCGCGCCTCATGACCCTGGGCCGCAGCGGACCTGCACCGAATCCGCGCCGGTGGCGCCGATGTCCACGGTGATCAGGTCCGCCTCCTCGGCGCTTTGGCCGTCGCCCAGGGCCTCGCCCACTGCGCGGGCATAGGCATCGGCGGCGGCATAGGGATCGCCCATGCGCAGATCGACAGCGCAATCGTCCCGCGCGATGGCCGGGGGTTCGGGGATGCTGAACTGGACATAGTATTCGGGGTCATAGACCTGGATCGTCAGCGGCCGGTCCCCGTCCAGCGGCTCGGCCAGGGGTCGCACATGGGCCGAGATCACCCGCCCGTCCTCATAGCGCGCGGCGAAATCCTGCGGGCCGTCCAGCGCCAGCCTGCGGCCGTCCGCGTCCAGAAACAGCCGCCCGTCAAAGCCCGGCTCCCAGTCCGCGTCGAAGCCCTGCAGGGCCGCCTGTTCGTCGGTGGTCAGGACGCCGTCGCCATCGGGGTCCAGACCCAGATCCTCGATGATCAGCAGGGAATAGAATTCGTCATAGGCCCATTCGACACCCACATGGGTCAGCGCCCCCGCCGCGTCGTGACGCAAGGACAGGCCCGCGTCGATGAACACATGCGGATGGGCCAACGCGCCAAGCGGCGCGACGATCAGCAGGGCGGACAGGCAGGACACGCGCGGCGACATCGGCAGGACACCTTGGCAAGGACGGCGGTTCCAGTTACCCGCGTGCGGCGCGGCTTGCAAATCACCGCTTTGCCAGCCCGGCGGAAAACCACGCGGGCGCCGCTACCCCAGGCCGGGTTCGGACGTGTCTGGATGCAGAGGAACAGGGGACGGCATGAAACGACGGGCATTCACGATGGCGGGGCTGGCCCTGGCGCTGACCGGTTGCGGGCGGATCGTCGATGCCCGCGCCACCGCGCGCGAAACCGCGTTCGAGGCCGAATTCCCCCCCACCGGACAACTGATCCAGGTGCAGGGCCGCACCGTGCATGTCGACATCCGCGGCAGCGGTCCCGACCTGATCCTGCTGCATGGGGCCAGCGGGAACAGCCGCGATTTCACCTTTTCCCTGGCCGACCGCCTGGCGACCCGGTACCGCGTCCTGGCCTTCGACCGGCCGGGGCTGGGCTGGACGGACGCGATCGGCGCGCAGACCGACAACCCCATCGCCCAGGCCGAACTGCTGCGCGCCGCCGCCGACCAGTTGGGCGTGCGCCGACCCGTGGTGCTGGGCCACAGCTATGGTGGCGCGGTCGCGATGGCTTGGGGTCTGCGCGCACCGGGCGACACGGCGGCGCTGGTGATCGTGTCCGGGGCGACGATGCCCTGGCCCGGCACGCTGACCGGATGGTACGCATTCCTGGAGACTCCCCTGGGCGATCGTGTGGGGCCACCGCTGCTGACCGCCCTGGCGCCGGTGTCCCTGGGCAACCGGATCATGGCGGGCATCTTCGCGCCCCAGCCCGTACCCCCGGGATATGCCGACTATATCGGCGTGGGGCTGGCCGCGCGGCGCGGCAACTATCGCGCGAATGCGTCACAGATCAACGGGTTGCGCGCCTATCTTCAAGTGATGGCGCCGCAGTATCCGCGCCTGACGATGCCGGTCGAGGTCATCCATGGCGGTCAAGACAGCATCGTGCCCGCTGACATTCACGCCCTGCCCTTGGCAGAGGCGCTGCCCAACGCCGCGCTGACGATCCTGCCCGATCAAGGCCACATGCCCCAGCATGGCGATCCGCAGGCGATCATCGACGCCGTCGACCGCGCCAGTGTCCGCGCGGGCCTCCGCTGACGGGGGCTTGCAGCGCCCGCGCCCGCGTCCCAAGGTGGCCGCCAAACCAAACCGGGGGCCATCATGCTGACCATCCACGGCGTCACCCGCTCGCGTGCATCGCGTGTCGTGTGGCTTTGTCACGAACTGGACCTGCCCTTCCGGCAGGTGCCCGTCATCCAGGCCTATCGCATCGGCAATGCCGACGCGCCCGATGCACCGCCCAACACCCGCAGCCCCGATTTCCTGGCCCTGTCCCCCGCGGGCGCCATCCCGGTGATCGAGGACGAAGGGCTGGTCCTGTCCGAATCGCTGGCGATCACGCTGCATCTGGCGCGCAAGCATGGCGGCCCTGCAGGCCCGCAGGATTACGCCGAAGACGCGCTGATGACCCAGTGGTCGATCTATGGCGCCACCGCGATCGAGCCCGACGCACTGACCATCCTGATGCTGCACAACCGCGGCACGCTGCAGTCGGCCGATGACGTGGGGATCGTGGCGGACGCGGCCGAACGGCTCGTCCGGCCGCTGAAGGTGCTGGAGGACCATCTGGCAACGCATGCCTATCTGGTGGGCGGCCGTTTCACCGTGGCCGACCTGAACCTGGCCGAGATCGTCCGCTATGCCCAAGGGCACGGCGCGCTGATGGAGGGGTTTCCCGCGATCCGCGCCTGGCTGTCCGCCTGCCAGGACCGCCCGGCGTTCCAGGCGATGTGGGCCGCCCGCATGGCGGAGCCGGAATAGGCGCAATCCTTTGGGGCGGGCCGCGCAGGGGACACAACCCCTTGCCGCCCGCCCCCGCGCCATGAGATAAGCGCCGCGATCCAAATCAGTGAGCGACCCCATGGCCGACGACCTTCTCTCCGGCAACGCCGCCAGCGACGCCTATTCCGCATCCTCGATCGAGGTGCTGGAGGGGCTGGAGCCGGTGCGCAAGCGTCCCGGCATGTATATCGGCGGCACCGACGAACGCGCGCTGCATCACCTGGTCGCGGAAATCCTGGACAACTCGATGGACGAGGCCGTGGCAGGCCACGCCACGCGCATCGAGGTCGAGCTGCTGGCCGATTTCAGCGTCATCGTGCGCGACAACGGCCGCGGCATTCCCATCGATCCGCACCCCAAGTTCCCCGGCAAGTCCGCGCTGGAGGTGATCCTGTGCACGCTGCATGCGGGGGGCAAGTTCTCGGGCGACACCTATCAGACCTCGGGTGGACTGCACGGCGTGGGTGCGTCGGTCGTGAACGCGCTGTCGGACCTGATGGTTGTGCAGGTCGCGCGCAACAAGGAGCTGTTCGAGCAGCGCTTTTCCCGCGGCATCCCGCAGGGGCCGGTCGCCAAGATCGGGGCGGCACCGAACCGGCGCGGCACCACCGTGACCTTCCATGCCGACGAGGAGATCTTTGGCCATCACCGCTTCAAGCCCGCGCGGCTGATGAAGATGGTGAAATCCAAGGCCTACCTGTTCAGCGGCGTCGAGATCCGCTGGAAGACCGAGATCGACGACGGAGAGACCCCGCGCGAGGCCACGTTCCATTTCCCCGGCGGCCTGGCCGATTACCTGACCGAGACCCTGACCGGGACCAGCACCTATGCCGACCGCCCGTTTTCCGGCAGCATCGACTTCAACGCCAAGTTCGGCGTTCCGGGCAAGGTGGACTGGGCGATCAACTGGACGCCCGCGCGCGACGGCTTCATCCAGTCCTATTGCAACACCGTCCCCACCCCCGAGGGCGGCACCCACGAGATGGGATTTTGGGCCGCGATCCTGAAGGGCATCCGCAGCTATGGCGAGCGGGTCAGCAACAAGAAGGCGGCCCAGATCACGCGTGAGGACCTGATCATCGGCGGTTGCGCGCTGGTCAGCTGCTTCATCCGTGAACCGGAATTCGTGGGCCAGACCAAGGACCGCCTGGCCACGACCGAGGCTGCGCGCCTGGTCGAGGGCGCGGTGCGCGACCATTTCGACACCTGGTTGGCGTCGGACACCAAATCCGCGGGCGCGATCCTGGATTTCCTGGTGCTGCGCGCCGAGGAGCGCCTGCGTCGCCGCCAGGAAAAGGAGACCGCACGCAAGACGGCCACGAAAAAGCTGCGCCTGCCCGGCAAGCTGGTCGATTGCAGCGCCACCAACCGCGACGGGACCGAACTGTTCATCGTCGAGGGCGACAGCGCCGGCGGTTCCGCCAAGATGGCCCGCGACCGCACCAAGCAGGCCCTGCTGCCCCTGCGGGGCAAGATCCTGAACGTGCTGGGCGCGGCATCGTCCAAGATGGGTGCCAACCAGGAGATCAACGACCTGTGCCAGGCGCTTGGCGTCAACATGGGCACGCGTTTCAACGTCGACGACCTGCGCTACGACAAGGTCATTATCATGACCGACGCCGATGTCGACGGCGCGCATATCGCGTCGCTGCTGATGACGTTCTTCTTCACGCAGATGCGGCCGATGATCGACAAGGGGCACCTGTATCTGGCCTGCCCGCCGCTGTACCGTCTGACGCAGGGGGCCCACCGCCTGTACGTGGCCGACGACGCCGAAAAGGATCGGATGATCGCCAAGGGCCTGGGCGGCCGCGGCAAGATCGACGTCCAGCGCTTCAAGGGTCTGGGAGAGATGGACGCCAAGGACCTCAAGGACACGACCATGAACCCTGCCACCCGCAAGCTGATCCGCGTCAGCATCGACGACGATGAAGGCGGCGAGACCGGTGATCTGGTCGAACGCCTGATGGGCAAGAAGCCCGAGCTGCGGTTCGAATACATCCAGGAAAACGCCCGCTTCGTCGAGGAACTGGACGTGTGATCCCCACGATCGGCCTGTATGTCGCGGCCGCCATGGCCGAGATCGCGGGCTGTTTCGCCTTCTGGGCCTGGCTTCGGTTGGACCGGTCGGCGCTGTGGCTGGTGCCGGGCGTGGTCGCGCTGGCGCTGTTCGCTTGGGCGCTGACGCGTGTTCAGGTCGATTTCGCGGGGCGCGCCTATGCAGCCTATGGCGGCATCTATATCGCCACGTCGCTGGCATGGCTGTGGCTGGTCGAGGGTCAGACCCCCGGCAGGCTGGACCTGCTGGGGGCCGGGCTGTGCATCGTCGGGGCCGCGGTGATCCTGGCAGGCGCCCGCCCGTAGGCGGACGGGCCTAGACCCACTTGGCCAAGGGCGGCAGGCTCATCAGGACGGCGTCGGCGTTGTGGCCGGTCTCCAGCCCGAATTTCGTGCCGCGGTCATAGACCAAGTTGTATTCCGCATAGAGACCCCGATGGATCAGCTGCGTGTCGCGGTCGGCATCGTCGAACGCCTGCGCCATCCGCGCCTCTGCCAGCGGCAGGAACGCCGGCAGGAACGCCGCGCCCACGTCGCGGGTGAAGGCGAAATCCGCCTCCCAGTCCCCGGTGTTCAGGTCGTCATAGAAGATGCCGCCGACGCCCCGCGCCCGCCCGCGATGGGGGATGAAGAAATACTCGTCCGCCCAGGCCTTGAAGCGGTCATAGTAGTCCGCCCCGTGCGGCAGGCAGGCATCGCGCAGCGTGTTGTGGAAATGCGCGGTGTCATCCGCGTATTCGATGCAGGGGTTCAGGTCTGACCCGCCGCCGAACCACCACGCCCCCGGGGTCCAGAACATGCGCGTGTTCATGTGCACGGCCGGCGCGTGCGGGTTCCGCATATGCGCGACCAGGCTGATGCCCGATGCCCAGAACCGCGGGTCATCCTCCATGCCCGGCACGCCGCGGGCGGCCATCGCGGCCTGGGCGCGGGGGGCCAGGGTGCCATGCACCTCGGACCAGTTCACGCCGACCTTCTCGAAGGCGCGGCCGCCGCGCATCACCGACATGATGCCGCCGCCGCCGTTGTCGGCGCGTTCCGTGGGCGTCACCTCGAACCGGCCCGCGGGGGCGTTGCCCGGGGCGCGGTCCTCCAGCGCCTCGAAGGCGGCGGTGATGCGGTCGCGCAGCTCGCGGAACCAAAGCGCGGCGCGGTGGCGTTGTTCATCCATGGCGGGCCTCATTCGTGATTTGCCAGCCCCAGGCATCGCGACTAGCATCGCCTGCGTCCATAAAGAGAGCCGCCATGCGCCGCAACACCGCCCTTGCCCTTTGCCTTGCACCGGTCCTGGCCCTTGCCGCCTGCGGCACGCCGCAGGAACGCTGCATCAGCCGGAACACCAGCGAATACCGCACCGTCAGCAGCCTGCTGGCCGAGGTCGAGGGCAATCTGTCGCGGGGCTATGCCTGGGACGAACGCCAGGTCGTGCGCACGCGGTTCGCGCAATGCGAACGCGTAATCCGCGACCACGAGGGCAAGGCGCAGATCAGCACCTATGGCTGCTGGCGCGATTATGTCGATGTCGAACGGTTCCGCGTGCCCATCGACCCCGCGGCCGAGACGCGCAAGCGCGACGGCCTGGTAGAGCGTCAGGCGGCCCTGACGCGCGGCGCGAATGCCGCCGTGGCCGCCTGCCGCGCCGCCTATCCCGAGGAAGCCTAAAGCACCTGTGACGTCACCGGGTCGGCCAGGCTGCGTCCGCCGTCGACGGTGACGATCTGGCCGGTGACAAAGCGCGCGCCGTCGCTGACCAGGTAATGCACCGTCTCGGCCAGTTCTTCGGCCGGGGCGATGCGGCCCAGGGGTGTGCCAGCGATGATCTGCGCCCGCTGGTCGGGATTGTCCTTCAGCGCGCATTGCAGTTCATGCGACATGACACTGCTGAAGCTGACACCGTTCACGCGGATGCGGTGCGGCGCCAAGGCCAGCGCCAGCCCGCGCGTGGCCTGTTCCTGCGCCGCACAGGCGATGGAATAGCCCAGCATCGACGGAATCGGCCGCCGCGCCGCCAAGGTCGAGATGTTGACGATCGCCCCGGTCTGGGCGCTTGACCCTTCGCCGTCGGCCTGACGGATCATGCGCTTTGCGACCATCTGCGACAGACGCAGGCTGGCCAGCATGTTCTGGCGCAGCATCTCCTCCAGCGCGTCCATGTCGGTGTCCAGCGGATCGCTGCCCCGAACGAAACGATGGGCGTTCACCAGGATGTCGACGCGGTCGAACGCATCCAACGTGGCCGACAGCAGGTTCGCCATCGCCAGCTTTTCCGACATGTTCCCGACGAAATGGCGCACCTGGCTTTCGTCGTCGGCATAATCCGACACCGCCGACTGAAGCGCCTGTTCGTCGCCATCCGCGAACATGACCGATGCGCCGCGTTCGACCAGGTGCCGCGCGATGGCCAGGCCCACGCCGCGCCCGGCCCCGGTGACGATGGCCGTCTTGCCCTGGATCGACAGCGTCACCGCCGTGCCCCCCGGGCCCGGACCGTGGCGGTACCCTTGCCCGCCGCGGTCGCTTCGATCACCTTGAAGCGCGTGTCGCCCGCAATCTCATGGACCTGGCCGAAATGCTGCGCCAGGACCGATTCGTAGGGCAGATGCCGGTTGGCGACCATCCACAGCCGACCCGCGCCCGTCAGGATGCGCGCCGCGGTGGCGATGAAGTCGGCCCCAAGCCGGGGGTCGGCCTGTCGCCCCTCGTGGAACGGGGGGTTCATGATGACGCCGTTGACCGGCTCCCGCAGGGTGAAGTTGCGCGCGTCCGCCCAGTGGAACTGTGCCCGCGGATCGGTGACATTGCGCTTGGCCGAGGTCAGGGCGGCGTGGTCGGCCTCGACCAGGTGCAGCTCGGCGATGCCCGGTCGGGCCAGCGCCTGCGCGGAAAGCCAGCCCCATCCCGCGCCCAGGTCGACCACGCGAGTGGGCATCTTGGGCGGCAGGTTATCGGCCAGCATCCGCGACCCCGGGTCGATCCCGTCGGCCGAGAAGACGCCCGGAAGGGTCACGAAGCCCGGCTCGACCTGACGCTCGGTCGCGGTCCAGTCGGCGGGCAGTCCCGCGTCGGGCAGCGTCACCTGAAAGATCTTGCCATGGGCCTTGCTGATGACATCGCGCACCTCGGCATGGCCGCGCAGTTCCTTCAGCAGGGAATCGACGCCGTCGGTCTTCTGCCCATCGACCCAAAGGGCCGCGCCAGGCGCCAGATACGCCGCGGCCAGCGCAAGGCGCGCGCGTGCGGCGGCCTTGGCGCGCGGCAGGCGGACGACGGCCGCGTCGAAACGGCCCTCCGGCTCCGTCCGGACATCGAATCCGCGGGCGGTCAGTCCGTCATGATCGGGAAAATTTCCCTGGACGATGGTCAGCTGTGCGGGGTCGAGGGGGGACAGGTCATCGGCGGCAGTGGCGCCGATGAACAGCACCCGGCCCCCGGGATGGCCGTCCGGAAAGGCCAGGTCCAGTCGTGATTGGGTCACGCGATTACTCTTTTTCCATGGTGCATTGCAGGGGATGCTGCTGGCGGCGGGCCAGCTCCATCACCTGGGCGACCTTCGTCTCGGCCACCTCGTGTGAAAAGACGCCGACGACGGCCAGACCGCGGCGGTGCACGGTCAACATGATCTCGATCGCCTGGGCGTGGGTCATGTGGAACAGCCGCTCCAGCACGTGGACGACGAACTCCATCGGGGTGAAGTCGTCGTTCAGCAACAGGACCTTGTACATCGGCGGCCGCTGCGATTTCGCGCGCGGCTTGACCGCCAGATCGGATTGGTCGTCGGGATTGTCGGGTGCGGTCATCCAGTGCGTCATCGGGCTGCGGTCGTTCCTGAATGCTGAGGCGAGGGGGTGGGCGCTGTCGCCATCCCCGGAAATATAGCGCAATCGCGCCCGGATGAAAGCCCCCCGCGCGGATGCGCCGCGATCCGGGTCCGGACGGCGTCGCCTACAGTGCAGACAAAATAAGCGTGATTGCCCGGTTTCAAGGTGAAAAGAGCCGTGCTATTATAGGTTGATTAACGACGGACGTGCGACAAACGACGCGCCCGCTTGAGGCAGAGAGACAGCGACAGTGACCCGATTTACCCATGCCTTCCGGCTGCTTTGTCATGCCGTCCTGGCCGTTGCCCTGTTGGGGCTTCCGGCTGCCGCGGCACCTTTCGCGGCCTATGTGATGGACGCCCGGACCGGGCAACCCATCTATCGCCAGAATTCGGATACGCGACTGCATCCTGCCTCGCTGACCAAGATGATGACGCTCTACATGGCGTTCTCGGCCATCGAACGCGGTCAGGTGCGGCTGGATTCGAAATTCACCGTGTCCTCCAAGGCCGCGAACGAGCCCCCCTCCAAGCTGGGCCTGCGCGCGGGTCAGCAGATCGAGCTGCGCTATCTTCTGCGCGCGGCCGCGATCAAGTCGGCCAACGATGCCGCGACCACCATCGGCGAGGGGCTGGCAGGCTCCGAACAGGCCTTCACCCAGCAGATGACCCAGATGGCGCGGGCGCTTGGCATGAACAACAGCCAGTTCCGCAACGCTCATGGCCTGACGACCGAGGGGCATTATTCGACCGCCCATGACATGAGCGTTCTGGGACGCCACCTGTTCTACGACTTCCCCCAGTACTACAACCTGTTCTCGCGCCGGTCGGCCGATGCGGGCATCGCGCAGGTCGCGTCGACGAACCGCCGCTTCCTGGATGCCTATGCCGGTGCCGACGGGATCAAGACGGGGTATACGCGGGCTGCGGGCTTCAACCTGACGGCCTCGGCACAGCGCGGCAACCGTCGCCTGATCGCCACCGTCTTCGGCGGCACGTCCACGGCGCATCGCAACCAGGTGATGACCGAGCTGCTGGACAGCAGCTTCACCCGCATCCCCGACCGCGTGCGCGAGGTCCGTCCGCAGCCTCCGCGCCTGCTGGTGCAGGCCACGACGCGCCGCGCGCAGGTCGCCGCCAGCCCCGCCGCGACCCAGGCAGAACCGCAGCGCCTGGTGCTGCAGGCATCGCCGC
>NZ_VDDD01000068.1 GCF_006151785.1 Paracoccus marcusii
TCGACCCGCGCCCCTTCGGCGCCGAGACGCCGCGCCAGATCATCGCCCCCGCCAAGCGCGCCGAACCCTCGCGCAGCGCGCGGGCCGAGGCCGAGCCCGCCCTGCGGTTCGACGACAGCGGCAGCCCCGCCTATGAGCGGCCCCCCCTGGCGCTGCTGTCGGCGCCATCGGACAGCGACGTGGTGCCCGTGTCCCACGAGGCGCTGATGGAGAACGCCCGCATGCTGGAGGCGGTGCTGGACGATTACGGCGTCAAGGGCCAGATCACCGAGGTCCGCCCCGGCCCGGTCGTGACGCTGTACGAGCTGGAACCCGCGCCGGGCCTGAAGGCCAGCCGCGTGATCGGGCTGTCCGACGACATCGCCCGGTCGATGTCGGCCCTGTCCGCGCGCGTCAGCACCGTTCCCGGCCGCACCGTGATCGGGATCGAACTGCCCAACGCCAAGCGCGAAAAGGTGCTGCTGCGCGAGATCTTCGCCTCGCGCGCCTTCGGCGACGGCACGCAGCCGCTGCCACTGGCGCTTGGCAAGGACATCGGCGGCGATCCCGTCGTGGCGAACCTGGCCAAGATGCCCCACCTGCTGATCGCGGGCACCACCGGGTCGGGCAAGTCGGTCGCGATCAACACCATGATCCTGAGCCTGCTCTACAAGCTGACGCCGGACGAATGCCGGCTGATCATGATCGACCCCAAGATGCTGGAACTGTCCGTCTATGACGGCATCCCGCACCTGCTGTCCCCGGTCGTCACCGACCCCAAGAAGGCCGTCGTGGCGCTGAAATGGGTCGTGGGCGAGATGGAGGACCGCTATCGCAAGATGTCCAAGATGGGCGTGCGCAACATCGAGGGCTATAACGGCCGCGTCACCGAGGCCCTGAAGAAGGGCGAGATGTTCAAGCGCACTGTCCAGACGGGCTTTGACGAGGATACCGGCGACGCGATCTGGGAGACCGAGGAGTTCCAGCCCGAGACCTTCCCCTATATCGTCGTGGTCGTCGACGAGATGGCCGACCTGATGATGGTCGCCGGCAAGGAGATCGAGGCCTGCATCCAGCGCCTGGCGCAGATGGCCCGCGCCTCGGGGATCCACCTGATCATGGCGACGCAGCGTCCCTCGGTCGATGTCATCACCGGCACGATCAAGGCGAACTTCCCCACGCGGGTCAGCTTTCAGGTCACCTCGAAGATCGACAGCCGCACCATCCTGGGCGAGCAGGGGGCAGAGCAGCTGCTGGGCCAGGGCGACATGCTGTACATGGGCAACGGCGCGCGCGTCACCCGCATCCACGGTCCCTTCGTCAGCGACGAGGAGGTCGAGGAGATCGTGACCCACCTGAAATCCTTTGGGCCGCCCAGCTACAAGTCGGGCGTGGTCGAGGGCCCCGAGGACGACAAGGCCGACGACATCGACGCGGTGCTGGGCCTGGGCGGCGACGGATCGGACGATGCGCTGTATGATCAGGCCGTGATGATCGTGGCCAAGGACCGCAAATGCTCCACCAGCTATATCCAGCGCAAGCTGGCCATCGGCTACAACAAGGCCGCGCGCCTGGTCGAGCAGATGGAGGAGCAGGGCGTGGTCAGCAGCGCCAACCATGTCGGCAAGCGCGAGGTGCTGGTCCCCGAGGTCTGATGACCGCGGTAGGGACCGGCCAGAACGGGATGTGGCCATGACGATCTGGCAGTTGCACATGCTGAACGCCCGCAGCGCCCTGACGCCCGTCATGGCCGAGATCCGCGCCCATGCGCGCGAGATGGTGGCGATGGCCGAGGCGCATCTGGACCTGCCCCGGTTCGACCTTGTGGTGCGGGCGGGCGACGGGGTGATCCCCGAATGGGGCATCGCGGGCCACGCCCCGGCCCCCGGCATCATCGAGATCACGCTGGACCCCGACCGGGTCGAGCCCGAGCATTTCCGTCGCACCCTGATCCACGCACTGCATCGCCTGACGCGGTGGGATGGGCCGGGATACGGTCGGTCCCTGGGCGAGGCGCTGGTCAGCGAGGGGCTGGCGGGACATTTCGTCCAGCAGGTTCTGGGCGGGCCGCCAGACCCCTGGGATCAGACGCGGCCGGGGCTGGGCACGCTGAAGCAGGCCGCGGGGCTGTGGGCGCGCCGTGACTATGATCACGGCGAGTGGTTCCTGGGGCGTGGGCGGATGCGCAAATGGACTGGCTATGGCATCGGGCACCGCCTGGTGGCCGAGCACCTGGCGCAGGTCGAGGGGCAGGATGCGGCATCGCTGGTCTGGCAGCCCGCGGAGGAGTTCCGCGCGGCGCTGCGGCGCCTGATGGCCGCCGAGGGGATCGAGGACGCCTTCGACCCCGAAGACATCGTCCGCGACGATGCCGCCGCTGCTGAGCCGGAAGCAGCCATCGAAGATGCGCCGGTCAGCGACGATCCGGGTGACGCTGACCCGGTGGAACAGCCTGCGACGGACAGCACCACCGCAGCGGTGGCGGATGACGAAAGCGCGCAGATTGCGTCCCGCGACGCCGGGGGGCAGGCCCCCCGGACCCCCCAGGACGGCTGAGGGCCGCACCGGCGTCGGCAGGGGGTCAGCGGCGCGGGATCAGGGCAAAGATCAGCCCCAGCACCAGGCCCGCCACGCCCCCGCCCAGATGGGCCTGCCAGGCGATCGACGGCATCAGCAGCGTCAGCGCCACATTCAGCCCCAAGATCAGCGCCACGGCGCGCACCAGCGGGCTCATCGGGCGGTGACGGCGGCGCAGGGTGATCGCTGCATAGCCGACCAGCGCCCCCGCCAGCCCGAAGACCGCGCCCGAGGCGCCGACCATCGGCCCGGCATCGGGCTCCATCCAGGCGAAGACCATGCCGGCGGCGATCTGGCTGAGCAGATAAGTCAGCGCCATGCGGGCCGATCCGATCATGCGCACCAGCTCTCGGCCGACGGCGGCCAGGGAGATCATGTTCATCACCAGATGCAGCGGTCCGGAATGCAGCAGGCCGTAGGTCAGGAACATCGCGACCCCCTGACCCGGATAGAGTCCGACCCCGTCGCCCACCAGCGGCGCCCAGAAGCCGCCCAGCATCACCGAGGCCGTTCGCACGCTGCCCAGGCCCAGCATGGGCGCGGCAAAGCAGAACGCCTCGATCATGCAGCAGGCGATGATGACGGTCCGCAGCCACAGGGGCAGGGCGGCGGGTTCGGGCCGGCGCGCGGCCGCCACCCGCGGGATCGCCACGGGGCGGTCCATGTCGGTCACGCCCCTGCGCGCGGGTCAGTCATCGGCGCGGATCTGGCGGGCCTCGTCGATCAGCATGATCGGGATGCCCGAACGGATCGGAAAGGCCAGCCCCGCCGTGCGGGACACCAGCTCCTGCGCCTGGGCGTCGTAGCTGAGCGTGGCATGGGTCACCGGGCAGACCAGCGCCTCCAGCATGTGGCGGTCGAAAAGGGGGGCATCGGTCATTGCAGGCGTTCCTCGTTCTCTCCGCCGTGCAGGGCGAATTCGATCAGGCCGACCAGCAGCTCGCGACGGTCGGCCAAGGTGGGCGATTCCAGCAGTGCCTGCTTGTCGCCGGGGGTGAAGGGCAGCATCATCGACAGCGAATTGATCAACAGCTCGTCCTCCGCCTCGGCGGCGGCGTCCCAGTCCGTCGACAGCTCCTGCGTCTGCATGTAGCGGTCCAGCAGCGAAAACAGCGCCTTGCGGTCCAGCGTCGGATCCTGCTCCGGGCCGGACAGGTCGCGCCCGAACGAGGACCAGTCGACGCGGCCCTGCAGGTAGGGGGCAAAGCCCTCCTCGACCTCCTGCAGGCGAAACCGCGAGATCGCGCCAAGCGAGATCATCATCCGCCCGTCGCCGGTTTCCGAGAACGCCACGACCCGGCCCGCGCAGCCGATGGCGGACAGGCCGTCACCCTCGGGCTGGATCATCCCGATCAGGCGGTGATCGGTCTTCAGCGTGTCTTCCAGCAGCTGCAGATAACGCGGCTCGAACAGGTGCAGCGGCATGCGGGCCCGCGGCATCAGCACGGCCCCGGGCAGCGGGAACAGCGGGATGCGGTCGGGCAGGTCGAAACGCAGCGCCATCGGTCAGGCGAAGATCAGCGAGGACAGGCGGCGGCGGCCCTTCTGCCCGATGGGGTCGGTGGGCTTGAGGCTGTCGAAGATCGTGATCAGCTGCGCCTTGGCGGCGCCGTCGTTCCACTCGCGGTCGCGGCGGAAGCTGTCCAGAAGGATGTCGATGGCGGCCTCCAGCTGGCCGTCGGCATGCAGCGCCTGCGCGTATTCCAGCCGCGCCTGCTGATCGGCCGGATCGGCCTGGACACGGGCGGCCAGATCGTCCAACGGACCGGCGCTGGCGGCCTGCTGGGCCAGGGCCAGCTTGGCGCGCGCGGCCTCGACCGGGCCGGCATGGGCCAGGGGGCTTGGCACCTGCGTCAGGGTCGAGGCGGCGGCGGCATGGTCGCCCGCGGCCAGATGGGCACGGATCAGCCCGCCCCAGGCCTCGGGGCTGTCGGGCAGCTCTCCGATGATGGCGGTGAAGGTCTCGATGGCGTCGGCGGCCTCGTTGTCCTCGATCATCTGCTCGGCCGCGGCAAGGGCGTCGGCCAGGCCGCCGTCATCGCCCGACATCGCGGCCAGCTTGTCGACGAACTGCTTGACCTGGCTGGCGGGCACCGCGCCTTGGAAGGCATCGACCGGCTGGCCCTGGAAGAAGGCATAGACGGTCGGGATCGACTGCACGCGCAGCTGGCCCGCGATCGTCTGGTTCTCGTCCACGTTGATCTTGGCCATGCGCACGCGGCCCTTGTGGCGGGCGACCTCGGCCTCCAGCGCGGGGCCCAGCGTCTTGCAGGGGCCGCACCAGGGCGCCCAGAAATCGACGATGACGGGCACCTGCATCGACGCCTCGACCACCTCGGCCATGAAGGTGGCCTCGGTCACGTCCTTGATGAAGTCGTCGGTCTTGGGCGCTTGGGCCCCCTCGAAAAGCATGGTCATCCTGGCCCCGCATGGTTCGGTTGGCGTGTTCCCCGCAATATGGGGCGCTTGGCGGCTGAACGAAAGGGCCGGTTTGCGCGTTGCGATCACGCAGGCCTCACGGCCGTGTGAAGACATGAGGGACATGACCATGACAGAGACCCCCCCGACCCGGCCGGGCCTGCCGCCTTTGTGGCTGGCCGTGCTGCCCATCGTGCTGACGCTGGGCCTTCTGGCGCTGCAGCTGTTCTATTACGGCGATTTCACCCCGCACATCCCACTGATCCTGGGGCTGGCCATCACCGGCCTTCTGGGCGTCCTGCGCGGGCAGGGGTGGATGGACATCCGCGAGGGGGTGTTCCACGTCATCCACGTGTCCATGCCGTCGCTGTCGGTGCTGATCGTGGTGGGCATGATCATCGGGGTCTGGATCGCGTCGGGGACGGTGCCGACGCTGATCTATTACGGTCTGACATTGCTGAACCCGCAGATCTTCCTGGTCGCGGCGATGGTGCTGTGTGCGGTCGTGTCGCTGTCCCTGGGCACCAGTTGGGGAACCGTAGGCACCGTGGGCGTGGCGCTGATGGGCATCGGCGCGGGTTTCGGCATCCCGGCCTACTGGACGGCGGGGGCGGTCGTGTCGGGGGCGTTCTTCGGCGACAAGATCTCTCCGCTGTCGGACACGACGAACCTGGCGCCGGCGGTGACGGGGGTGAACATCTTCGATCACATCCGCAACATGCTGCCCACGACCGTGCCCGCGATGCTGATCGCGCTGGTCATCTATTTCATCGCGGGGACCTGGCTGATCTCTCCCGCCGAGACCAGCATGGCGCGCATCGACGCGATCACCGACACGCTGGCCGCGCAGTTCACGCTGGGCTGGGTGCCGATGATCCCGGCGCTGGTGGTGATCGTGCTGGCCGTCACGCGCCGCCCGCCGCTGCCGTCGCTGTTCGCGGGGGTGCTGCTGGGCGGGACCATCGCGATCTTTCTGCAGGGCGCGGGGTTGCACGACGTCTTCACCTATGCCCAGTCCGGTTACGCGATCGAGACGGGCGTGGCCGACATCGACAGCCTGCTGAACGCGGGCGGCATCCAGTCGATGATGTGGACCATCTCGCTGATGCTGATCGCGCTGGGATTCGGCGGCGCGCTGGAGCGGACCGGCTGCCTGGAGGCGATCATCAACGCCATCATCAGCCGCGTCAAAAGCTTTACCGCCGTGCAAAGCAGCGCCATTGCGACCGCCTTTGCCACCAACGTGGTGGCGGGCGATCCCTATATCTCGATCGCGCTGCCGGGGCGGATGTATGCGCCGCTGTACCGCGGCATGGGCTATTCCACGCTGAACCTGTCCCGCGCGGTCGAGGAGGGGGGCACCCTGATGTCCCCGCTGATCCCGTGGAACGCGGGCGGGGCCTTCGTCATCACCGCCCTGTCGCTGGGTGTGATGGACGGCAACCTGACGAACCTGCTGTACATCCCGCTGGCCTTCGCCTGCTGGACGGCGCCGCTGATCGGCATCCTCTACGCGGTCACCGGCTGGTTCTCGCCCCAGGCGACCGATGCCGAACGCCGCGAGTGGGACCGCCAGAACGAGGACGTCCTGGACCTGGGCGATCACGCCCTGGGCGAAAATGCCTAGAGGTCGAAGCTGGCCATGACGGGGACGTGGTCGCTGGGCCCCTCCCAGCCCCGCAGGGGGCGCAGGATGCGGCTGCCATGGGCTGCGCCTGCAATGTCGGCGGTGGCCCAGATATGGTCCAGCCGCCGGCCCTTGTCGGCGGCGTCCCAGTCCTTGGCGCGATAGCTCCACCAGCTGTAGAGCAGCCCCTGCGGGATGTCCTGCCGGGTGACGTCCACCCAACCGCCCGCATCCTGCGCGGCCAGCAGGTGCTCGACCTCCACCGGGGTATGGCTGACGATCTTCAGCAGCTGCTTGTGCGACCAGACGTCGTCCTCGCGCGGGGCGATGTTCAGGTCGCCCACCAGGATCGACCGGGTCGGGCGCTCGGCGTGGAACACGTCGCGCATCTCGGTCAGGAAATCCAGCTTCTGCCCGAATTTCAGGTTCTGCTCGCGGTCGGGGATGTCGCCGCCCGCGGGGACGTACATGTTGTGGATCACCACGCCGTTCTCCAGCCGGGCGGCCACGTGCCGGGCATGGCCCAGCTGCGCGTAATCGCGGTCGCCCGCATCCTCCAGCGGCAGGCGCGACAGGATCGCCACCCCGTTGTAACCCTTCTGCCCCCGCGCCACGATATGCGTGTATCCCAGGTCCGCGAACCGGGTCAGCGGGATCTTGTCCACCGGCGACTTGCATTCCTGCAGGCACAGCACGTCGGGCGCCTCCTCCTCCAGCAGGCGGGCGACCAGACCCTCGCGCAGGCGGACCGAGTTGATGTTCCAGGTGGCGATGGTGAACATGGGGCAGGCTCCTTTGGGCGCGGACCCTAGCGGCGCGACCCCGGCCTGTCGAGGCGCAGGCTTGCCATATGATCCCCGCGCGCTATGCAAGGGGCTGTTGGGACAAGGGGGGACGGCCATGAAACTGACCATCGACGAGGCGCTGACGCGCGGCGGCACGGGCCGGTTCCAGTGGCGCCTGCTGGGCATCTTCGGCCTGGTCTGGGCGGCGGACGCGATGCAGGTGATCGCGGTGGGTTTCGCCGCACCCTCGGTCGCCGCGACCTTCGGCCTGGAGCGGGTGACCGCGCTGCAGATCGGGACGGTGTTCTTCCTGGGCATGTTCGTCGGCGCCTTTGCCTTCGGCCGACTGGCCGACCGGATCGGGCGCAAATGGGTGCTGATCGGCACCGTCGCGATGGACGCCGTGTTCGGGCTGGCATCGGTGATGGCCGGCGATTTCACCTGGCTGCTGATCCTGCGGTTCCTGACCGGGGTCGCGGTGGGCGGCACGCTGCCCGTCGACTATGCGATGATGGCCGAATTCCTGCCGCCCAGGAACCGCGGCCGCTGGCTGGTCTGGCTGGAGGGGTTCTGGGCGGTGGGCACCATCGTCGTGGCCCTGACGGCCTGGGCCGCCGCCAGCATGGGGGCCGTCGCGCCGTGGCGCTGGATCTTCCTTGTCGCGGCGATGCCGGCGCTGATCGGGTTCTTCCTGCGGTTCTGGATTCCGGAATCGCCGATGTACCTGGTCCGCAAGGGCCGCCAGGTTGAGGCGCGCGCCGTCATCGACCGCGTGCTGGCCGTGAACGGCGCGATGCCGCTGCCCGCCAACGCGCATCTGCGTCCCGCGCCGGTGCCGTCGGGAGGTGCCGCGTCGATCATGGCGGCCCCGCTGCGGCGCGCGACCATCGGCGTGCTGGCGGTGTGGTTCTTGGTGTCGCTGTCCTATTACGGCGTCTTTGTCTGGGTGCCGGGACAGCTGGCGACCGAAGGCTTCGGCTTCGTGCGCGGATACGGCTTCCTGGTGATCCTGGCACTGGCGCAGGTGCCGGGATACGCGCTGGCGGCGTGGGGGGTCGAGGCGGTGGGCCGTCGCCCCACGCTGGCGGCCTTCCTGGTCCTGTCGGCCCTGGGCTGCGGCCTGTTCGCCCTGGCCAGCAGCCCCGCCCTGGTCGCCACCGCCCTGATCGTGATGAGCTTTGCGCTGTTGGGCACCTGGGGCGCGCTCTATGCTTTCACGCCGGAACTCTATCCCACGCATCTGCGCGGCACGGGCATGGGCACGGCCAGCGCGGTCGCCCGCCTGGGCGGCATCCTGGCGCCCAGCCTGCTGGCCGTCGTCTTTGCGCGCGGCTTTGGCCTGGCCATCGGCAGTTTCGCCGTGCTGCTGCTGCTGGCGGCGGCGGCCCTGCTGATGATCCGCATCGAGACCCGCGACCGCGCCATCGGGTGACGGGGAACAAGGCGGCCCCCCGCCCGTTGCCCCGTCACATCACCGAAAGGAGTTCACATGGGCCAGCTGGTCGACGGCGTCTGGAAGGACGAATGGTATGACACCGACAGCACCGGGGGAGAGTTCAAGCGCGACACGGCCAAGTTCCGCAACTGGGTGACCTCGGACGGGCAGGCGGGGCCGACGGGCGACGGCGGGTTCGCGGCCGAATCGGGACGCTATCACCTCTATGTCAGCCATGCCTGTCCCTGGGCGCATCGCACGATGATCTTCCGCGCGCTGAAGGGTCTGGAGGATCACATCGACATCTCGGTCGTCCACCCCGAGATGCTGAGCGAGGGATGGGAATTCCGCACCGATTTCGACGGCGCCACGGGCGACCGGCAGTTCGGCCTGGACTATCTGCGCCAGGTCTATCTGAAGGACACGCCCGACATGTCGGGACGCGTCACCGTCCCCGTCCTGTGGGACCGCCAGACCGGCCGGATCGTGTCGAACGAAAGCGCCGACATCATCCGCATGTTCAACAGCGCCTTTGACGGCGTGACCGGCAACACGGACGATTACTGGCCCCAACCCCTGCGCGCCCGCATCAAGGCGATCAACGACCGCGTCTATGACACCGTCAACAACGGCGTCTACAAGGCGGGCTTCGCCACCACCCAGGAGGCCTATGACAAGGCGGTCCATCCGCTGTTCGACAGCCTGGACGGGATCGAGGGGCTGCTGGCCGAACACCGCTATCTGACCGGCGACCGCATCACCGAGGCCGACTGGCGGCTGTTCACCACCATCGTCCGGTTCGATGCCGTCTATCACACGCATTTCAAGTGCAACCGCCGCCGCATCGTCGACTATCCGAACCTGTGGGGATGGGCACGCGAGTTGTACCAGTGGCCGGGCGTCGCCCGGACGATCCATCCGGATCATTTCATGCGGCACTACTACTACAGCCACGACATGATCAATCCGCACCGCATCGTGCCCATCGGTCCGGACGCGGACTGGACCGTGCCGCACGGGCGCTGACTGGACGGCCGCCCAAAAAAAGAAGCCCCGGCGCAGGGAACGCCGGGGCAGAACAGAGAGGGAGGGGTGTGGCCGCATCCGCCGACCACTGGGCTTCGGGGACAGAACGTCACATCAGGGCTTGGGTTCCCGGCAAAGTTGTCTGCGCAGAAACCCGCCGATGCCTCAGGCGACCAGGCGATAGCCGCCCGATTCCGTGACCAGCAGGCGCGCATTCGACGGATCCGGCTCGATCTTCTGGCGCAGGCGATAGATGTGCGTCTCCAGCGTGTGCGTGGTCACGCCCGCGTTGTATCCCCAGACCTCGTGCAGCAGCACGTCGCGGGCCACCACCCCGTCCTGCGCGCGGTACAGGAACTTGAGGATGTTGGTCTCCTTCTCGGTCAGGCGGATCTTGCGGTCCTTGGCGTCGATCAGCATCTTCATCGACGGCTTGAACGTGTACGGCCCAAGCTGGAAGATCGCGTCCTCGGACTGTTCATGCGTGCGCAGCTGGGCGCGCAGGCGGGCCAGCAGGACCGGGAACTTGAACGGCTTGGTGACATAGTCGTTGGCGCCCGCATCCAGGCCCAGGATCGTGTCGGCATCGGTGTCATGCCCGGTCAGCATCACGATGGGGCATTTGACGTTCAGCTTGCGCAGCTTCTTGCACAGCTCGCGCCCGTCGGTGTCGGGAAGGCCGACATCCAGGACCACCAGGTCAAAGATCGCGTTCTTGGTGGCTTCGACCGCCTCGGCGCCGCTGCCGGCCTCGGTCACGTCGAAATCGTCGGTCGCGACCAGCTGTTCGGCCAGGGCCTCGCGCAGGTCTTCCTCGTCATCGACAAGCAGGATCTTCTTCAGTCCGGCCATGGTTGCCTCCTTTGCGTCATTGCGCAATGAGTTGGGCGTCGCGGCCCGGACCGTCCAGCACCATGTGCGAATCCTCACATGGAGTTGTCGGATCGGTGCGTTATGTTTCAGACTGTTTCAAGAATGCGTGGCCCCATGAGCCTGATCCCGACCCTGCCCGAGACCATCGCCCGCGCCCGCGCCGACCTGCGCATGGGCCTGCCGGTGGCCTTGGGCGACCATCTGGCTGCCGCGGTAGAGACGCTGTCGCCCGCGCGTCTGGCCGATCTGCGCGCGCTTGGCCCCGCCGTCCTGGCCCTGACCGGACGGCGGGCCGAAACGCTCAAGGCGCGCGCCTATGACGGCGATCTGGCGCGGGTTGCGCTGCCCGTGGGGGCCGATCTGGCGTGGCTGCGGGCAGTGGCCGATCCCGCAGGCGACCTGATGACCCCGATGAAGGGGCCACTGACCACCCTGCGCGACGGCGATGCGGGACCCCATCGCGCGGCGCTGGCGCTGGCGAAATCGGCGCAGCTGCTGCCTGCCATGCTGATGGTCGCGGCCCCCGCGCCGCCGGGCCTGACGCGCCTGCCTCCGGGTCCGGTTCTTGCGCAGCTTGCAGCCGAGGCCGCGATGGCCCCGGTCGCGGCGGCGCGCCTGCCACTGTTGTCGGCGGAGCGGTCGCGGCTGCACATCTTCCGTCCCGATGACGGTGGAGAGGAGCATTACGCGATCGAGATCGGCGATCCGCCCCGCGATGCGCCCGTCCTGGCGCGGCTGCATTCGGCCTGTTTCACGGGCGACGTGCTGGGCAGCCTGAAATGCGATTGCGGGCCGCAGCTGAACGCCGCGCTGGCCGCGATGGGGCAGGCGGGGGCGGGGGTGCTGCTGTACCTGAACCAGGAGGGGCGGGGCATCGGGCTGGCCAACAAGATGCGCGCCTATGACCTGCAGAACCAGGGCTTTGACACGGTCGAAGCGAACCACCGCCTGGGATTCGAGGATGACGAGCGCGACTTCCGCATCGGCGCGGCGCTGCTGCGGCGGCTGGGTTTCGGCGCAGTGCGCCTGATGACCAACAACCCGCGCAAGGTGGCGATGATGCAGGCCCATGGCATCGCGGTCCCCGAACGGGTGCCGCTGGTCGTGCCGCGCAACCGTCACAACACCGGCTATCTGGATGTGAAGGCCGAAAAGTCGGGGCATCTGCTGTGACCGGCATGGTGCTGACCCCGCAGGGGCTGCGTTTTCTGGGCCGCGTCATTCCCTGCAGCATCGGCCGCGCCGGGATCACCCCCGCCAAGCGCGAGGGCGATCACGCCACCCCTTCGGGCCGCCATCGCATCACCGGGCTGTGGTACCGCCCGGACCGCTTGGCCCGCCCGGCGCCTTGGGCGCGGGTGATCGGGCCGGGCGATCTATGGTGTGACGATCCGGGCCATGCGGCCTATAACCAGCACGCCCGCGCGCCGCTTGCGGCCAGCCACGAACGGCTGCGCCGCGCCGACCCGCTGTACGACCTGATCCTGACGACGGACTGGAATGCGGATGCGGTTCCGGGGCGGGGATCCGCGATCTTCTTGCACCAGTGGCGCCGCCCTGGTTTCGGGACCGAAGGCTGCATCGCCTTTGCCCGCCGCGACCTGATGTGGATCGCGCGTCACGCGCCCCCGGGCACGCCGCTTTACGTGCCCTGAGCGTTCCGCGCCCCGAAGATCGCCGACCCCACGCGGACATGGGTCGCGCCATGGGCGATGGCAGTCTCGAAATCGGCGCTCATGCCCATCGACAGGCCGGGCAGGCCGTGGTCGCGCGCCAGGTCGCGCAGCAGGGTGAAATGCGGTGCCGGATCCTCGCCGTCGGGCGGGATGCACATCAGGCCCTCAGGCGACAGCGACAGCTCGGCGCACAACGCCAGGAAACCGGGCAGCTCATCCGCCAGGATGCCGGCCTTTTGCGGCTCGTCCCCGGTATTGACCTGCACGAACAGCTGCGGGCGACGGCCCTGTTCGGCCATCTGCGCGGCCAGCTTGCGGGCCAGCGTCACGCGGTCCAGCGTGTGGATCGCGTCGAACAGCTGCACGGCGGCCCGCGCCTTGTTCGATTGCAGCGGCCCGATCATGTGGACCGACACACCCGGATGCGCCGCGGTCCAGGCAGGCCACTTGGCCTGCGCCTCCTGGACGTAGTTCTCTCCGAAGACGGTGTGGCCCGCGGCCAGAACGCCCTCGACCCGTTCGGGTGGTTGCAGTTTGCTGACCGCGATCAGCGTGACGCTGCCCGGGGCGCGCCCTGCGGCAGATTCGGCCGCGCGGATGCGGCGGGTGATGTCGTCCAGTCCCATGATCCCACCTGACAAAAAGAAAAGAGCGGGCGCAAGGCCCGCTCTCTCCGTGTGACGTTTGATCGCGAAGGATCAGAAGTCGAAGCGAACGCCCATGTCGGCCGAAACACGCTCTTGATAGTCGCGCTGCAGCGAGGCACCCAGACGGGCGCCGCCCAGGTCGTAGTTTGCGCCGATGCCGAAGGACACGTCGGTTTCCTTCTGGGTCCAGTCGCCGTCGTTGTTGGCAACATAGGCTTCGATGTTGGTCAGACCGTCGGCCAGCGTATAGTCGCCGTACAGGGTGACCGTGTTGCCCAGATCGTCGATGACGTTGACAAAATCCGCGTTGCTGCTGTCTACGCCGCTGATGCTGCCAACGTCGCCGTTGGCGTAGTAGTTCAGGCCGACGCGGGCATTCTCCAGAACGGCATAGCGGGCGCCCACGAAGTACACGTCATGATCTTCCCAACCGGCTGCGTTCAGAGATGCACCGGCGGACAGTTCCAGCCGCTCGTTCCAGACATACTCAGCTGCCAAGCTGAACTCTTCTTTGGTGGGCACAGTGCCGTCAAGGGTATCTTCGAACAGGCCGCTCTGGTCCGGGTCGATGTACGAGGCGCGCAGAGTGACGTCGCCCAGCGCGTAACGCGCAGCGATGCCCAGGCGGTCATTGTTGCTGTAGGGCGAGGATTCATAGGCGAAGAATGCGCCCAGGAAGTTGCCACCGGTCGAACGGTCGAACGCGCCCAGCTCCGAAGCATAAACCAGTGCAGCAGAGTCCAGCGCAGTGTCGACGTTACCGACTTCGACCGTCAGGCCACTGGCGGTCACAAAGACCTTGCCTGCGTTGGTCGATGCGTCATTACCACGGCTGCTGTTGCCCTGGTCCCACTGCAGGCGGAAGCGTGCGCCGAAGTCGACGCCCTGGTCGGTCGAGGTCGATGCATCGATATTCATCCGCAGGCGCGAGATGACCTGGGTGTCGTTTCCGCCGACGGTGATGATACCATCTTCGTAATACTGCACGCCGGTACGGCCATAACCCGAGATGGTGACGTCTGCTGCGGCGATGCCGGCGGTCAGGACCAGCGCGGTCGAGGCGATAAGTGCCTTCTTCATGGTGTGTTCCCTCTTGTCTCTCTGTTGCCCAAGCCAGCTGTCCCGCCCTGGGTATGCAATTGGTTTCACTCTTTCGCGATTGTGATGCAACGGAATCAAGCGTCTGCTGTTTTCTTTGCCCATTTCCGTGATGCACTTGGGCCACACCTGCCCTGGACGGCCTGTCGGGACAGGCCCCGCCGGGGCGGCGCGGACAGGGTGTTCGCCTCAAGTCGCTTGTTTCGCAGCGCCGATCCGGGCTAATGCTGACCCCAAGAGAATGCACCACTGAACTGACCTCCGGGGGACTGGAATGACCTATGCACGCGCCACGCGCCTGATGATCGTCACGACGCTATGCGCGGGGCTGGCCGCCTGTGGCGGATCGGGTGGGAATGTTCAAACCGCGGGCGGTCCGATCGACAGCCCCGATATGGCGCCTGAAACCCGTTCGACCCGCATTCAGGACCTGTTGGTGCGTTCGGGCAACCCCGACCAGATGGTCGGTGTGAACAAGTACCTGTGGACTGCCAGTCTGGACGTGCTGAGCTTTCTGCCGGTGCAGACGATCGATCCGTTCACCGGCGTGATCCAGACCGGCTACGGTACGCCTCCGGGCGGGGGACGGTCCTATCGTGCGACGATCCAGATCAGCGACCCGGCGTTGGATGCGCGCAGCCTGCGCCTGGCGCTGCAGGGGCCGGGCGCCGCCGCGGTCGAGGCGGGCACCGTCCGCGCGGTCGAGGATGCCATCCTGACCCGCGCCCGCCAGCTGCGCATCCAGGACGGCCGCCTGTAAGGGCGCGTCCGCGCAGCGGGGCCCCGATCGCGGGGCATCCGGCGGTGTTTCGCGATGCCCGCGGGCGGTCGCATTCGACGGGCTCCGGTCGGCCGCATCTGGACCCGCACAGGCGGGGCGTATAGACCCTGCGGGCAACGAATGATGCCCGAGGTTCCCCATGCCCTATGATCCCGCGACAAGCGAAGCCCGTTGGCAGACGGCCTGGGCCGATGCCGACGCCTTTGCCGCCATCCGCGACGAGCGCCCGAAATACTATGTGCTGGAGATGTTCCCCTATCCGTCGGGGCGCATCCACATGGGCCATGTGCGCAACTATGCGATGGGCGACGTGGTCGCGCGGTTCAAGCGGGCGCAGGGGTTCAGCGTGCTGCACCCGATGGGCTGGGACGCCTTCGGCATGCCCGCGGAGAACGCCGCGATGGAGCAGGGCGGCCATCCGCGCGACTGGACCTATGCCAACATCGCGACGATGCGCGACCAGTTGAAACCCTTGGGCCTGTCCATCGACTGGAGCCGCGAATTCGCGACCTGCGACGATGCCTATGTGGCGCAGCAGCAGGCGGTGTTCCTGGACATGCTGGAGGCGGGCCTGATCACGCGCAAGTCGGCGCAGGTGAACTGGGACCCGGTCGACATGACCGTGCTGGCCAACGAGCAGGTGATCGACGGCAAGGGCTGGCGGTCGGGCGCCACGGTCGAGCGGCGCGAGCTGACGCAGTGGTTCTTCAAGATCAGCGATTACAGCGACGAGCTGCTGGAGGCGCTGGACGGGCTGAAGGGCTGGCCCGAGAAGGTGCGCCTGATGCAGGCCAACTGGATCGGCCGGTCGCGGGGCCTGCAGTTCCGCTTTGCCACGGTCGATGCGCCCGCGGGCCATGAGGCGATCGAGGTCTATACCACCCGGCCCGACACGCTGATGGGGGCGAGCTTCGTCGCGCTGTCGCCGGATCATCCGCTGGTCAAGGAGCTGGCCGCCAGCCGCCCCGAGATCGAGGCCTTCCGCGAGGAATGCAGGCGCATCGGCACCACCGAGGAGGCCATCGAGACCGCGCCCAAGCTGGGCTTCGACACCGGCCTGAGCGTCGCGCATCCGCTGGACGCGGGCTGGCGCCTGCCGATCTGGATCGCGAATTTCGTGCTGATGGATTACGGCACCGGCGCGATCTTCGGCAGCCCGGCCCATGACGAGCGCGACCACGAATTCGCCGTGAAATACGGCCTGCCGATCCGCGCGACCTTTGGCCAGCCGGGCATGGATCAGGCCGCGGCCGATGCGCTGGTGGCGGAGGCGCCCTTCGTGCCCGCCAAGACCGAGGTCGTGACCTATGTGCGCGGATTCGCGGGCGCGGCCGATCAGACCGGCGAGGCGGCGGTCGATGCCGCCATCGCCCATGCCGAGGCCGAGGGCTATGGCGAGGGCGTGACCAAGTTCCGCCTGCGCGACTGGGGCATCTCGCGCCAGCGCTATTGGGGCTGTCCGATCCCGGTCGTGCATTGCGGGACCTGCGGCACGGTGCCGGAGGCGAAAGCGAACCTGCCCGTGCTGCTGCCGCAGGACGTGACGTTCGACGTGCCGGGCAACCCGCTGGACCGCCACCCGACCTGGCGTCAGGCGACCTGCCCGAAATGCGGCGGCGCGGCGCGGCGTGAGACCGACACGATGGACACCTTCGTCGATTCGTCGTGGTATTACGCGCGCTTCACCTCGCCGGGGGCTGCGACGCCGACCGACCGGGCGGATGCGGAATACTGGATGAACGTCGACCAGTATATCGGCGGCGTCGAACACGCGATCCTGCACCTGCTCTATTCGCGCTTCTTTGCCCGCGCGATGGTCAGGACGGGCCATCTGCCCGAGACGGCACGAGAGCCGTTCGACGCGCTGTTCACGCAAGGCATGGTCACGCACGAGATCTATCGCACCACCGACGACCGGGGGCGCCCGGTCTATCACCTGCCCGAGGACGTGACCGACGGGCGTCTGGCCGACGGCACCGCGGTCGAGGTGATCCCGTCCGCGAAGATGTCGAAATCCAAGAAGAACGTCGTCGATCCGGTCAGCATCGTCGAAAGCTTTGGCGCGGATACCGCACGGTGGTTCATGCTGTCGGACAGCCCGCCCGAACGCGACGTCGAATGGACCGCCGCCGGAGCGGAGGCCGCGTTCAAGTTCCTGTCCCGCGTCTGGCGCCTGGCCGACGAGGTTCCCGAAGGGGGCGACGATGCCGACCTGACGCGCACGGCGCACCGCGCCATCGCGGATGTCACCAAGGCCATCGAGGGCTTTGCCTTCAACAAGGCGGTCGCGAAACTCTATGAACTGGCCAATGCTGTGGCGAAATCGCAGGCCGGGGGCGAGGCGCGCCGCGCGGCCCTGCGGATCATGGCCCAGCTGATGGCGCCGATGGTGCCGCACCTGGCCGAAGAGGTCTGGTCGAAATCGGGCGGGCAGGGCATGGTCGTCGATGCAGGCTGGCCAAAGGCGGACCCGGCCCTGCTGGAGGACGACAGCGTGACCCTTCCGATCCAGATCAACGGCAAGCGCCGGGCCGAGATCACCGTTCCCAAGACCATGCCCAAGTCCGAGATCGAGGCGCTGGTGCTGGCCGACGACACCGTGCTGCGGTTCCTGGACGGGGCGGCGGTCAAGAAGCTGATCGTGGTGCCGGGACGGATCGTCAATGTGGTCGCCTGATCGCCGCGCGGTCCTGCTGGGGCTGCTGGCCGTCTCGGGGCTGGCGGCCTGCGGGCTGTCGCCGGTCTATGGGCCGGGGGGCGGGGGCGGCAAGCTGTTCGGCAAGGTCCGCCCGCGCGACCCGGACACGCCGCTGGACTTCGTCTTCAACCGGCGCCTGGCCGAACGGTTGGGCCCCGAGGACGCGGCCATCTATGACCTGCATTACCGCATCAGCGCGGGCGTCGTCGCGCAGGCCATCACGCCCGATGAGGTCACGACCCGCTATTCGCTGAACGGCACCGCCGATTTCGCGCTGACCGGGCCGGGGGGTGCGGTGATCACCCAGGGACGCGTCAGCAGCTTCACGTCCTATTCCACCACCGGGACCACAATCTCGACCCTGGCGGCCGAGGGCGACGCGCGCGAGCGGCTGGCGCTGATGCTGGCCGATCAGGTCGTCATCCGCCTGCTGGCGGCCGCATCCGGCCTGCCGGACTGATCCATGCTGCTGAAGGGGGCCGAGATCGCGCGCTATCTGGCCCGCCCCGACCCCTCGCGGCCGGGGGTGCTGATCTATGGGCAGGACGCGATGCGCGTGGCGCTGAAGCGGGCCGAGGTCGTGCGCGCCCTGACCGGCGAGAAGGCCGACGAGGAGATGCGCCTGACCCGGATACCCGGCGCGGGCCTGAAGAAGGACCCCGCCCAGCTGATCGACGCGGTGCGCGAGGTGGGGTTCTTTCCCGGCCCCCGCGTGGTCGTGGTCGAGGACACGCCCGATCTGGCCACCGACGCGATCCGCGATGCGCTGACAGGCTGGCGGCAAGGGGATGCGGTGATCGTGGTCACGGCGGCCGGCCTGTCCAAGTCGTCATCCCTGCGGCGCCTGTTCGAGACGCATGGCCAGGCGGTGACGGCCCCCATCTATGACGATCCGCCCTCCGAGGACGAGATCGGCCGCTGGCTGGCGGATGCCGGCCTGCGCGAGGTGCCGCGGGACGCGATGCGTGAACTGGGTCTTCTGGCGCGGGCGCTGGACCCCGGTGATCTGCGCCAGACGGTCGAGAAGATCGGCCTGTACAAGTACCAGGACCCCGCCCCCCTGACGGTCGAGGAGATCGCCATGCTGGCGCCCGCCACGATCGAGGCCGACCTGGACGAGCTGATCCACACCGTCGCCGAACGCCGCGAGGCCGATTTCGGCCCGCTGATGCGGCGGATCGAACAGCAGGGGATCGCGCCCGTCACCCTGTGCATCGGCGCGCTGCGCCATTTCCGCACGCTGCACCTGGCCGCTGCCGACCCGGCGGGGCCGGGGGTGGCGCTGGCCCGCGCGCGCCCACCCGTCTTCGGCCCCCGCCGCGACC
>NZ_VDDD01000069.1 GCF_006151785.1 Paracoccus marcusii
CGCAGCGCGGCCAGCGCCGCCTCGACCGCGCTTGCGTCGCGTTCCGCGCGCCAGGCGGCCAGGCGGCCGACCTGATCGGCCTCGACCGCGGGGTCGACGACCATGATGCCGCCATCGCCCGCCGTCAGCGGCGAAGGCTCGGCCTGCTGCCAGCGGTTGACGCCGACCACGACCGTCTCGTTCGTCTCGATCCGGCCAAGGCGGGCCGCGTTCGATTCGACCAGCCGCGCCTTCATGTAGTCGATGGCCGCGATCGCGCCGCCCATCTGGTCCAGCAGCGCCAATTCGTCCCGAGCGCCCTGCTTGAGGGTTTCGACCTTGGCGGCGATCACCGGATTGCCGTCGAACAGGTCGCCATATTCCAGCAGGTCGGTCTCATAGGCCAGGATCTGCTGCATCCGCAGGGACCATTGCTGATCCCAGGGCCGCGGCAGGCCCAGGGCCTCGTTCCAGGCGGGCAGCTGCACCGCACGGGCACGGGCGTTCTTGGACAGCGTGACAGCCAGCATCTCCAGCAGGATGCGATAGACGTTGTTCTCGGGCTGCTGCTCGGTCAGGCCAAGGCTGTTGACCTGCACGCCATAGCGGAACCGACGATATTTCTCATCCGCGATGCCATAGCGGTCGCGGGTGATCTCGTCCCACAGCTCGGTAAAGGCGCGCATCTTGCACAGCTCGGTGACGAAGCGGATGCCCGCGTTCACGAAGAAGCTGATCCGCCCGACCATCTCGGGAAAGCTGTCGGCGGGCACCTTGTCCCGCAGATCGTCCAGCACGGCCACGGCGGTGGCCAGCGCATAGGCCAGCTCCTGTTCCGGCGTCGCCCCGGCCTCCTGCAGGTGATAGCTGCAGACGTTCATCGGGTTCCATTTCGGCAGGTGCTGCCGCGTGTAGGCGGCGATGTCGGTGATCATCGCCAGCGACGGCGCGGGTGGACAGATATAGGTGCCGCGCGACAGGTATTCCTTGATCAGGTCGTTCTGGACGGTGCCTTGCAGGCGGCTGACATCGGCCCCCTGCTCCTCGGCCACGGCGATATACAGCGACAGAAGCCACGGCGCGGTCGCGTTGATCGTCATCGAGGTGTTCATCTGCTCCAGCGGGATCTGGTCGAACAGCGCGCGCATGTCGCCCAGATGGCAGACGGGGACGCCGACCTTGCCGACCTCTCCGCGCGCCAGGATATGATCGCTGTCGTAACCGGTCTGCGTGGGCAGGTCGAAGGCCACCGACAGGCCGGTCTGTCCGCGCGACAGGTTCGTCCGGTACAGCGCATTGGATTTCGCCGCCGTGGAATGGCCCGCATAGGTGCGGAACAGCCAGGGTTTGTCCTTGTCGGCCATCATGCCCTCGCAAGAAAATGTTATCATGAGTATCGATACAGACACAAAGCTGCGTCGTCAATTCGCCGCAGCGCGGCGCGTTTCTGATCATTCCGACATATTGTTGCGCACAATGGTGCCTGATAGTTGCATTGTTGCTTTTCATGTCGTAGGACAGGGCAAATCGGCGCGGTGATTCTGCACTGCGGCACAGGACAGGAGAAAGACGATGGCTCTCGACGCACCCACCCCGATCGCGCCCTACGACGCCCCGGTCAAAGACCTGTACGCCGTGGGCGAGATGCCCCCCCTGGGCCATGTGCCTGCGCGCATGCATGCCTGGGCGATCCGCCGCGAACGGCAGGGAGAGCCCGATCAGGCGATGCAGCTGGAGGTCGTGGACACCCCGGCCATCGACAGCAACGAGGTGCTGGTCCTGGTGATGGCGGCGGGCGTCAACTATAACGGGATCTGGGCGGGCCTGGGCAAGCCGATCAGCATGTTCGACGTGCACAAGCAGCCTTATCACATCGCCGGATCGGATGCGTCGGGGATCGTCTGGGCGGTGGGCGACAAGGTCAAGCGGTGGAAGGTCGGTGACGAGGTCGTCATCCACTGCAACCAGGACGACGGCGACGACGAGCATTGCAACGGCGGCGATCCGATGTTCTCGCCCACGCAGCGGATCTGGGGATACGAGACGCCGGACGGCAGCTTTGCCCAGTTCACCCGCGTACAGGCCCAGCAGCTGATGCCCCGGCCGCGCCACCTGACCTGGGAGGAATCGGCCTGCTATACGCTGACGCTGGCCACGGCGTACCGGATGCTGTTCGGGCACGAGCCGCATGAGCTGAAGCCGGGCATGAACGTGCTGGTCTGGGGCGCGTCGGGGGGCCTCGGCTCCTATGCGATCCAGCTGATCAACGCGGCGGGCGGCAACGCCATCGGGGTGATCTCCGAGGAGGACAAGCGCGACTTCGTCATGGGGCTGGGCGCGAAAGGGGTCATCAACCGCAAGGAATTCCGCTGCTGGGGGCAGCTGCCCACGGTGAACACGCCGGAATACAAGGAGTGGTTCAACGAGGCGCGCAAGTTCGGCGCGGCGATCTGGGACATCACCGGCAAGGGCAACAATGTCGACATCGTCTTTGAGCATCCCGGCGAGGCGACTTTCCCGGTCAGCACGCTGGTCTGCAAGAAGGGCGGGATGGTGGTGATCTGCGCAGGCACGACCGGGTTCAACTGCACCTTCGACGTGCGGTACCTGTGGATGCATCAGAAGCGCATCCAGGGATCGCATTTCGCGCATCTGAAGCAGGCCAGCGCCGCGAACAAGCTGATGCTGGAACGCCGCCTGGACCCCTGCATGTCCGAGGTGTTCCCCTGGGCCGAGATCCCGGCCGCGCACATGATGATGCTGCGCAACCAGCACAAGCCGGGCAACATGGCGGTGCTGGTCCAATCGCCGCGGACCGGGCTGCGCACCTTCGAGGATGCGCTGGAGGCCGGCCGGCGCTGACCTGCGTCCCGCGACGTGCCGGGGGGCCTGCCGCCCCTCGGCCCCCCCCGCGCGGCGGTGCATGGGGTCAGACCTTGCGGTCGCCCTCTCCGGCGCGGCGGCATTTCCATTCGCGAACCTGTTCGGTCGGATGGGTGGCCACCCATTTCGCAAGCTCGGACTGGCTCTGCAGCATGCAGCTGAACAGGCCGTTCCGTTCCTCGAACAGCAGGCTGTGATCGCTGCAGCGCTGTGGGTCGGCGAGCAGGCAGGTGACGAAGAACAGCTCGATCATCGCGTCTCTCCTGTTGGGGTGCCCGCAGGCACGGTGCCCGGGGCGGAAAAGTTGCGCGGCGCTTTGCCTTGGCCGCGAAGGCAGGCTAAGGGTCTGGCATGAACAGTCCCGTCCCCGCCCCGACCCTTTCGCCCGATCAGGCCGATGCCTGGGATACGCTGGCCGAAACCTTCGGCGCGGCGGGCATCGACATCATCGCAGAGGAACTGCATCCGCCACAGTCGGGAAAAGGTCGCGTCATGGCGGTCATCGGCAAGGCCGGATCGGGCAAGACGCTGATGCTGTCGCAGATCACCAAGGCCCTGCTGGAGGCGGGGGTCGAACTGATCAGCCCAGATTACGAAGGGCGGCGCCGCAAGGACCGGCGCAGCGTCGCCATCCTGGCGCCGACGAACAAGGCGGCGTTCGTTCTGCGCATGCGCGGCGTGCCGGCCACGACGATCCACCGGATCCTGTACACCCCGGTCTATGATCCGCAATACGAGAAGATCGCCGAATGGCTGACCGGGGCGGCCGAACGCCCGGTCATCGCGGAACTGTCGGACACGGCGCTGGACCGGGCCAAGGCGTTCTATGACCAGCATGCCTCGATCCCCGGGGCGCTGGCCACGGCCGGGTTGCGCGGGTCGGATTTCATCCGCGGCTGGACCAGGCGCGAGGAGGGGCTGGACGTCGGGCTGATCGACGAGGCCTCGATGCTGGACGAGAAGCAGTTCGAGGACCTGCGCGAGATCTTTCCCGTGCTGGTCCTGTTCGGCGACCCTGCCCAGCTGGCCCCGGTCGGCCAGTCCGGAGAGATGGTGTTTGACAAGCTGGCGCCGGCGCAGCGCCTGATGCTGAGCCGCATTCACCGCCAGGCCGACGACAACCCGATCCTGGACCTGGCCCATGCTTTGGCCGACGATCAGCTGGGCTTTGACGATTTCGAGCAGATGATCCGCGATGCGGCGCGCAAGGACGACCGCGTGGTCTGGGCCGAGCGGGTGGAAAGCGACCTGATGGCGCGCAGCCCGGTCCTGGTCTGGCGCAACGCGACGCGCATCCGGCTGATCCATGCCTTCCGCACGGCCTTCGGCGCGCCAGGGGACGCGCTGCTGCCCGGAGAGCCGCTGATCTGCGACGGGCTGGAGCTGCCGCTGAAGCATCGCAAGAAGCGGATCGATCTGGAGGCGCGCGGCCTGATCAAGGGAGCGCAGGTCGTCTATCTGGGGCCGGGCCGCAAGCCGGGCTTTTCGCGCCTGCACGTGATCGGGGCCGAGGACCCGCGCCTGTCGGCTGCCAGCATCGTCAAGATCGAGATGCCGGACGAGGACGAACCCTTCATCCCCTTTGCGGCGCGGATGGGCGCGGCCTTTCTGCACGGGGCGGCGGTCACGATCCACAAGGCGCAGGGCAGCCAGTGGCCCGAGGTGCAGGTGTTCGGCCCTGACATCAGCGCCGCCGCCTGGTCGAACCGGTCCGAGGCCGGAGTCCAGCTGTGGAAGCGGCTGACCTATGTCGCCATCACCCGGGCGCAGGAGCGGCTGTACTGGGTGACCAAAGCACGGCTGGCGCGTCCCGCAGGGCCGTTGACGACGGACGATCTGGCGGCCCCGTCAGCGCCCCTGGCACTGGACGCCGAGGAGGCGTGATTGCGTCCCGCGACGCCGGGGGGCTGCCGCCCCCCGGCCCCCCCGCGGTCAGCGCGATGATCGGTCGGGGGGCGTCTGGCGCTGGATGGACAGGCGCAGCGCTTCGGTCAGGGCCTCCTGCGGAATGCCGGTTTCATGGGACAGGCGCATGACGCCGAAATGGACGCGGGCCAGTTCCTGGTAGTAGCGGGCAAAGGTATAGTTGATGGACGCGCCGACGACCGCGCCGAAAACCGGCGCCGCCTGCGCCGCCATCTTCTGCCCAAGCGAGACGGACAGGCGCGGGGCGACCTTGCTGACCATGCTCTGCACCGTCTGGCCGGTCACCGACAAGCGCGCGGCCAGCATGCCCAGGTCGGTCTGATCGTCATCGGCCATCGGACCCGCGGCGGCGAAGATGCGCAGGCATTCCAGGCGCACTTCTTCGCTTTCGGGATCAAGGCCGTGTTCGGCGGCGATGTCCAGCATGGCGCGCAGCAGCAGCGTGACCGTGAACGGCAGTTCGACCAGCGCGCCCGCGAAACCGCCGACCCCGCCCGCCGCACCGCTGACGGTCGAGGCCATGCGGTTGAACCAATCGCCCCGGTCCCGCACCACCTTGCGCGACTGGCTGGCGGCACCAAACGCCCGCGTCAGCGCGGCCCGCGTGACGCTTTCCAGCCGCGACCGTACGAAACCCGGCAGGCGTTCGATCAGCCCTTCGGCGCCGTTGCCGATGCGGGACATGATCTGCATGCCCAGACCCCCGGCCTCCAGATAGCGCAACGCCAGACGATCGATCTGGGCGTGCAGCGCCGAATCAGTGATGGGGGGCAGGACGAGGGGTTTCGGTTCTGTCATCAGCGGGCCTTTTCGGAGGGTCGACCTGGGTGCAAGCCGTGGGGTCCGGCGCGGGCGGGTCTGCAGGGGGCCGGGTCTCTTGCTGGACGGGGCCTGCCACGTTAACCCATGCATCCGGCCGAAGTTCCAGCCCCAGCACCCGGTCGGGGTTCGTGGGCGGCGGCATCACCACATCGTCAAGGCGCTGAAAGCCGAAACGGCTGTAATAGGGCGCGTCGCCCACCAGCAGGACCCGGTCGAACCCCATCCGGCGCGCGCGCGTCAGGCTGTCGCGCATCAGTAGCCCGCCCAGACCCTCTCCCTGCGCGGTGGGGTGCACGGCGATGGGCCCCAGCAGCAGCACTGGCCGGTCGTCCACGCGCACCGGCCAGAACCGGATCGCGGCCATCAGCGTGCCGCCCGCATCGCGCAGCACAAGGCACAGTTCGGCCACCCGCGGCACCCCGTCGCGCAGGCGATAGGACGACAGCGCGGTGCGACCCGGCGCAAAGCACAAATCGTACAGGCCCTCGACCTCGGGTTCGTCGGCGGGCGTCTCGGGGCAGATCTCGTACATCGCGCCTCCTTGCTGTCGGGCGGGCGTTTAGCACGGGTGCAAGGCGGGCGAAACATTGCGTCGCGCGAAAAAGCGGGGCAGGTTGGCGCCCGAACCCACAAGGAGGCCGCCCATGTTCTATCGCCCCGAAGCCGGACACGGCCTGCCGCACAATCCCTTCAACGCGATCATCGCCCCCCGCCCGATCGGCTGGATCTCGACCCGCGGGTCGCAGGGCGACAACCTGGCGCCCTACTCCTTCTTCAACGCCGTGGCCTATGTCCCGCCGCAGGTGATGTTCGCCTCTACCGGTGCCAAGGGCGACCGACCCGGCACCAAGGACAGCGTGGCCCAGATCATCGAGACCGGCGTTTTCTGCGTGAACATCGCCACGGGCGATCTGCGCGACGCGGTCAACGCGACATCGGCCCCGCTGCCCGCGGGGGCCAGCGAATTCGCAGCCGCCGGGATCGAGGCCGCCGATTGCACCACCATCGACTGTCCGCGCGTGGCGGGCGCCGCGGCGGCGTTGGAATGCCGCATGACCCAGATCGTGCCGCTGGCCGGCCAGGCGAACTTTGCCGTTTTCGGCGTGGTGACCGGCATCCACATGCGCGACGATTGCGTCGTGGACGGGCGGTTCGATCCGCGTGCCGCGGGCGGCTGGATTGCGCGTCTGGGATACAAGGATTATGCCGCGGTGACCGATCTTTTCGAAATGGACCGCCCTGCATGAGCCGCACCGTCAAGGACTATGTCCGCTCCATCCATGATTTCCCGCATGAGGGGATCATCTTCCGCGACGTGACTACGCTGTTCGCGGATGCGCGCGGGTTCCGCATGGCGGTGGACCAGATCCTGCACGCCTATGCCGGGACCCGCATCGACAAGGTCGTGGGCCTTGAGGCGCGCGGCTTCATCCTGGGCGGCGCGGTGGCGCATCAGCTGTCGACCGGCTTCGTGCCGATCCGCAAGAAAGGCAAGCTGCCCGGCACCGTCATCTCCGAGGCCTATCAGCTGGAATATGGCGAGGCGATCATGGAGATTCATGACGACGCGCTGAAGCCCGGCGAAAAGGTCCTGATCGTGGACGACCTGCTGGCCACCGGCGGCACGGCGGCGGCGGCGATCACGCTGTGCCGCCGCCTTGGCGCCGAGGTCATCGGCTGCGCCTTCGTGATCGACCTGCCCGAACTGGGCGGGCGCCGCGTGCTGGAGGGCATGGACATGCCGGTCCACGCGCTCTGCGACTTCGAAGGCGCCTAGGCCAGCACCGCGCCGGGGTTCATGATGCCAAGGGGGTCCAGCGCCCCCTTGATCGCCCGCATCGCCGCCAGCCGCGCCGGATCGCCCCACCGCGCCAGATCGGCGGCCTTGAGCCGCCCCACGCCATGTTCGGCCGAGAACGACCCGCCACGCGCCACGACCATTTCGTGCAGCCTGCGCGAAAGGTCGCGGCGGATGGTTTCGTAGTCGTCGTGGGTTCGGCCCGCCGCCGGGAACAGGTTGTAATGCAGGTTGCCGTCGCCCAGATGGCCGAAGCAGTTGACGCGCATGTCCCCCTGCCCCGCCAGCCAGGCCCTGGCATCGTCGATGAAGCGGGCGACCTCGGACAGAGGCAGGCTGATGTCATGGCTGGCGATCGCGCCGATGTGCCGGTTGGCCAGCGGGATATGCTCGCGCAGCGCCCACAGGTCCGCGCCCTGCTGGCCCGATTGCGCGATGACGCCGTCATGGACCAGACCGGCCTCGGTCCCCGCGGTGAACAGCCCCTCCAGCGCCGCGTCGGCCGACAGGCCCGCGGGCAGGCCGACCTCGATCAGAACCAGCCAGTCGGGCCGCGTGTCGAACGGCTGGCGCATGTCAGGAAAGGCCGCGTCCAGGAAATGCAGGCTCTGGCCCGAGATCAGTTCGAAGGCCGTGACGCCGCCCGCCATGCGGGCCTGCGCCAGTGACAGCAGCGACAGGGCGGCGGCGGGGCTGTCCACGATCAGCATCGCGACCCCGGTCTCTGCAGGCACCGGCGCCAGGACCAGCGACGCGGCGGTGATGATGCCCAACGTCCCCTCGGCCCCGATCAGCAGGTCGCGCAGGTCGTATCCAGTGTTGTCCTTCCGCAGGCGCTTCAGGTCGTGCATCACCGACCCGTCGGGAAGCACCGCCTCCAGACCCAGGCACAGCGCGCGGGCATTGCCGTATCGCAAAACGTTCACGCCCCCCGCATTGGTCGACAGCACGCCACCGATCTGGGCTGAGCCCTGCGAGGCCAGCGACAGCGGGAACTGCCGTCCCACACCCGCCGCCGCCTGCCGCGCCGCCTGCAGCGTCACGCCCGATTCGGCGATCATCACCCCTTCCTCGGCAAAGGTGTCGCGAATCGCTGTCATCCGCTCCATCGACAGGATTAGGGGCGCGGGACCGTCCGTCATCACCTGCCCCCCGACCAGCCCGGTGCCCCCACCGCGCGGCACCACCGGGACGCGCGCCTCTGCACAGGCGCGGATGATCGCGGCGCATTCCTGCGTGTCGCGGGGCGCCGCGACCAGGCCCGCCTGCCCGTGATACCGGCCCCGCGGTTCCTCGGTATAGGCGGGGGACGGGTCGCGCAGCACGCCCGCGGGCAGGGCCGCGGCCAGGGTCTTGTCGGCGGGGATCAGCATCAGCGCACCTCGGTCTTTCCGCGCCGGTCACTGCGCAGGTTGGCGTAAAGCACATGGTTGCGCCAGCGACCGTCGATCTGCAGATAGCTCTGGGCCACGCCCTCGTACTTGAAGCCCGACCGTTCCAGCACGCCCCGCGATGCGGCATTCTCGGGCAGGCAGGCGGCCTCGATTCGGCTCAGGTCCAGCGCGGTGAAGGCGTGATGCACCAGCGCCCCGATCGCCTCGCGCATATAGCCATGTCGGGCATGCTCCTGCCCGATCCAGTATCCGATGGTGCCCGATTGCGCGGGGCCGCGGCGGATGTTGTCCAGCGTGATCGCGCCCAGCAACGTGCCGTCGCGATGGACCAGGAACAGCGGAAAGGCCGTGCCCGCCCGCGCCGAACGGGCCGCCCAATAGACGCGGTTGGTGAAGCTCTTGCGTGACAGATGGTCAGGGGACCAGACCGGCTCCCACGGGGTCAGAAAGGCGCGGCTGTCATTGCGCAGCGTCCGCCACGCGCTGAAATCGGAATGCAATGGCAGGCGCAGCGCGATGCGTTCGGTATCCAGCCGAAAGGCACGGCGCCGCGCCAGGATCATGCGGCCAGCCGTTCAGCCAGGGCCTCGCGCGACGGCGCACCGTCCACCGGACCATAAAGCGCCAGCGCCGGGCGGGCATTGGCCAGCAGCGCCTCGGCATGCGCGCGCACGTCCGCGGCGGTGACCGCGACGATGCGTTCGGCAACCTCGGCCGGGTCCGGGACGCGGCCCCAGATCGCCAGGCTGCGCGCCATGCGTTCGGCCTGGCCCGACGGGCTTTCCAGCCCCATCAACAGTCCCGCCCGCAGCTGCGCCTTGGCGCGGGCGATCTCGGCCTCGGACATGTCGTCGGCCGCACGACGGACCTCGTCGATGGTCAGGGTCGCCAGATCGCCCAGATCCTCGGCGCCGGTACCGGCATAAATGGTCAGCATGCCCGTGTCGTCATGAAAACCCGACTGCGCGAAGATCGTATAGCACAGCCCGCGCTCCTCGCGGATCTTCTGGAACAGCCGCGACGACATCCCCCCGCCAAGCGCCGAGGAGAAGATCTGGGCGGCATAGAAATCGGGCGCCAGGTAACCCGGCCCCTCTAGCGCCAGCGCGAAATGCGCCTGCTCCAGCGGCTTGACGGTCCGGCTCTCCAGCCCCTGCCAGCGGGCCTGTTCGCGCGGACCCTGAGGACGCGGCACGATATGGCCCAGCACCTTTTCGGCCAACCGCACGATGCGGTCGTGATCGACCGATCCCGCGGCGGCCACGACCATCTGGCCGGGGCCGTAATTCTCGGTCACGAAACCGGCCAGATCGGCGCGGCCAAAGCTGCTGACGCGTTCAGCGGGGCCCAGGATGGTGCGGCCCATCGGCTGGTCCGGATAGGCGGCCTCCTGAAGCCAGTCGAAGATGATGTCGTCGGGCGTGTCCAGCGACTGCCCGATCTCCTGCAGGATCACGCCGCGCTCGACCTCGATCTCGCGTTCGTCGAAGACGGGGCTCAGGACGATATCGCTGATCACGTCGAAGGCCAGATCGACGTCATCCTCCAGCACGCGGACGTAATAGGCCGTCGCATCGCGCGAGGTATAGGCGTTGATATAGCCGCCCACATCCTCGATCGCCTCGGCGATCTGCAGCGCGCTGCGGGTTGCGGTGCCCTTGAAGGCCATGTGCTCCAGGAAATGCGCGATGCCGTTCTGGTCGGCGCGTTCATTGCGCCCGCCCGCGCTGACCCAGATGCCCAGGGCCGCCGAATGCAGGCCGGGCATCTGCCGGGTCACGATGCGTAGCCCGTTGGGCAGCGTTGTCAGGCGCGGGGTGGGGTCTTGGCTCACGCGGTCCTCCGTTCAAGGATCAGGGACTTAAGCGCGTCCACGTCGTTTTCAACCCGGGTCAGGCGCTCGGGCAGGTCGAACAGGTCCGCCATATGCGGCGGCAGGCCGGGGCGGTGGCCGATGGCGCGTTCCACCGCGTCGGGGAACTTGGCCGGATGGGCGGTGGCAAGCGTGACCATCGGCACGCCGGGCTCCAGATGGCGCTCGGCCACGGCGACGCCCACGGCGCTGTGCGGGCACAGGATCTCTCCGGTGCGCTCGCGCATGGCGCGGATCGTGTCCAGCGTCTCCTCCTCGGAGACGCGGCCCGAGGCGTATTGCTCGCGCAGGGCCTCCAGCGCGCCCTGGCTGATCGCGAAGCCGCCCTGTTTCAGCTCCTCCATCAGCTGCCGGATCGCGCCCGCGTCCTGGCCGTAGGCCAGATACAGCGCGCGTTCGAAGTTCGAGCTGACCTGGATGTCCATCGACGGGCTGATCGAGGGCTCGACCGCGCCCATGCGGTATTCGCCGCTGGTCAGCGCGCGGTGCAGGATGTCGTTCTGGTTCGTGGCGACGATCAGACGGCGGATCGGCAGGCCCATCCGGCGCGCGATGGAGCCCGCGAAGATGTCGCCGAAATTGCCCGTCGGCACGCAGAAATCGGTGGGCCGCATGCCAAGCGACGCGGTTGCGGTGAAGTAATAGACGATCTGCGCCACGACGCGGGCCCAGTTGATGCTGTTCACGCCCGCAAGCCCCACCCCGTCGCGGAAGGCATGGTCGTTGAACAGGTCCTTGAGCCGCGCCTGGCAGTCGTCGAAATGCCCGGTCACGGCCAGCGCATGGACGTTGGCGGCGGGGGGCGTGGTCATCTGGCGGCGCTGGACCTCGGACACGCGGCCATGCGGATACATGATGAACACGTCCACGTTGTCGATGCCGCGGAAGGCCTCGATGGCGGCCGATCCGGTGTCGCCGGAGGTGGCGCCCACGATGGTGATCCGCTGGCCCGACCGCGTCAGGGCGATCTGGAACAGCTGCGCGATCAATTGCATCGCGAAATCCTTGAAGGCCAGCGTGGGCCCGTGGAACAGCTCCAGCAGGTGATGGCCGGGGGCCAGCTGGACCAGCGGCGCGCGGGCATCGTGGCTGATGCGCGCATAGGCGCGGTCGATGGCGCCGCGCAGTTCGTCATCGCTGAAGCTGTCGCCGGTGAAGGGGCGCACCACGCGGAAGGCCACCTCCTCGTATGACAGGCCGTCCAGCTGCTCCAACCCCGCGAAGGCCAGGATCGTCTCTGGCAGGTACAGGCCCCCGTCGCGCGCCAGCCCCGACAGCATGGCCTGTTCGAAATTCAGCACCGGGGCCTGGCCCCGCGTCGAGACGTAACGCATCGGAAATCCTTCAGTAGCTGCGCTGCCTGATACGCCAGATCAGCGCCAGTGTCATCACCGCCCAAGTGGCCGCGATTAGGAACCACTGCACCGCATAGGACAGGTGGTTGTTGGGAATCCCCTCGATGGCCACCGGCAGGGGACGGGCGCCCTGGTTGTCGCCCTCGACGGCGCTGGCCACGACCAGCACGGGCAGCGTGTCCAGCGTCAGGGCCATCGCGTCCACGTCGCGGGCGAACCAGATGTTCTCGTCCATGTTCGGCGCCGGGGTAGAACTGCTGGCATCCTGCGGCCAGTGCAGGTTTCCCGTCACCTGCAGGCGGACGGGGGGCCGGTCGATGCGCCGCGCCTCCTGCGGGACGAAGCCCCGGTCCAGCAGGATCGCGCGGCCGTCATCGGTGACGAAGCGCGACACGATCTGATAGCCGGCGCCCTGTTCGCGGGTGTGGGACAGCACGTCGATCTCGGCCCCGGTGGTGGTGCCGCTGACCGTCACCGGCAGGTATTTCATCGACGGGTCGATCGCGTCCGGCAAGGGCACGGGATCGGCCTGAATGCCCGCGGTGATGTCTGCCAGCATGTCCTCCTTCCAGGCGCGGCGGTCCAGCTGCCACAGCCCCAGATAGATCAGGACGGCACAGCCGACGACGCCGAGGATTACGGGAAACAGATAGCGGCGCATGGGGCGCTCCGGGGGGCAAGGACAACGAAAAACGCGCGGGACGATCGCCCCGCGCGCCTTGAACGGTCACCGTCGGGGATCAGCTGCCCCAGACATAGATGACGGCGAACAGCACCAGCCAGATCACGTCGACGAAGTGCCAGTACCAGGCGGCGGCCTCGAACCCCAGATGCTGGTCCTTGGTCATCTGGCCCTTCTGGAAGCGCAGCAGGCAGACGGCCAGGAAGATCGTCCCGATGATCACGTGCAGGCCGTGGAAACCCGTCGCGATGTAGAAGGCCGCCGCATAGGCCGTGTCGGCCAGACCAAAGGCCGCGTGGCTGTATTCGTAGGCCTGCAGGCCGGTGAAGACCAGGCCCAGGACCACGGCGATCGCCAGGCCGTTGATGGTGGTGCGGCGGTCACCCTCATGCGCCCAGGCATGGTGCGCCCAAGTCACGGCCACGCCCGACAGAAGCAGGATCAGCGTGTTGATGAACGGCAGGTGCCAGGGGTCGAAGGTCTCGATGCCCTGCGGCGGCCAGACGCCGTCGGTGATGGGGCTGTTCTCGCCCATCGGGTACATCGCGTGCTTGATGAAGTTCCAGAACAGCGACACGAACAGCATCGCCTCGGACATCACGAACAGGATGAAGCCGTACTGCAGGCCGATGCGGACCACCGGAGTGTGGTCGCCCTGCTCGGCCTCGCGCACCATGTCGGCCCACCAGGCGAAGGCCACGTAGAAGGTGCCGACCAGGCCGATCGCGAACATCCAGGGGCCGGTCACCGGCACGCCCATGACGGTCACCTCTCCGGACATCCAGGCCACGGCGCCGAACAGCATGACGAAGACCGCGATCGCGGTCAGGAACGGCCAGACCGAGGCCGGTAGGATGTGATAGTCGTGGTTCTTTGCGTGCGCCATGTCGGATCCCCGTCGGCTCCCTCGTGTATTCGTCTTAGTTGATGGTGTCGGCCGCGCCGCTGTCAAGCGCAGCGCTGCGCGGCTCGGTCCGATGGAAGGTATAGGACAGCGTGATGTCGCGGACATGACCGGCGTCGCGGTCGTCCACCAGCTCGGGGTCCACGTAGAAGCTGACCGGCATCTCGACCCGTTCACCCGGCTGCAGCGTCTGCTCGGTGAAGCAGAAGCACTCGACCTTGATGAAGTAATAGCCCGAGACCTCGGGGGCGACGTTGTAGCTGGCCGTTCCGGTCAGCGGCACGTCGGAATCGTTCACGGCCTCGTAGAAGGCCAGACCGCTTTCGCCGATCTTCAGGTCCATGCGGGCCTGCATCGGGCGGAAGGTCCATTCCAGGTTGGAATCGGTGTTGGCGTCGAACCGGACGCGCACGACCTCGTCCAGGATCTGGTCCGATGCGGTCTCGGACACCTGCGTGGTGCCGCCGAACCCGGTCACCCGGCAGAACCAGTCATAGAAGGGCACGGCGGCCCAGGCCAGCGCGCCCATCGTGACGACGACGCCCAGCAGCATCGCGACGGTGCGGCCCTCGGGGCTCAGACGCTTCATTCGGTCACCTCCTGCACGGGGGCCTGGCCCTGGGCCGGGGCCTGCGGTTCCATCGGGGTCAGCGACACGCGCGGCTGGTGGTCGAAACCCTCGACCAAGCCGCCCTCCTGGACCTTGACCACGGTCAGGCCAAAGACCAGCGCGACAAAGCCCAGCAGCACGATGCCCAGCCCCACGTTGCGGGACCGGCGGCGGCGGTGGATCTCGTGTTCGGTGCGCAGGGCCATCACCAGCCTCCCATCCAGCTCTGCACCAGCAGGGCCAGGAAATGCAGGAACAGGTAATAGAGCGACAGCTTGAAGACGCGCCGTTCGACCAGATAACCGTCGGCGATCGCGGCGTCCTCGTCGCGGCGCAGAACCTGCCAGCCGCCGCGGATGAAGGCCGCGTTCAGCACGACCGCGACCGCCATGTAGAGCGGCCCGCCGACCGAGGTCACGCCCAGCCACAGCGCGAAGGGCGCCAGGACCAGCGTATAGGCGAAGATGTGGCGACGCGCGGCGCGGCGACCGTGGGTCACGGTCAGCATCGGGACGCCCGCGTTGTGATAGTCCTCCTTCATGAACAGCGCCAGCGCCCAGAAATGGGGCGGCGTCCAGAAGAAGACCAGGGCGAACATCAGAAGCGATTCGATGCTGATCCCGCCGGTCGCGCAGGCCCATCCGATCATCGGGGGAAAGGCGCCCGCGGCGCCGCCGATGACGATGTTCTGGGGCGTCCAGCGCTTCAGCCAGACCGTATAGACGACGGCATAGAAGAAGATGGTGAAGGCCAGGAACCCGGCCGCGAACCAGTTCGCCACCAGGCCCAGCATCATGACCGAGATGATCGACAGGACCAGCCCCAGGCCCAGGGCCGCGCTGTGCTCGACCCGGCCCGACGGGATGGGGCGGCTTTGGGTACGATTCATGATCGCGTCGATGTCGCGGTCGTACCACATGTTCAGCGCGCCCGAGGCGCCGCCGCCCAAGGCGATGAACAGCACCGAGCAGAAGGCAATGAAGGGATGCACGTCGACGGGGGCGACGAACAGACCGACAAAGGCGGTGAACACGACCAGCGACATCACACGCGGCTTCAGCAGCGCGACGTAATCGCGGAACTCGCCCTCGGGGGCGGCGTCATATGCGTTGATATCGGTCATCGCGCCTGCAATCTTTGTTCCTTGGCCGTGCCGGCAGGATGCCGCCACGGGCCTGGGTGGGTCCGACCTCAGTCGGCGCGGGCCAGGTCGACCTTGGCCGCCCCGTCCAGGCTGGCGGTCGGTGCGGGTTCGTCGCCCATGGTGCCGCCCTGCTCGGCGACCCAAGCCGCATAGACTTCGGGGCTGACGGCCTTGACGACGATCGGCATGTAGGCGTGGTTGATGCCGCACAGCTCGCTGCACTGGCCGAAATAGGTGCCTTCCTGCTCGACGTTGAACCAGGCCTGGGCGATGCGGCCCGGAACGGCGTCCTGCTTCACAGCAAAGGCCGGGATGGTCCAGGAATGGATCACGTCGCTGGCGGTCACCTGCAGCAGCACGGTCTGGCCGACGGGCACGACTACCGTGGTATCGGTCGCCAGCAGGTATTCGTCGGGGGCATAGCCGTTCTCGGCCAGCTCCTCCTCGGGCAGCATCAGCGAATCGAATGCGATGCCGTTGTCGGGATATTCATAGGACCAGTACCACTGGTGGCCGGTGGCCTTGATCACGACATCGGGATTTTCCGGCATCTCCTGGCTGCGGAACAGGATCGGCAGGGAGAAGGCGCCGATGGCCACCAGGATCAGCACCGGGACCAGGGTCCAGCCGATCTCCAGCGGGGTGTTGTGGGTGTATTTCGCGGGCACCGGGTTCGCTTTGGCGTTGAACCGGAAGATCACGAACAGCAGCAGCAGGCAGACGAAGACCGTCACGACCGTGATGATGATCAGCACGAAATGGTCCAGCCATTGCTGATCGCGCGCCAGTTCCGTGGACGCCGGCTGAAAGCCCATGCCCCTTGCGACCGGCTTGCCGATCGTGGGCAGATCGCCCAGCACGTCCTGTGCCATCGCAGTCCCGGCCAACATGCCCGCCGTCGCGAACCCTGTCGCTGCCGCGAATGCACGGCCCATCATCGCTTTTGCCATCATTCCATCCCGTTGCAGTGGCCCGGCCCCAATGACCGCAGGGGCTGCCGGGAGGCTGCCCCTTTTCCTTTCACAGTGACCGTTCTATGACCATATCTCGCCCTTACGGGCAAGACATACCTACAGCATTTCCCCGCCCGAAGGAAACGCGACCCCCTGCCGCGCCCGTCCAAAGGCCCGTCCCCGCCCGCCAACCGCCAGGAGATCCGCCATGACCCGCCCGTCCTTCGACCCGTTCTCGACCGATCTGGACCGGGACGGCGCGCTGCGGATCCTGCGCGATGCGGTGGCCGGCGCCGATGACGGAGAGCTGTTCCTGGAACGCAGCCAGCAGGAATCGCTGGTCTTCGACGATGGCCGGCTGCGCAATTCCAGCTTCATGGCCGGGCGTGGCTTCGGCCTGCGCGCAGTGCTGGGCGAGGTCACGGGCTATGCCCATTCGACCGACATCTCCGAGGCCGCGCTGCGCCGCGCGGCCGAGACCGCGCGCCTGGCCGTGGGCCGCGGCGGCGGAACGGCTGCGATGCGCCCCGCGATGGAGCCGGTGAACCTCTATCCTGCGATCGACCCGGCCGAGGGCATCTCGACCGCCCGCCGCATCGCGCTGCTGCGCGAGATCGACGCCTTTGCCCGCGCGCTGGACCCGCGGGTGGTGCAGGTGACCATCTCCATGGGCAGCAGCCTGCAGGAGATCGCCATCCTGCGCCCCGAGGGCGGACTTGCCACCGACATCCGCCCCATGGCGCGCCTGAACGTCGCGGTGATCGTCGAGAACAACGATCGCCGCGAAAGCGGCAGCGCGGGCGGCGGCGGACGTCACGGGCTGGAACAGCTGATGGCCCCCGACCATTGGCAGGGACTGGTCCACGAGGCGCTGCGCATCGCCCTGGTCAACCTGCGGTCGGTCCCCGCGCCGGCGGGGGTGATGGACGTCGTGCTGGGGCCGGGCTGGCCCGGCATCCTGCTGCACGAGGCCGTGGGCCACGGGCTGGAGGGTGATTTCAACCGCAAGAAGGCCTCCGCCTTTGCGGGCCTGATGGGCCAGCGCGTCGCGGCCCCCGGCGTGACCGTGGTCGATGACGGCACCATCGCGGGCCGCCGCGGCAGCATCAACATCGACGACGAGGGCACTCCGCCCGCCCGCAACGTGCTGATCGAGGACGGCATCCTGACCGGATACATGCAGGACCGCCAGAACGCGCGGCTGATGGGCGTGGCGCCCACCGGCAACGGCCGGCGCGAAAGCTTCGCGAATGTCCCGATGCCGCGGATGACCAACACCTTCATGCCGGGCGGCGACGCGGATCCCGCGGCGATCCTGGCCGACCTGCGCGACGGCATCTATGCGGTGGGTTTCGGCGGCGGCCAGGTGGACATCACCAACGGCATGTTCGTCTTCAGCTGCACCGAGGCCTATCGCGTCAGGAACGGTGTCGTCGGCGACCCGATTCGCGGCGCGACGCTGATCGGCGATGGGGCGACCGCGCTGCAGCAGGTGCGCGCCATCGGAAACGACATGGCGCTGGACCCCGGCATCGGCAATTGCGGCAAGCAGGGGCAATGGGTGCCCGTCGGCGTGGGCCAGCCCACGCTGATGATCGGCGGCCTGACGGTCGGCGGCTCGGCCGCCTGAGGGCGCGCGCTAACCGATTGTTAACCACCACGGGGCTATCCTGGGGCCGTCCTGCAGAAGGTGCCCCATGACCATCGGCCTTGCCCCTGCCCGTTTCGGCCTGCCCGCCTCGGCCGTCGACGACGACCTGTCCGTGCTGCGGCTGATCCGGTCGCGCCGCGTGGGCCCCACCACGTTCCACCGCCTGATCGCCGAACATGGCAGCGCCCGCGCCGCGCTGGAGGCGCTGCCCGGGATCGCGGCCCAGTCCGGCATCGCCGACTATGCCGTCTGCCCCGAAGGCGTCGCCGCGGCTGAACTGGCCGCCGGTCGGCGGGCGGGGGCGCGGCTGGTCCGCCATGACAGCGCCGATTATCCCGACAGCCTGCGCCAGATCGACGGCGCCCCCGCGATCCTGTGGGTCCGGGGCGACCCGGCCTGGCTGTCGCGCGACGTGATGGCGGTGATCGGGGCGCGCAACGCATCGTCCCTGGGGCTGCGCATGGCGCGCGGCATGGCCGCCGGGCTGGGAGAGGCCGGGTTCACCGTGGCCGCCGGGCTGGCGCGCGGCGTCGATACCGCCGCCCATGCCGCGGCCCTGCCCACCGGGACCATCGCCGTGATGGCCGGGGGCGTCGACGTCATCTATCCGGCTGAAAATGCCGATCTGGCCGCGCGGATCGCGGAATGCGGCGTGCTGGTGTCCGAACAGCCGCCCGGCACGGAACCGGCGGCGCGGCATTTCCCGACCCGCAACCGCATCGTGTCAGGCCTGTCACAGGGCGTCGTGGTGATCGAGGCCGCGCAACGGTCTGGCACCCTGATCACCGCCCGGAACGCGCTGGACCAGGGACGAGAGGTCATGGCCGTGCCCGGACATCCGATGGATGCACGGGCGGCGGGCTGCAACGCGCTGATCCGCGACGGGGCGACGCTGGTGCGCAGCGCCGCGGACGTGGCCGACGCGCTGGCGCAGACCCGGCCCCTGCCCGCGCCCGTC
>NZ_VDDD01000070.1 GCF_006151785.1 Paracoccus marcusii
CCCGAAGGTCTTCCTTTCGGCCGTCGCCCTAGCCGCCCTCGTCATCTACTGGTTATGAATCCTGACCCTAGAAAATCTACTTGGACACTAAGGGCGTTGGCGGTCTGTACGAGGCAGGTCGCCGAAGTCCCGTGTCGTACTGCGAACGATATATCAGCCATCCTGCTGATATACCGCAGACTGAAAGAGAGACGACATAATGTTGCGTAATTGCTTGCTAGCCCTGATCCCCGCATTTGGCCTGAGCGGTCTTGCACAGGCGGAGGATATCTCCACGCATGTTCTGAACATTTCCACCGGGACCGGCGGTGCCGGTATTCCTGTGACGCTGGAAATGAAAGAGGGAGACACCTGGACCGAGATCGGGACGTCTACCACGGGTGAAAACGGTCGGGTCGAAGGCTTCGACATCGAGACGGAGGTCGCGACATATCGGCTGGTTTTCGATTTGTCGAATTATGCGGATCTGGGACAGACGCCATTTTTCCCTGAAATCGACGTCATCTTTCAGGTTCAGGATGCAGACCGGGAACACCACGTCCCCGTTCTCGTCAGCCCCTTTGGGTACTCGACCTACCTGGGGAACTAATGACACGATCGTCAGGGGCAGCACGCCTCTGACGATCCTGATGTAAGAACCTTTGAGGACCGAGGTAATACATCACAGGCGCATTGAACGATACGAATACGCTCGGCTATACTCAGGTTTCACCGCGTTAAAAACGCAGCTTCTGTATGAATGCAAAGATTTTATGCAGAGCGGTTCTTCTGTTATAGATGACTCCAGCCCAAGGGCTCCGAAAGCGTGGCCCTATGAACGGTCCTGAACCGTGAACAGATGCTGAAACGCGCCGGGCATCCGAGCAACATCCGACAGGCGGCAGGTGTCCAGAACACCCATGAACGCCTCTCTCGCTTGCAGGATCACGGCCGGCAGCCCGCAGCCCTGGGAGATACGGCATGTGCTGCAATCCACCAGGGGGTCGTCGCCTTCGGTGTGTCGGACGACTTGGCCGATGGTGATCTCGATGGCCGGGCGTGCCAGCTGCAGTCCCCCCTGTCTGCCTCGGGTAGTCCGTATAAATCCTGCGCTCCCGAGGTCCTGAACGATCTTCATCAGGTGGTTCTGAGAAATGTCATGGACCTCGGCGATCTGGCGGATCGATACCAGCCTGCCGTCGCTCGCTGCGAGATAGATCAACGCACGAAGGGCATAATCGGTGTAGCGGCTCAATTTCATAGGACATGAATACAAGTATTTGCTTTGCATGTATAGCGTCGTATAGATGCAGAAGTGATGCATGTTTAGGAGAATCACATGGCTCGCCCGCTGTCCCTGCAGACGATCACGGTGGTGAAAGCCACCGTTCCCGCACTGGAACAATATGGCCCGTTGATCACCGAGACGATGTACCGGCGGCTGTTCGAAAACGACCGTATCGCCGCCCTGTTCAACCAAGCAAACCAGCAGAAAGGCACGCAGCGGCTTGCCTTGGCACACGCTGTTCTGGCCTATGCCCAAAACATCGAAAATTTGGAGGTTCTGGGCGCGGCGGTCGAACGGATTGCCCAGAAGCATATCGGCTACGCGATCCTGCCCGAGCATTATCCCTTCGTCGGCCAAGCCCTTTTGGGCGCCATTGAGGAGGTTCTCGGCGATGCCGCCACGCCCGACATCCTGGCGGCCTGGGGCGAGGCCTACTGGTTCCTAGCCGATCTGCTGATCGCGCGCGAAGCCACGATCCGTGCCGAAATCGAGGCACAGCGCGGCGGCTGGACAGACTGGCGCCGCTTCACAGTAGCAGAGCGGCAAGTTGAGGCCGACGGCATCGTATCATTCGTGCTGCGCCCCGAGGATGGCGGTCCAGTCGTTGCCCACCGACCAGGCCAATATCTGACGCTGCGCTTTGACGCGGCCGGACTGCCCGGGGTCAAGCGCAACTATTCGATCTCCAGCATGCCAAGCGACGAAAGCTATCGCATTACCGTCAAGCGCGAGGCAGAGGGAGAAGCGTCCCGCTTCCTGCATGACCATGCCATGGTAGGGACGATCCTGGAAACGACGCCGCCCGCCGGCGACTTCCACCTGTCAGACAATCCGCCGCGGCCGGTTGTCCTTCTGTCGGGTGGGGTTGGTCTGACGCCCATGGTCAGCATGCTGGAAGTCCTGGCCCGGAGGCATCGAGACGTCCCGGTCCATTATGTTCACGGAACAAGCAGTCCTGCACATCACGCATTGTCCCGGCAGGTGCAGGACGCCGCGACGCGCCACGGAAATATTGTCGTCAGTACTTTTTACGAGAGCGGCGCAGACGTCCCGGCCCATCCCGGTCGGATCAGCATGGATTGGTTGCGGACCAGCGTCCCGCTGACCGAGGCCGACATCTACTTGTGCGGCCCGCGTCCGTTTCTCCGCTACTTCGTTGCGGGCCTGAGGGAGGCGGGCGTTCCTTCCGATCGGATCCACTACGAGTTCTTCGGTCCCGCGGATGAGCAGCTCGCGGCCTGATGGGTCGCAAGACTGGCATGGGGGAAGCCGTTCTTGGGTGTAAAGCTGGGGCCTGAGATTCCGCAAAGCTGGACCTCAGAGATGATTGGCGTTCACGCGCAACATCATAAACAGCGCCTTCACAGCCTGCTTTTCTGCCAAAAAGGCCCCGCGGTTGCGGGGCCTTCCCATGATACCAGACAATGGGATCAGGCTTTGGACGATGGTGTCTTTCCCAACTGTGCTGGACCACTGACCGTCTTCGCCTCTCCGGGTGTCTTCTGCAAGTTCTCCGGAGAGGCAGCCTTATCGCCGTCGTCGTCGGTCAGCTCGCCTTTGGCAGCCGAGACGACATTGGTCACGGCAGCCTTCGCCTCTTCCACTCCAGCAGAGACGGCACTGCTGACCCGGTCTTTTTCTTCGTGATAGATTTTTTCTGCTTCGTCAAAGAGCTGGTCTCGATAGTCCCCCAGCAACTCGTCCTCGCGTCTTGTTCCGGGCAGCATCGCTCCCAGTGCCGCCCCGCCGAGCAAGGCAAGAGCTCCGAACAACAGGGGTTCGTTGTCATAATGACGCGCAATTTTTCTATTGGCCTGCGCCATCTGACGACTGACGGCATCGCTGGCATCCAACGCTTTCCGACGGGCTGCCTCGACCCTGAGGCGAGCCTCCTCGCCAAAACCTTCGGTGCCTTCGCTGAGGCGATCACGCAGATGAAAAGCGTGATTTTTCGCTGTATCAATCATGCCAACGTCTTTCGTGGATCTGACAGACTGATCAGAACGCGCCTCTGCGTGTCGATCTGTCTTTCGGTTATCATCTGATGCCCAGTTTGGTCGCGAAAACGGTGGCCGGTTTCCGTAGGTCTGGGATGGGTTTGAAACCGGATTGAAATTGCGCTCATTCCGATCGGACCGGCTCGTCACCGATTGCCCGTAGCTGTGAACAGGATCCTGTCCGCGACCGAAGATCATCCAGGCCAGGCCGATACCGGTCAGACCCAATGCTATGGGATTTGCGCGAGCGGCATCACTTGCAGCCTCTGCCCATTCGGCACCATTCTTACGGACCGAACCTGTGAGGCGGCGCGAAAGGCCATCCAAAGACAGTTCACCCTGCAGATCGTCGAGCGTACGCCGCAGCGCTTCGCGGTCTTTCTCGATCTCACGCTCAATCTGGTCAGGGTTGTTGAGGTCATGCGTCATGATAAGCTTCCTTTACCGCGCTGGCATCCCGCTGAACATTCTCGACGGTCCGTGTGGGCATAAGGTTTTCCGGCTTCAGATCAGCCATGCCTTTGCGAAGCAGCACATAGGCAAGGATCGCCAAGACCACGCCGACAACCACTGCGCTCCAGATTGGTCCTAGATCCGTTTCGGCAAGTGCAGCGACCAAAGCAACGGTAAGCACGTTGAGCGTAACGATACCTAAAACGGCTGCGGCCACGATCATGCCCAGGCCCGTTCCCGCTCGGTTCAGGTTCTGACGCAGTTCGGCTTTGGCAAGAGAGACTTCCTTGCGAACCAGGTCGCTGGAAATGCGCAGTGCATCGGCAGCCAGCGAAGCAGGGCTTTGCGAGCGAACGGGATCAGGCATGCGAACCTCCATCGCTGCGACCGCCGGAAATAGGAAGCGGGTTGGTTGAGGCAGAGTGATCCGCTGCAGATGTGTTTTTTGCCTGCGCGTCACTATTTAGGGTCCCAATGCGGACAGAGGGTTTCGATGAACTAGTCCGTGATATGTTGGAATCTAGTGAGCTTTTCCTCTTCATGGAACTTGACGGTGTGGTGGAGCCCGCACGCAGAAAGCGAACGGCGGCAAAGCCCGCCAAGGCCGATAACCCAAGGAAAGCCCCTGGCTGACGGTGTGCGAACCTGCGAACCTCCTCAACCATCTCCCGAGGATCCGTGGCGTTCAGACTATCCGCCAGACCACTAACGGTATCGGCCGCACGGTCGAACAGCGTCGCGACGGAAGAATTAGGATCAATCTCAGACCCCGCCTTGCGAAGGCCAGCAGCGAGACTTTCAGCACGCTCTGCCACTCCCGAACGGAGATCCTTCTCATAGCGTTTGGCTTCATCCTTGACGCTGCCCGCGAGACGCGAGGCCTGTTCCGTCGCTTCCGCCTTGATGCTCTCAGTCGTGGAACTGCTGGGGGACTTGGAACGCGGATTTTCGTCGACCATCATCTTCTCCCTTGAATTTAATTATTGGGGCAGGTGCAGTGCTTTGCCCACTGACCTCAGCTATTGACAGACCAACCTTCAAACGATCCCGTCGTTCCACTAATGTTTCTTATGGATGACTGACGCTGCCAGCGGGGCACAATCGCGCCGAAACTGGGGAGCGAAATAAATTTCGAAGAAAATATCCATTTATGGGGTAGGTCCCATCCTGATGGCTGCCAGAGATGCCCTACAGCATTGTCATGGCGGGAGAGGGTCAAGCTTGAGTAGCAAACTCATCTCGCTGCCTCTCAGCAGATCCTGCTCATCCGGTGCATCTCTGCGACCACGCGTCGTTCGTCGTAGGGCTTGTCAAAGAACACGCAGTCGGCAGGTAGCTTCATTCGCCCGATTTCTGCCTTCCCGGAGGTTACGATGACATGAATGGGCGGCCAACGCTCACGGATCAGTGCGGCCAGTTTAAGGCCATCAACGCCCCGGGGCATATCGACATCGGTGAAGACAATACGAATATCAGGACGGGTTTCAAGAATCCTGACCGCATCTGTGGCGTCAGTAGCTTCAACCGCTTCGAAACCTGCATCTTCGACCATGTCGAGTGCGGCCATTCGAAGGATCGGTTCATCTTCTACGACCAGAACAAGCTGGCGTTTCAAGGGAGCATATTGGGCCATCAGGTCTTTCCGTCTCAGGGCTGCTGCATCTGGGAAAGCGGAGCTTCCATCGACGCGAGCAGGCCATCTTGGTGGTAACCAAGCTCAACGCCACCAGTTCCAATCAGTCCCATGCTAATCAGTCGCGACCCGAACCCTTTGCCGGATGGCTGATCAACCGGGGGGCCGCCGGTTTCCGCCCAGCACATCCGCAAAGTCTCTTCTTCAGTGCTGTTCTCGATGGTCCAGGTAATCGTCACGCGTCCTTCAGGTACGGAAAGGGCGCCGTATTTGACAGCGTTGGTCGCTAACTCATGCAGAAGGAGCGATAGGGACAACGTGGCCCGGGGTCCGATCTGGAGGTACGGACCCTCCAAATGAAATCGGCCCGCCTGATCAAACGCTGCCAATGTTGCCTTGGCAACGTCCTCCAGGGCAGCGGAAGCCCAACGCTTTTTTAGCAGTGCATCATGGGCGCGAGACAGCGCACCGATACGTTGTGTCAGTGCCGTCACGGCGTCCTTCTCAGAGACCTCCCGAAGCGTCTGAGTCGCGATGGCCTGGACGATCGCAAGCGTGTTTTTCATGCGATGGCTGAGCTCTTCGTTCAGGATGTGCTGCTCCTGTTCGGCCCGTGCCCGGGCAATCGCCCCATGCGTCCGGTCCCCGACCTGCCGCACGAGCGCGATTTCTTCCGATGTCCATTCCCGCGCTTGGGCATTCAGAACGAAGATGACAGTGTCGAGAACACCGCGCACCATGATCGGCAGGTTCAGGAGTGCCCGACAATGGACCTTCTCAAGGCTGTCAGCCTGGCTGGCTGTCCTGGGATCTATCTTCACGTCTGGAATGACGACGGTCTGGCCGCGCTTCAGATCCTCGATGTAGGAGCCAAACGACCTTAAATGGTGAGACCCGACCACGCTGACGCCAGAGGCGTCGCACCAGTCCACCGGTACGTCGATTTCCTCCTTTTCCAGGTCAACCTTCCCAAACCCGATGCAGCTCCCGCCGATGGCTTGGTTCATGCATTCTGCCGCCGCACGAGCGATGTCGTCAGCATTAATCAGATCACGCAGCTGCTCGCTGAGGTCTGCAAGAGCCGCAATGCGCCTGGTTTGAAGAACATGTTCCGTGACATCAGAGCCCTCAATGAAGATGCCGGTTACAGTGCCTTTATCGTCCCGGGTCGGCTGGCAAACAAAATCGACGAACCGTTCATCTACCGGGGAATGGGGGTCATTTTGAATTGCGTAACGTGCACCCTTCTGCGTGAAGGGTTTTCCCAACCGGTAGGCCTCATCGAGCAAGTCCACGTAACCTTGTTCTGCTGCGTCAGGCAGAGCTTCGGCAAAACGCTTCCCAATAAGCTGCCGGTTTCCGACCAGCCGAAGGTAGGCGGGATTGACCAGATTAAAGACATGAGCGGGGCCTTTCAGCAGCGCCATGAAGCTTGGGACCTGATCGAACATGGCAGCCAGTTCCAGATGTTCATGCGCCGCCTTGTTTCGCTGTCGTTCCGCTTGGAGGAGCAGATCGTTATGGCGCGAAATAAGACGGCGCATCTCTAGAAGGCTCACGACCTGCCGGGCCAGCGACCTGAGATCATCGGCCTGGACCTCCGTCAGTCCCTCCGGGCGCGGAGCGTGGTCGATGACGCATATGGTGCCAAGTGTCAGTCCCTCGGCTATTACTAGGGGCGCGCCGGCATAGAACCGCAGATGCGGATCCTCCAGAACCAGCGGATTTGACTGTGTCCGGGGATCCAGTGTCAGGTCGGGAATGATCAGAAGGTCACGCTGCCCGACAGCGTGCTTGCAGATGGATTGCGCGATCGGCGTTTCGGAGGGCTCGAAACCAACCCTCGCCTTGAACCACTGCCGCTCGGCGTCCAGCAGACTGATGAGTGCAACCGGGGTATCACAGAGCCTCGCGGCCAAACGGACAATGTCGTCAAAGCCGACTTCCGGTGCGGTGTCGAGAATATCATGCGCATGCAGCGCATCGAGACGATCGGCCTCGTTCATGAGGTCAGCCGGATCTGTAGCCACTTGCTTGCGAGGCAATTCATGTGTCCATGTAAAAGAGAGTTTGACCTTGCGTTAACGGATATGAAGGCCGTTGTCAGCAGAGGTTCTCAAGCGTGCGCATTATCCGGCCACAACCGAGCTTTAACGCCATATAGAGGGCGGACTTGCTGACCTTTACGAGGGCCGCGGCCTCACGAACGTTAAGGCCCGGCGCGATCAACTGTCGGGCACGTGTGATCTTATTAGGGGAAAGAGCAATGGGGCGCCCCCCTTTCCTCCCTCTTGCAGCGGCAGCTTTCAATCCTGCGCCGGTCCGCTCGCGGATCAGGTCCCGCTCGAACTGACCGAGGGCTCCTAAGAGATGAAACACCAGCCGCCCGGTAGGGGTGGTCGTATCGATTGCCTCGGTCAGTGATCGGAAGCCCACCCCCCTGCCCTCCAGTTCACTCACTGTTTGCAGTAGATGGTTGTTGATAATGTAACCGCCCCCCCAACGGCATCTGTGTGCGAAGGTGGGTCTGCAACGATCCACAAAGGGGAGCGGTCATGTCGGAGATTATCACGGTCGGGCCTGCTATCACGCAGACCGACATTCGTCACGTCTCCGCCCCAAGATCGGAAGCTCCCGGCCTACCGATCATCTGCTCCATCGCTGGAACGACTGTCCCCCGGGTTCGTTGAGCCCGCGATAATGATCTGGAAATCAGGAGAAAAGTCCTATGGCACAGAACAGTTCAGGGACGGGCAGAGGGTCGGCCGCAGACAAGATCGTGGCCACGAAGGACGCGGCCCGTGAGGAAGCCGGTCGGATTGCAGGCGATGCGAAAAGAATTGCCCGCGATGTCTCCGGGCGCGGCTTCGAACTGGTCGACGGCGCCTTGGAGACCGGACGGGACTACGCCGCACGGGCCTGCTCGGAGGCGGAGCGCGTCTATAACGTCGGCCAGAGGCGCGCCGAGGAAGCGGCTTTTTATGCGGAGCTGGGCTATGAAGAAGCCGCGGACATGATCCGGCGGCATCCGGCCCAGGCCATGGGTCTCGCGGTCGGCGTCGGCGTGCTGATCGGACTGCTGATCGCGCGGCGCTGAGGCTGTCAGAAAGAGACTTGCGGAGAGAGAGGTTTCGCTAGCTAGCCCTGGTCCGTTTCCCAATCTTGAATAGAAAAACCCCCGGCACGCGAGACCGTGCCGGGGGTCAAGTTCATCGAAACGGATGATGCCTTAGTCCAGCCCAGACATCACCCGGATGCACATCACCAGATCCGGGGCTTACTCGCATCATCGCGACTTCCGTCCCGATCATCCTCGACTTCTACTTTCGTATGACGAACGGTCTCGGAGATGGTTTCGGTATAGGTGCCGCTGACCTTCTTCAGGCCGATCTCCTCGACCACACGGGCTTGCTTGGCGACCACGGCTTCTTCGGCATATTCCTGTGCCTCGATGGTGCGATCCTAGAAGGCGGCATCAGCGCCCGTCGCGACCCGATCGACGGGGCGGCGTTCCAGTTCGACCCGCTCGTCACGCAATTCGACGGTCTCTTTCACAGGCTCCTCGACCGAATAGGCACGCACCCGCACCCGCCCATGGCTGGTGTCGCGCTTGCCGATGCTGATCTGCTCCTCGACCACCGGGATGCTGTCCTGGTCGGTGGCGCGGGGCGCGTCGGCCGGAAGACCGGTGGTCGTACCCAAGGCGCTGTCGCCGGAGCCGTACGGGTTGGCTTCATAGCCGCCCCAGCCTTCCGAACGCCAGCTGGCCTCGCGCTCGTTCAGATCGACGGTGCCTTCGTCATCGAGAATGTCCAGGGCCATATCATAATGGGCGGCGGAGATACCGGAGACGGTCACCAGATATCCACCGCGGGACAGACCCTCGGCATAGGCAAGCGGTCTTCCTCGGGGAAGAAGAAGTCGCTCAGGCTGTCCCAGAAGCTCTTGTCCTCTTCAGGCGAACGTTGGGCTGTCGCTCCACCCGCCGAACCTTCTACCATGCTGATATGATCCTCCGAGATCCCGCTGGTGCGCAGGCGCTCCACGGCCCGCTGAGCCTCCGCCCGGTCATCGAACAGGGCCGAGACGGATTTCCGTGCGCCACCGGTCATCGCATTTTCATTGTCATAGGTCCTCTGGAACTCCCTTTCTGAAGTCGTGCATGTCTTGGGAGTTGCCGTTCTGAGCATCGACGTGATCGATCTGCGCGCGCGGCTTGCGCACCGACACGGGAATATCGTGGGTTTCCCGATACGCGGTCTGGCGGAAATGGATCTCCTCGCGAAGAAGCAGCGCGCAAGTCATCACGATCCGCTCCTCGACCACCGGGATGATCGTAACGTCGCCCTCCCCCCGGATCTCCGGGATGGTGTCGATCACGCGATCCACAGGGATACGAACCACGTCCACATCGACGGACTGCAGATTCACCGGGACGGTCTCATTGATGGTCTCGGTAACGGTCTGCACGCGAACGCGCCCCGTCACCGTATTCCTTTTACCGATCGTCACAGTCTCTTCGACAAGAGATAGAACCGGTTTGTCGTCATCATCCGCCATTTGGCACTCCCATACGTCCAGCCAACCAGCGGACTTGAAAGTTGTTACATAGGCATTCAAAGCCGTGGAGGCAGCCGGATTTGATCAACGCGAGACAGTGAATTTCGCGGTTTTGATAAGATAAATGGGGTTGACGAACGAATCAGGCCACTAAACATCTGATGGGCTTGAAAAATATAATATGCATCCAAAAATCTTGAGAGGCGACACGGTGTCCCATTGATAAAAGTTGATTATGCAACAATGGCCTGAGTTTCTTTAATTAATAGGCAATTTTTTGCTTTCCTTACCCAATTGCATTATCTGCAATTATAAACTTTCTTACTTCAGCTCTATTAATTTTATTCACGAGTTTTGAAACAATATACACCGACTTGTGTTGGGGCCGCATCGAAGACTGTAATTCAGAGCTGAAAGGATACGGCCAGATGCTTATCAAACTCATGGGTAGCGTTGCTGCCACCGCGATCTTTGCCAGCACCGCCATGGCACAGGATGCACCGACTACAGCACATGTCGCTGGCGGCAAGGTTGTCGTGGAACAGGCAGATCCACAGGTTGATGTGACCGTCCCCGCTCCCGACGTCGACGTGTCGCAATCGGCTCCAGAGGTGAACGTGGAACAGCCGGAGCCTACTGTTACTGTGCAGCAGGCTCCTCCCCAGGTGACTGTTGAGCAGTGTGCGCCCACCATCACCGTGACCCAAGCCCCACCCACCGTCACCGTCGACATCCCACAGCCGGTTGTCGGTGTGCGTATGGCCGATCCCACTGTAAACGTGACTGAAGGTGAACCGCGGGTCATGGTCGATATGCCTGACCCGGTCGTGAACTACATCGCCCCAGAGCCGAACATCGTGGTGAGTGATTCCGAAGCTCAAATTGACGTTCGTGAAGCAGAGGCCGATGTGGACGTTGATCCAGCAGAAGAGGCTCGGGTCAATCTGACGAGCGGGGAACCTCAGGTTAATATTCAGGAAAGCGGTGAGGCCGACGTAAATATCGCTGCAGCGCCAGAGCCGAATGTCGATATCCAGGAGGGCGGCGAAGCCAACGTCGACGTGAACCAGGAAGAGCCTGCCGTGGACGTGACCGGTGCCGCGATGGGCGCGATGGAGATGCGCGAAGGCTACCAGGCTGCCGATGTCACGATGCTTACTGCAGAAAACGTCGAGGGGACCGACATCTATTCGGCCGATGATGAAGTTATCGGGCAAGTCAACAACCTGGTCATGACTACGGACGGCCAGATCGAACAGGTTATCGTGGGTGTCGGCGGCATGCTGGGGATGGGTGAGCGCGACGTGGCCTTCACCATGGACGAGGTGTCATTCCAGCAGGCGGTCGAAGGCGGGGACCTGCGCGGCTACGTCGCCGCACCGTCGACCGAGATCGAGAATATGCCGGAATACGATGGCGTGAACTGATCAGAGACATGGCGGCTGCACTTTCCCGCAGCCGCCGCCTGTCCTTAGGCGGTCTCTCGCGTTGAGGTGATTACCGCTTTTTGCGTTATTGAACAAGGATACCTGCCCCATGGCTCAACCACCCCTGCACGACCCCAATCATCCGGCCCGCAATTCAACCGGCAATGTGAGCGGACAGGAAGAGAAGAAAACCAAGGTCATCCCTATCGCCATCGGCATCGTGGCGCTTCTGGTCATCTTCTTCTTTATCGTCCCCATGTTTACCAGCGACGATGATGCCGAAACTACAGAGACGACCACGGAGGCCCCGGCTTCGGCTATGACCGAAGAAGAGCCGGCAACCGAGCCCGTCGTACCGGATACCGACATGGCTGAGCCGGAACCGGCGGCCACTGAGGCACCTGTCTCGGTCGAGGAACCCGCCGCTTCTGCAACGCCAGCCGCGACCCCCGAGGCCGGTACGGACATCGAGGACAGCGACACCCAGCAGGGCGTCACCGTGGAGATCGAGGATCCCGCCGAGACCCCGGCGCCTACCCCGGCCCCCGTCGATGGCGAGACGGAAACCATGACTGTGCCCCTGCAGGAGCCGGCGCCCGCGCCCGTAAACTGATCCACGCGGCGACCTTCGCCAACTCACGGAAAGCTAATGGAAGGGCCCGGCGCTGATGCGCCGGGCCCTGCTTTTTCTCGATCCGGGATTGTCGCAGTTTCCAGCAGCGCCGCAATTTGGTCGCGATAAGACGAACCGAGCTTCGGCGCGGATGAATGCCATCCCTGAGAGTTTACGGACGGTCAGCCGGCCGGGAGGTTGGCCGCCATGTCATTCACCGCCGGTTCGATCTCCTGGCATGTCCCCTCGACAGTGCTGCCTTGGGATGCGGCCACGTCGGACAGGGTTATTTCCTGATCGTTGAATGCCACGATACCCTGGTTTCCCTGCTCGATTGCGGCAGTCCCGGCAGCCTCGTCTCCCGAAGGCAGCATGGTCATTATCTGAGCTTGGGCCTGGACGGCCTCCGGACCCGTAAACCCTTTCTCCTCGCAGTACTGCAGGATCCCCAGCTGATTGCTGGCGGCCTGCCATGTGGCTTCCGTATCTAGTGACGGTTGAGCGACGGACATCACTGGCATCAGGCCTGCACCGATCATCAAAGCTACGCTTCGCATCATTTGCACTCTCCAATTAAGGGTCGAACGCGACAGGTGCGTTACCCCCGTCGCTGCCCGTCAGGGTCAGTTCCGTCTTCTACCCGCTGCTGCGCGAGGGGATCTATGGCCCCGTGGGCAAGACGATCGACATCGTGTCCATCCTGGGCACGCTGTTCGGGGTCGCGGTCTCGCTCGGCCTCGGCTCGTCGCAGGTCGCGGCGGGACTGTCGGCGCTGTTCGGCTGGTCGAACGACACCGGGTTGCGCCTTGCGATCCTGGGCAGCCTGACGATCGTCGCCACGATCTCGATCGTCGCCGGCCTGGACAAGGGGGTGAAGCTGCTGTCGAACGTCAACATCGGCATGGCCGTGGGCCTGATGCTGTTCGTGCTGGTGACCGGATCGACCCTGTTTCTTCTGCGCGGCGTCGTCGAGACGATCGGCCTGTACCTGTCCAACCTGCCGCGCCTGGCCTTCTGGAACGACATGCTGCATGGCGGCGGGATGGATACCGGCGAATGGGGCTGGCAGGGCGACTGGACGGTGTTCTACTGGGCCTGGACGGTCACCTGGTCGCCCTTCATCGGCCTGTTCGTGGCGCGGATCTCCCGCGGGCGCACGGTCCGCGAATTCGTCTTCGGTGTCCTGTTGGCGCCGTCGCTGTTCACCGTCATCTGGTTCGCGATCTTCGGCTGGCAGGCGATGGCCATCGACGGGCTGGGAGAGGCGGCGCGTGCCGCGATGGGCCCCGCCGCGGGCAGCATCAGCAACGCCGTCAGCGAATCCGTCCCACTGGCGATGTTCGCCTTCTTTGCGGAACTGCCCTGGGCACCGCTGATGCAGGGGCTGGCCGTGCTGGTCGTGGCGATCTTCTTTGCCACCTCGTCGGATTCGGCGTCGCTGGTCGTGGACATGTTGTGCACGGGAACGGCGGAACCCGGACCCGTCCGCCAGCGCGTCTTCTGGGGCCTGGCCGAAGGCGCCATCGCCGGAACGCTGATCCTGCTGGCAGGAGAGGCCGGGCTGACGGCCTTGCAGGAGGTGATCACGGTCGTCGGGCTGCCGATCTTCCTGCTGGTCTCGATGATGATCCCGGCCCTGATCCGCGGGTTCGCCGCAGAGGAGATCGACCACATCACGATCGGCAAGCGTCCCGCACTGAGCAAGTTCGACCCCGCCGCCACCGACGAGGCCGACGCCCCGGCCAGGTGACGGGTCGCCCCGTCCCCGGCCGAACGCCCGCGGTTCAGTCGCGGGCGTTCGCCTTGCGCAGCCGCCACAGGCTGGCGCCCAGCACGATGATCGCCATGATGGCATCCGATTTGGGCGTCGGCGCATCCGTTGCGTCACGGCCTGTCCCGGACACGCCGATGGCCCTCTGGCCCGACGACGCGGCGGGCGTCCCGTGACCGGGCGGCGGGGTGTCGGCCTTGACGGCATCGCGCTGGCCCATCGGTTCGGGGGCACCCGTGGTCGTGTCCTCGGAGGTCTGCTGTTCGATCTCGGCGTTCAACTCGGCTCCGGCCAGCACGATGAAGGCCGACAGCCACATCCAGGTCAGCAGCATGATGACCCCGCCCAACGTCCCGTACGTCTCGGTATAGTCGTCGAAGTTCTGGACATAGAGCGAGAACGCCGCAGTGCCCAGAATCCACAGGACCGTGGCCGCCACGGCACCGACGCTGACCCACCGCCACTTGGGATCGGCGCGCGACGGACCAAAGCGGTAGATCGCCGCCAGCCCGATCATGGTCAGCACCGCCATCAGCGGCCATTTCAGCCATTCGGCGGCGGTCTCCAGCGTCGGTGACAGCGGCAGGAAGGCGATGACCGACGGCAGCACGATCAGCAGCGCGATCGCGACCGCCAGGCCCAGGATGGCGCATACCGTGATCAGAAGCGCGCTGAGATAGAGCTTGATGAAGCCGCGGCCCTCCTCTTCGTCATAGGCGATGTTCAGCCCCTCCATCAGGGTCATGACGCCCTTCATGGCGCCATAGATCGCGATGGCCAGACCAAAGGCCGCGACCAAGCCGGTCGCCGTCTCATCGCCGCTGGTGACCTTCAGGACCTGTTCCTGAAGCACCGCTCCGGCGCTTTCCGGGATCAGGGCCATGACCGTGTCCAGCTGGCTGGCGATGTCGGCGGGGTCCAGCACCAGACCCGCGATCGAGATCAGCGCGGCAAGGGCCGGGAACACCGACAGCAGCGCATAGAACGCGATGCCCGCCGACACGACCGAAATGTGGTCGCTGGCGATCTCGTTCTTCACGCGAACAAGGATCTGCTTCCATTCCGCCATGGAAAATCGTGTCGGAGAGGCTGTCCCCTTCTGGTCTGTCGAAAGGGTCGTCTTGGTACGGGGCACGTGGTTCTCCAGCGCTGTAATGGGCAGGGTCGGCAGGTCCGAAAGCTCACGAATCTGTCATCTGTGCAGACGTAAGGCAATCAGCGCGACCGGGGTTCCTTGCGCGATCGATGCCCTGCCCGACCGTTGCCCGGTCGCACCGTTCCGCCGCCGCCGACGATCGGACATAAACGGGTGACCTGTGTGGCTGCCCGGCCTGTCCCCGACTGCTGTCACGACCGGGGGTGCCGCTGCCGTGCCGTGGGTGACGTGACCTGCCGTCGGGGGCGATGAGGCAAAGGGCTGGAACATTCACGCCATCCCCTTGTTGGACCCCTGCTCGATCACGGGCCCAGAACACAAGGAAAGGCCCACCCATGCATCGTCGTCCCGACACGCCACTTCTCATTCCCGGCACCGCGCGCAGGTCGCGGAACCGCGCCTGATGCGCCGTTACGCCGCCGCACACGCTGCCACCAAGCATGCGGGAAAAGACGCTTGGTGGCCTGATGCGATGGGAATGGATCGGCCTGCCCATCCTGATCGCGGCTGCGGTGCTGCTCAGCTGGATCGTGCACCGCACGCTCAAGGTGCTGCGCCATCACGCCCGCGGGCAGATCGCCACCGGGATCCTGACGGCATCGTCCAAGCCGCTGATCATCGCCAGCGTCACCCGCCTGGTGTGGTGGGTCACCGGTAACGTCTTTGTCTTTTCGGGCCGCATCAACGTCTTCGTCACGCCTGCCATCGCGATGGGCGTGGTGACGGCCCTGCTTCAGGACAAACGCTTTTTGCGCCTCCGTGAACCTCGATGCTTTCATCGTTCTCCGCTCCTCTCCCAGCCAGGGAAGGTTAACCGAAAACTCCAGCTTCAAACGGTCCAGTTTCCAGGGGGCAGAGCACGAGCTGTCGGCGAAAGAGCGTCAGGTCGTCGAGACTTCTACCTCACTCAAGCGCCGCTTAAACAAGTCTACTAAATACAGTACAGCACAGCGGGAGAGCCCGCATTTGCCGCAGGCAGACCTTTACATATCACGTTCTATTCGTTTGCGGAATTGTATGACGCACGGCCCACATACGGGCTGCCACGACCTCGTTCTGGTCGAGCGAAGTTCCTAAATGCCGCCCCAAGAGCCTGATGGCGGCTGCGATTTCGGATGTGGTGGCAAGTGTGCCAGTCTCGATCAAATTGCATAGCTCGACGACTGTCTTGGGAAAATCCATGGTAGAGTCACTGGGTACAAAAAATCTCGGCAGAGGGGACGCGGTCAGCATGACAACCACACTGGTGAGATCGCTGCCAAGCCCTTCAAGTCGACTTGATATATCACCGTCTGGCTCTCTTGCTTTTATAGCGTGAAAACGACTGGCAAATGTTCGGGCGCTGTTCGTGGTTTGAAGGATGTTCAGGAGAAAGCTGACAGCCAGTGTTAGCAGGATCATCCCATTCATGGCGGCAACCATCGACAGGATATCCCACCATCCACCGGTTACCTGGACCGTCGAAGCTCCTAAGGTGGAAAGCGTCGAACCTGCAAATGCCACTGTTTGTACCCATGTGGCCGGTTCCCCAGTATCGGTCTGCACCAGGGAGAGGCCGCCGCGCAGGATCAGCACATAGCCGCAGAGGTGAAGCAGTACCCAGGTTCCTGCAACTGCCAACAGGATAACAGGCCCCAATAATCCACGGATGGAAACCCCAGTCATTTGTTCCAAAACCAAGGTCAACTTTGATCCCAAGCGCCAGAGTCCTTCAGCAACGGCACGGCTGAGAAACCCTGTTCCGCTAAGACTGATTGTCGTGCGTAAGAAATCGTAGAACGCGACAAGCACCAGTGCCGCACCGGTCAAAATCAGCATTGGGAAATCATCCATGGTTACTTTCTGTGGCGATACTCTCAACAATGATCGTGGCAATGAGCGTGGCAATGATCGATATACCACCTTCATACGGCAGACACGACCTTACCTCGAACTGTCATGGATGCCGAAGGTGCGCTCATGACAAGTCGCACGGAAGCGGTGTTATACAGGCGCAGAAAACCGGACAAATGCCTTAAAGAGCTGAATATGAGTAAAGGTCCACATAGAATATGTGATCGTCAATTGACCGGATCCGAACCATTTTGGGAGCCCATTTGGGCGACACGGCGGTGGTGTGATAGTGATCTGCCCCATGCAGTTCCGGCAGCGGGCCATTCACGAGAACTTCTGCTGCAATGCTCACCGCTTTTCTCCAAGAATCAGTATCTTCGATTTTGGGATATTCATAGCGTGATGTCATAAAACTGAACTGCGTCGGAACAACGTTTTCGCATGCACTATCTCCCCACCGGTGAGGAATTGCAGCCCGTTGCAGGATGACGGAGGCTACCGCGCGCTGCCCGAATTCTTCTTGATCACGTGCCTCATGATAGATCGCGACGGCAATGCAGGAAAGATCGCTGGCGTTGCGCAAGGATGGTGGAGGTGGAGGGATTGCAGCTCCCCTGACGATCTCGGCGGGGGTTGCAGGTCTAGGGGCAGGACGAAATGTCATTACCTCGGCAGGACGTGGTAGAGGAGCGATGGCGACCTCGAGTGTCAGACCGCTGTTATCAAAGCCGGACTCTTCAGGATCAGCCGTTGCTTGTTGAATACGGTTTGGCCCAATTGCTGTTTTTCCGTGATAGACGGCTTCAGAAGCAGAATGCACTGGCGCGCCAAAGCTGCCATTGGGCGCATAGAAGCTTGATGTCTCGCCGGTCCACAGCTGTTCCCGTGTAACGGATACAACAGCTTCTGCAGAGCATAAGGCAATAAGGACAGTTAATGCTACAGACTGTGCCTGAACCATTGGCATGTTCCCTTGATTGCATAAGGAACGGTGATCGACGCAGTTGTGTTCCATTTTCGCTTCGTGGACCGTGTCGATGCTTGGCGTCAGCAAACTGAAATGCGGAAGTGCCACATTTGCGCTGCCCGTGGAGAGATCGGCATCTACAGAACGCGGGCGGCGCAGCTGGGCTTGGCGCCTGAACAGCCACTAATGGGTGTTATACTATGCAGGATCGACGAACTGCCGCGGTCAAAGCCCGAGCAAAAGAAGCCGCAGCTCTCAATCAACGGAAAAATGGCCTCGCCTTTAGGCACAACTCAAACCCATACCCGAGCACGCACAACATTTACGAGTGTTAGGCTCACTGCGATGCGGATTGGTTCCACGGGAGACAACTGCGTCGTCAAATTGCTGGCTAGACCGTTGCTCCTCCCAAAGAACCCTGCCTGACCTGCACTAAATGTATCGTGAATGACCGCGGCGAATGCCTATCGGTTTTGGCAGGGCGGCGTCACGCTCGACCCGCGCGCAAATAACAGTATCAACGGGGCTTCGGGCTACGACCTGCTTTGGAGAGGAGGCGGCTGCGACACATTAAGTGGTTGCGCCGGGCCGAACACGCTGATCGGCGGTTGCGGAAATGACAGCCTAGCAGACGGTGATAGCTTGATGAGAGGCTGGGGCGCCGACACCTTGCAGGAGGGCGGCGGAAACTAGACCCTGATCGGCTGCCAAGAATATGACCTTCTTGCTGGCGGCGCCGGTGTCGACACGTTCGCTTTCCACACAGGCAACGGAGGTAAAAGGATCGCCGGATATCAGATCGGGATCGATCGCCTTATGATCGGTGACACAGTGCTGCCGCGGTCGGTGCCCCGGTTCTCTATCAAGGACGTCCATAAGACTGCCCTGGGCGTGGTCATCGATTTCGCAAACGAAAACAGGATCACCATCGAAGGCCGAGGCATTGCCCCCGAAGCCATTGCTAATGATATCTTGCGTTTGTAATCAATGCGGGTCTGCAAGCTCAGTTGGGTCGCACGGGTCCGTTCATCTCACCCTGTTGGCGTATGCGTCCACCACGCCTACCGGCGTTGTTGCAGAAAGTCGGCCTGAGTTGTGAGTGCCCCTTTCCCATTCAGTTTCATGCCACGCGGACG
>NZ_VDDD01000006.1 GCF_006151785.1 Paracoccus marcusii
CCTAGAAAGGATGAATCACAAGCAGACCCCTATGAAAATCCCATGATTCCGGGTTTTGCAGAAACGCTCTAGCGGTTCGCGTCGGCGATCAGCGCGCGGTGGTCGCGGGCCTTGGCCACAACCTCCTCGAACCGGGTGATGCCCTTGGCCTCCAGCGCGGGGATGAGCGCCAGATAGGCCTGCGCGGTGGCGATGGTGTCGCCCATCGCGGTATGCCGGGCTTCGGGCGGAATGGCGATGCCAAGACGCTCGGTCAGCGCATCCAGCGTATGGACCTCTGACTGACCCCAGACCATCGCCGACAGCAGCACCGTGTCCAGCACCCGGTTGTCGAACCGCGTGCCGGTCTGCGCCTCGGCGCGCCGCAGAAAGCCCATATCGAAGGGCGCGTTATGCGCGATCAGCACGCTGTCGTCGCAGAAATGCCGGAACGCCGTCAGCGCCGCGGTCAGATCCGGGGCGTCGGCCACCATTGCGTCGGTGATGTGATGGATCGCGGTCGAGGCCGGGGGAATGGAACAGCCGGGGTTCACCAGCGTCTCGAACCGTTCCCCGGTCAGGCGGCCGCGCGCCAGGCGCAGACCGGCGATCTGGACGATCCGGTCGCGATCGGTCAGTCCCGTGGTCTCGGTGTCGAAGACCACGCAGGTCAGGTCCGCCAGCCGCGACGACGCCGCCCCCCGCGTCGCCAAGGCGAAATCATAGGTCACGCCCGATCCGTCCGCGACGCCCTGCGCCAAGGCCAGCGGCATGACCAGCCGCGCCCTTGCGCCGTCCGTTTCCGGCCAGATGCCGGTGCCGTGGCGGGCCAATATCTCCGCCCCCGTCACATCGGGCTGGCCGGGATCGGGGGCGGCGGTCAGCCAACCCTCCAGCAGGTCGATAGGCACCGGCGACCCGCGCCAATCCAGCACCAGCCGCATCTGGTCGTCGGGGTCCGGCCGGACCGACAGCACCGGGGTGTGCCCCAGGGCGCGCAGCTTGGCGTCCAGCAGCAGCAGCAGGGCGTTCAGGCTGGCCGCCTCTGCACGGAACGCCAGCGGCGGCAGATCCGCGGCCTCCAGCCCCGCGGCCAGTTCCGTCAGCGCAGCCACCGTGGCGGGCGCATCGCTGGCCATGATCTGGGACAGGCTGCGGGTGGCGTTGGCCAAGCCCTGCCCCTCTGCGCGGATCGCCTGAGCCAGCGCGGGCGGGATCGGCCCGTCCAGCGCGTCCAGCATCGGAACCAGGGTGGAGGCATGGCGGCGCAGCGCCTCAAGCGTGTCGCGAGGCGCGGGGCGTTGGACCACGCCATCGCGCAGGATCAGCAGCAGCCCATCGTCAATCGCGCGCAACCGACCCGACAAGCGGACACCGCCGACCGTCAGGCAGGTCAGGTCCGTCGCGGCGGCCCCCGCCGACAGCCGCATCTGTGCCGCCCGCAACGCGCCCGACGTCAAAAGCGTGTCCAGCGCACGGTCCAACGCCAGTCCCGGCAGCAGCCGCGCCGCGCTGGCGTTATAGAAGACCACCCGCCCCCGTGCGTCGGCCATGACCGCGCCCGCGCCGAAATCGGCCAGGATCGCCTCCAGGCTGGCCTTTTCGCGCAGGGTTTCGGCGGCGTGATCCTGCAGCGCCTGCGCCAGCGCCTGATCGGACCGTTCGCGCGCCAAGGCCGCGTCCCGGGCGGCCGGGCCCAGATCGGCAAGGTGACGGGCCTGCGCCAGGTCGGGAACTCGCCCGGTCCGCAACGCCCCGGCCAGCGATTCCAGCGGCCGGGCCAGGTGCCGGTCGAACAGGAACCACAGTGCGGTCATCAGCCCTAGCAGGCCAAGGCCCGCGATCATCGCGGCCTGGATCACCGCATCCTGCCCGCCCTGCACCACCCGCCACAGCGCCAACCCCGCCAGGACCAGCGCCGCGACCAGCGCGGCCAGGAACAGCATCAGGATGCGCCGGCGCATCAGGACAGCAGACGGGCCATCTCGGCCCGCAACTCGGCCAATTCGAAGGGCTTTGTGATAAAGCCGTCGGCGCCGAGCGCCAGTCCCTTGCGCCGCTCGACCACGGAGCCGCGCGCGGTCATCATCAGCACCCGCACCCCCGCCAGGTCGGGATCGGCGCGCACGTCCTGGACGATCTGATACCCCGATACCTCGGGCAGCATCACGTCCAGCAGGACCAGGTCCGGCCGCGTCTGGCGGATGCGATCCACGGCGCCGCGGCCCGTGGCGATGCGGTCATGGCGATGGCCGTCGCGGGTCAGCAGGAAATCAAGCGCGGTGGCGATGTTGTCCTCATCCTCGATGACCAGGATGTCAGCCATTGGTCCCTCCATCCGGGCAGACGGTGGCAAAGGCCGCATCATCGCCCGCGGGCATCCAGTCGGCACGTCCCGGACGGATCCGCGCGCCCGCGCAGTCGAAGTCCTGCGGCACGATCACGGTCTGGCCGCGGCGTTCCACCAGCATGATCGGCGCACGGCGCGTGCCGTCCGCGCCCTGCGTGATCTGCGCGGGGTCCAAGGCCGCAAACCGCGTCTCGACCGGGAACAGATAGGTCCAGGGCGCCCAGGGCTGGCTGTCATGCCCCACGACCAGTACCTGCGAACCGGCAGGCAGGCTGGCCTGCGCGCGGTCGAACCACGCATAGTCGTTCCACACCGAATAGGCGACCATCGACAGCCCGATGCCCGCCGGCAGCAGCCAGGCGGCGGGCGACAGACCCAGCTTGCGCGCCAGATGCATCCCGGCATACAGCACCGCCGCCGCCCCGACCGCCGCGGCGATCACCCCGATCAGATCGCTTCCGATCCCTGTCATCCCAGCATCCCCTTGCCATGTCCCACCGCCGACTGCATTCCGCGCACGACGACGAAGGCGTCGCGCAGGTGGCTGCGTTCGAAATCCGACAGATCCGCCGGCGAGAGGTAATTGTCGGGCCTGCGCCCCGCCCTGACCAGATGCGCCTGATTCTCAAGCCGCACGGTCTGGATCATGTCATAGGCCGCGATCAGGTCGCGCCCGCCCGTGGCCGAGATCACGCCCCGCGCCTCGCCCTCCTCCAGCCGGGCACGTGTGTTGACCGCGCCGATGCGTCCCTGCAGGGCATAGACCCGCGCCAGATCGGTCACCGGGACGACGCCGTTATGCTTCATGTCGATATGGTGGCGATGCTCTCCGGACCGGATCGTGGCAAAGCCGCCGATCAGGCCAAGCGGAGGCCGATGTTTCAGTGAATTTCCAACCATATGCGCAATGAAAATCGAATTCTTCGAGGCCGCGTCCAGGGTCCCGTCCTGCAGGTCGCCCAACAACGTGACGTCGCCGCCGATGGCGCGCAGGTCGAACATGACCGAGGCCAGCATCTGCGCCTCAGGGCTGGGATGGGTCATCCAGTCGCGGAAATAGCCCTGCCAGACGTCCAGCGGCTGACACCAGCGCGGGTTGGTCGCCATCATGTCGCCCGGGCAATGCACATAGCCGCAGGCATGCAGCCCATCGCTGACCCGCCGCGCCAAGGTGGTGAACCACGGGTCCTTCGGATCGGCGCCGGGTGCTAGGATCAGGCAGTTGTCCTGATCGCTGGTGCCGGTCTGTTCCTGGCGGCCCTGGCTGCCGCAGGCGGCCCAGCACCAGGCGGCGGGCGCAGGCCCAAGGTCGGCGGCCGTCAGGTCCAGCAGGCGGCGCGTGACCGCGTCGGCGATGTCGGTGATCATGCGAGTGATGATCTCGTGCCGCTGGCGGGCCTGAACCAGCTGCGTCAGCAGTTCGGGAATGCGGGCCGTGATGGCGGCCATCTGTGCGGTGTCGCGCGCCTTGGCGACCTGTCGGATCAGCCCCGCGGCGGAAATCGCCTGGACCCGCGTCAGGTCGGTCTGGCTGATCATGCCGACGAAACGGCCGTCATCGACCACCGGCAGATGCGCGATGCGCCGTTCCAGCATGATGTTCAGCACGTCATAGCCCAGGGCCGTGGGGGCCAAGGTCACCGGGTCGGGCGTCATCACGGCGCTGACCGGCTGACGCATGTCACGCCCTTCGGCCACGACGCGGTTCGACATGTCGCGGATGGTGACCAGCCCGATCAGGCGGCCGCCTTGGGTGATGCCCAAGCTGCTGACGCGGGCGTCGCGCATCTGGCGGGCGGCCTCGATGATCGGGGTCTCGGGGGTGCAGCTGACGGGTTTGCCCGACAGCAGCTCCCCCACCTTGAGCCGGGCCAGGTCGCCCCCGCGGTCGGAGGGCCCCCTTCCCCGGTCGAAGAACCGGGCGACTGCGCGATGGTCGGCGATCAGGCGCGTCACCTCTGCCCGGGGCAACATAAGGATCACCGCCGGCCGGTCCATGACCCGCGCCGACGTGACCGCCACGCCGTCGCGCAGCAGGCCGCGTTCGCCGAAGGAATTGCGTGGTCCCAGCTGGGATACGCTGTCGCCGTTGCGGTCGGTGACCGCGACCTGGCCGCTTTCGATCAGGTACAGGCCCGGCAGGCGGTCTCCGAACTGATAGATCAGGTCGCCGGGGGCGAATGTCCTGCGGCTGAAGGAGGTGGCGACGCGCGCCAGCTCGTCCCGCTTCAGGCTGTCATAGGGGTGCACGGTGGCGATGAAATCGACAATGCTGTCGGGCATCCGGGGTGACCTTGTGGGAAGGAGGGTGCCGCGCCCCCGGTCGGGGACGCGGCAGGATGATCAGTGCGCGACGGCACCGCCCGCGCCGCGCGGGACACGGATCGATTCGACCAGTTCCTGCACATGGGCGGGGGGACGCTTGCTGACGGCCGAGACGCCGAAGGCGACCGCAAAGTTGATCACCGCGCCCACGGTGCCGAAGGATGCCGGCGAGATGCCGAACAGCCAGGCGTCGGGCGTATCGGGGAACATGTTGGTGCCCGCGATGAAGAACCAGCCCTTGTAGGCGAAGATGTAGAGGATCGTGGACAGCATGCCCGCGATCATGCCGGCGATCGCGCCTTCCTTGCCGACACGCTTGGAGAAGATCCCCATCATCAGCACCGGGAAGATCGAGCTGGCGGCAAGGCCGAAGGCCAGTGCCACGGTCTGGGCCGCAAAGCCCGGCGGGTTCAGGCCCAGCAGGGTCGCGACCAGGATCGACAGCGCCATCGAGACGCGCGCGGCCATCAGTTCGCCCTTTTCGCTGATGTTCGGGCGCAGCGTGCCCTTGATCAGGTCGTGGGACACGGCGCCCGAGATCGCCAGCAACAGACCCGCCGCGGTCGACAGGGCGGCGGCCAGGCCGCCGGCGGCGACGATGGCGATGACCCAGCCCGGCAGGTTGGCGATTTCGGGGTTGGCCAGCACCATGATGTCGTTGTTCACGGTGGTCAGCTCGTTCCCGACCCAGTTCTGCTCGGCCGCGGGGGCGCCCGGCAGGGCGGCATGGGTCTCGGCCAGACGGGCGTCATAGGCGGCCTGGGCCGCGTCGATCGCCGCCTGGTCGCCGCTGGTGCGGGCCGCGGCCAGCGCGGTCGCCTGTGCGGCGGCACCGTCGTTGTAGTACTGGATCAGGCCGTCGCCGTTCTTGTCCTCCCAGTTCAGCAGGCCGGTGGTCTGCCAGTTGCGCATCCAGGCCAGGTCCTCGCTGGTCTCGATGTCGGCCAGCGACACGGCGGGCTGGCTGAAGGTCTCGCCCTGCGCGGCGCCCGGCCACATGGTCGCGGTCAGGTTGAAGCGCGCCATCGAACCCACCGCCGGAGCGACGGTATAGAGAAGCGCGATGAAGACCAGCGCCCAGCCTGCCGACTTGCGGGCATCGGAGACCTTGGGCACGGTGAAGAAGCGGATGATCACGTGCGGCAGACCCGCGGTGCCGATCATCAGCGCCATCGTGAACAGGACCATGTCCAGGGTCGAGTTGTGGTGCTCGGTATAGGCGCGGAAGCCCAGGTCGGTCACCAGACCGTCCAGCTGCGCCAGGAACGCCACGCCCGATCCCTCATGGGTGCCGAACAGGCCCAGGGGCGGCAGGAAGTTGCCCGTCAGCTGCAGCGAGATGAACACCGCCGGGATCGTGTAGGCGATGATCAGCACGACGTACTGCGCGACCTGCGTGTAGGTGATGCCCTTCATGCCGCCAAGAACGGCATAGCAGAACACCAGCGCCGCGCCGATCCACAGGCCGGTCGCGTTCGACACCTCGAGATAGCGCGAGAAGGTGACGCCCACGCCGGTCATCTGGCCGATGACGTAGGTGATCGAGACGATCAGCAGGCAGATCACGCCGATGATCCGCGCGGTGCGCGAATAGAAGCGGTCGCCGATGAATTCCGGCACGGTGAACTTGCCGAACTTGCGCAGATAGGGCGCCAGCAGCAGGGCCAGCAGCACGTAGCCGCCCGTCCAGCCCATCAGGTAGGTCGAGTTGTCATAGCCCGTGAAGGCGATCAGGCCCGCCATCGAGATGAAGGATGCGGCCGACATCCAGTCGGCGGCCGTCGCCATGCCGTTCATGACCGGTCCGACGCCACGGTTGGCGGCATAGAATTCGGCCGTGGATTTCGCCCGGCAATAGATGGCGATGCCGATATACAGCGCGAACGAGGCGCAGATGACCAGCAGGTTCAGGGTGAATTGGCTCATGGCTGGGTCCTCACTCGTCCACGCCGTGTTCGGCGTCAAGGCGGTTCATGCGCCAGGTGTAGAAGAAGATCAGCGCGATGAAGCACAGGATCGACCCCTGTTGCGCGAACCAGAATCCCAGATCCGTTCCGCCCACCGAAATGCCCGACAGCAGCGGCCGCAGGATGATGCCGAAGCCGTAGGACACCAGCGCCCAGATCGCGAGGCAGATGTAGATGATGCGTAGATTGGCCTGCCAATAGGCATTCGAGGATTGTCTGTCACTCATGTCCCTAGGTCCCTCCCTGTTCAGACATGTCTGTCACTCCGCCCTAGTGTTCTTCCAAGCCCGTCCCCGGCGATGGGCGCGGGCAGGTTTGCGGGGACGCCAAGGCCCCCGGCCGGTCGTCAGCCGCGGTTCATGCGGTTGGCGATCAGATCGTCCACGACCTCGGGTTCGGCCAGGGTCGAGGTGTCGCCCAGGGTGCCGTGGTCGTTTTCCGCGATCTTGCGCAGAATGCGGCGCATGATCTTGCCCGACCGCGTCTTGGGCAGGCCCGGCGCCCACTGGATCAGGTCCGGCTTGGCAATCGGGCCGATCTCGGTGCGGACCCATTTCTCCAGGTCGGCGCGCAGCTCCTCCGAGGGGTCCACGCCGTTCATAAGCGTGACATAGGCATAGATGCCCTGCCCCTTCATCGGGTGCGGATAGCCCACGACCGCGGCCTCGGCGACCTTCTCATGGGCGACCAGTGCGGATTCGACCTCGGCCGTGCCCATGCGGTGGCCGCTGACGTTGATGACGTCATCGACGCGGCCGGTGATCCAGTAATAGCCGTCCTCGTCCCGCCGGCATCCGTCGCCGGTGAAATAATAGCCGGGATACTGCTGGAAATACGCCTCCTCGAAGCGGGCGTGATCGCCCCACAGGGTCCGCATCTGGCCGGGCCAGCTGTCGCCGATGCACAGCACGCCCTCGGCCGGGTTGCCCTGCTGCACCTCGGCCGAGGCCGCATCCAGGATAACCGGGACCACGCCGAAGAACGGCACCGTGGCCGATCCGGGCTTCGTCTCGATCGCACCGGGCAGCGGCGTGATCAGGTGGCCGCCGGTCTCGGTCTGCCACCAGGTGTCGACGATGGGGCAGCGGCCCTTGCCGACATGTTCGTTGTACCAGTTCCAGGCCTCGGGGTTGATCGGCTCTCCGACGGTACCCAGGATGCGCAGCGACGACAGATCATGTGCCTCGACCGGCTCGGGCCCCTTGGCCATCAGCGCGCGGATGGCGGTCGGTGCGGTATAGAACTGGGTGACCTTGTGCTTGGCGCAGACCTGCCAGAAGCGTCCGGCGTCGGGCCAGGTCGGGACACCCTCGAACATCACGGTCGTGGCGCCGTTGGCCAGCGGGCCATAGACGATATAGCTGTGGCCGGTGACCCAGCCCACATCCGCCGTGCACCAGAAGACGTCGCCGTCCTTGTAGTCGAACGTGTACTGATGCGTCATCGCGGCATAGACCAGATAGCCGCCGGTCGTATGCACGACGCCCTTCGGCTTGCCGGTCGATCCCGACGTATACAGGATGAACAGCGGATCCTCGGCGCCCATGGGGCGGGGCGGACAGTCGGGGGCGACCTGCTCCATCTGCGCCTTGACGTCGATGTCGCGTCCCTCGACCCAGGTGGTCTGGTCGCCGGTATGCTTGACCACAAGGCAGCGCACCTTGTCCGAACAATGCAGCAGCGCCGCGTCGGCGTTCGATTTCAGGTTCGTGCGCCGGCCGCCACGCGGCGCGGTGTCGGCGGTGACCAGAACCTTGGCGCCGCTGTCGTTGATCCGGTTGGCCAGCGCATCGGGCGAAAAGCCCGCGAAGACGATCGAATGGATCGCCCCGATGCGCGCACAGGCCAGCATCGCATAGGCGGCCTCGGGGATCATCGGCAGATAGATCACCACGCGGTCGCCGCGCATCACGCCCTGGCTCAGCAGGACGTTCGCGAACCGGTTCACCTTTTCGGACAGCTGAGCATAGGTGATGTGCTGGGCGGGCGTCTGCGGATCGTCGGGTTCGAAGATGATCGCGGTCTGGTTGGCACGGGTCGGCAGGTGGCGATCGATGCAGTTGACCGAGGCGTTCAGGACCCCGTCCTCGAACCACTTGATGCTGACCTGCCCCAGGGTGAAGTCGGTGTTCTTGACCTTGGTATAGGGCGTCATCCAGTCCAGCCGCTGCCCCTCGCGGGACCAGAAGCCCTGCGGGTCGCGGATCGATTCGTCATACAGCCGCGCATAGTCCTCGGGGCCGGCATGAGCGTCCTCCAGGCCGGCCGGAATGGCGTGTTTGCGAATGTTTTCAGCGGTCATGACTTTCCCCCTCGTCGTCGCCATGCTGCAGCCCGGCCGCGACGACCCCTGTCAGGGTGTGGGCGCAACGCTGCGTCGCCACCATGTTAATCACAGATGAGGGAACAAGTTAACTTGTTTTTTATAAACGGAAATTTTGTAAATGAATTGACTTGAGGATCACCGATCCTGTCAATGCTTCACAAACGGGCAGGGTCGTCCGCAACCGTGACGCTGCCATGCAGTCCCGCCCGCAGCACCGGCCGCGCATGAACCGCCACGACCCGGGTTCCGCGGCGCGCCAGCCGGTCGGACAGGTCGCGGATCATCTGGGCGCCACTTCGGTCGATCAGCATGACCTGTGACATGTCCAGAAGCAGCAGGCGGGGATGCGCGTCGATCCGGGCCAGCGCCCCCTCGATCCGCGCGACGGAGCCGAAGAAGACCGGCCCGGACAGATGGATCACCATCCGGTCCGCCGGGCCATCGGGGTCGGTTGCGGGAGCATGGGCGGTCCCCTCGCGCGACATCCGCGCGATGAACAGCATCCCGGTCAGCGCCATGCCGATCAGGATGCCGGTCGTCAGATCATGCAGGATCACGCCCAGGAAGGTCGCGACCATCACCCCCGCCTCGGCCCGGTCGATGCGGGTCAGGCTGATCATCGCGTGCCATTCGATCATTTTCCAAGCGACGACCATCAGAAGCCCCGCCAGGCCGGCCAGGGGAATGGCCCCGACCAGCGGCGCGGCGACGATCAGGAAGCCCAGCAGCAGCGCGGCGTGGATCATCCCCGATGCCGGGCCGCGGCTGCCGGCCTTCACGTTGGTCGCCGTCCGCGCGATGGTGCCGGTGACGCAAAAGCCGCCGAACAGACCCGCCCCGATATTGGCAAGCCCCTGCCCGATCAGCTCGTCATCGGGACGCATGCGGGTCCCGGCCATCTGGTCGGCGACCATCGCCGACAGGAGCGACTCGATCGCCCCCAGCAAGGTGAAGCCCACCGCGAAGGGCAGCGCCGCCTGAACGGACGCCCAGTCCAGCGCGGGCAGCATCGGCATCGGCAGACCGGCCGGCAGCGCGCCGAAGCGATCAAAGACCGATGGCGCGTCCAGCACCTGTGCGGCAAGGGTGGCGGCGACGATCCCCAGCAGCAGCGCCGGCAGTCGGGGCGCCAGGCGCTGTGCGAACACGATCACCGCGACCGCGGTCAGCGCGACGCCGATGACCTGCGGATCAGCCGTGGCACGGGCCTGCCACAGGGCGGACAGCTTGGGCAGCAGCGCGGCAGGTTCGGGCACGGACAGCGTCAGGCCCAACAGGTCGCGCAGCTGGCTTGCGGCGATGATCACCGCAATCCCGGCAGTGAACCCCAGGATCACCGGATAGGGCACCAGTCGCATCGTGCCGCCAAGACGCAGCAGGCCCAGCACCGCCAGCATGGCACCGGACAGCATCGTGGCCACGATCAGGCCGTCGATGCCGATCGCCGCGACGCAGCCCGCGACCAGCACGATGAACGCGCCCGCCGGGCCGCCGATCTGGTGGCGTGACCCGCCCATGGCGCTGACCAGAAACCCGCCAACGATGGCCGTGACCAGCCCGCGGTCGGGACCGACGCCACTGGCGATGGCGATCGCCAGAGACAGCGGCAGCGCCACGATGGCGACCGTAAGTCCTGCCTGCAGGTCCTTGAGATCGAATGAAAGATCCAGAAAGGCGGGGCGATAGCCCATGGATCCTCCAAACATGGCCTTGGGCCGAGGTTGCCCCCGGCCCAAGGCGCCTGTCAACAGCATGATCGTGCTATTGCGGGCGATCCATCCGCGCATAGATGCAGACCCGGCCGCGCAGGGGCTGTGACCAGGTCAGCCGGATCTGGCGCTTTGACGTGCCCGAATCCGGCACGACCGTCGGCGTCGCATCGACACGGGCGCCGCTGGTCGACTGCAGCGCGACCTCGGTCACGACGGACTGGACGGACCGCGCCCAGCCCTGGAATGGCAGGCCGGTCAGGACCGGCGTGGTCCAGGTCGCCGTGGCGGTGTTCTGGGTCAGCTGGATCATCAGCGGGTTCGACACATAGGTGTTGATGCCGTTGAAGGTGTTGGCCTCGAACTGCAGGTTACGCATGCTGTTGTAGTTCAGGTCGGCGATCGAGGTGTCGACCCGGTCGATCCGCTCCACGTTGCCGTAAAGCGCCTTGAAGACGTTCCCCACGACGTTCAGCCCCTGGATGAAATGCCCCGAGCCATAGGGCTTGACGGTGATCCAGGTGAACCACGCAACGGTGTTCGAACACAGGAAGGTGTTGCCCGTCAGGGTCAGGCCGCCAAAGCTGAACTCGGACCCAGTGAAGTTCGGGATGGCGCTGTGTTCGTTGGTCCATTCGATCGAGGCGTTGTCGATATAGTTGCCCGACACCGTCGTCTGCACGTTGGGCTGGGTCAGCACCAGGCCCGCATAGCGCAGCCCCTGCCCCGACCCGTCGCCCTGGAACCAGTGGTTGCCGCTGATGATGTGGCCGCCGCCGTTCGCCACCATGAAATGCGCGAACCGCACGAAGCGGTTGTTGCGGATCTTGATGTCGTTGGCGTTCACGTTGATCGCGACCGTGGTGCGCTGTTGCGCCGGCAGGTCGAGGTCGTTCGAGATGAACTGGCAGTTGTCGACCAGCAGGTCCTGGCAGCCGCGCCCGATCGAGGTGATCGCCCGGTCCATCGGACGGGTGAAGTAGCAATCGGCGAACTGGATCATCTCTCCCTGCTGGGGCAGCATCACGCCACTGGAGATGCGGTCGCAGCCGAAATCGACCTTGGAGAAGTTCAGGCGGCTCAGTTCGCGCACGCCCGAAAAGTCGAACAGATAGCGATAGCGTTCAAAACTGTACTGCCGCGTCCCCGCGCCGCCATAAAGCGGCTGCGACAGGGTCAGCGTGCCCTGGGCGACGTTCTTGGCGTTCACATAGACCTCGCGGCCGACGCCGCTGCCGATGATGCGGCTGCCGACCTCGATGGCCGCGACATTGGCGACGTTGCTCAGCAGATAGGGCTGGGCCGGGTTGTACGTGCCGGGGCTGGTCGCGCGGCCGGTCTGCCATGCGGGGCCGGGCTTTGCCTGGATCGAGCCGTTCTGGATCACCCGGCGGTTCGCGAACCCCTCCAGCGTGGGCGCCAGTTCGGCCAGCATCAGCGGTTCGCCCAGGTCCACGCGGCGCCCGCCAAGGTCCAGAGAGATGTGGTCGGTATAGCCCAGCAGCGCCTGCAGCGCCTTTTTCATGCCAAGCGTCTCGTCGCCGAAGGCGTCCGCATAGGTCGGAAAATCAAAGCTGCGCAGCAGCGACACGCGTGTCGAGGGCGGGGTGATGAGGCGGCCCTTGAAACGGATGCGGCTGTTGATCGACAGGTCGCCCGAAATGAAGAACGTCCCTGCGGGCACCACGATCGATCCGCCCGCCGCCGCCTGGTCCGCCGCCAGGAACGCAGCCCGGTCGTTCGTGACGCCATCGCCGACCGCGCCGAAATCGCGCACGTCCACCCAGTCCAGCAACGACGGCACGAACGCCGCGGTGATATCGTCGATACGGATCGATTCAACCCGGAACGCCCCGCCATTGGCGCCCACCAGGTCCAGACCGAAATGCCCATAGACCGCGCGCGTGCCCCACGGCAGATCGACGCCCGGCCGGTTGCCGACGCCGACGATGGCGCTGACCTCGACCACCTCGCCGTAGTTGCGCAGCGCGACAGTCGTCCCCGCGGTGACCAGGCCCGCGACCGCGTTGCGCGACCCGTCGCCCGCCCAGCCCGCGATGCGCACGCTGGCCAGCGGGCCGGCGACGATCTTGACCCGCGCCGACACGCGCAGATAGACGCCGGGGATCATCGGCGTCTCTCCCATGAAGCGCAGGCTGGTCGTGGTCTGCTGCTTGACGACCTCGAAGCAGGGACCGAAATCCTGGTCGGCGGGAACGATGCCGGCATTGCCCGCATCGGCCCAGGTAGGACTGCCCGATGTGCCGTCGCTGCGCGACCAGACGCCCAAGCCCGCCCTGAAGGCGGGTGGGGTCAGCAAAAGCCCGTTGGTGATCGCTATGTTCATCGGCTATCCCTTCCGTATCGGCATGGCGGGCGGGTCCGGGAAGACCCGCCGTGATGCGGACAGAAATAGTTGATGAAAGGTTAACGGGGCCTGAACGCAGCGTGCGCTGCAACGGCCCCGTCCGCAACGTCAGCCGTGGTTCAGGACCAGCTTGCCGTCAAGCGCGTCCCGGATCAGGTCACGGGTCTCATCCACGCCGTAAAGCGCGATGAAGCCGCCGAACCGGGGCCCCTGGTCCGCGCCCAGCAGCACCTGGTACAGGGCCGCGAACCAGTCGCGCAGCGGCTCGAACCCGTGCTCCTTGCCGACGGCGAAGACCATCGACTGCAGCGTCTCGGGGTCGGCGGGCTGGTCCCATGCGGCCAGGCGATCGGCCAGGTCCTGCATCGCGGCACGCTCGACTTCGGTGGGTTCGCGGAACTGGCGCGAGGGGGCCACGAAATCGGTGAAATAGCGCAGTGCGAAGCCCGCAGCCTGATCCAGACCGGGATGCGTCTCGGGGCTGGCCTCGGGGGCATAGCGGCGGATGAACCCCCACAGTCCCTCCTTGTCCGCGGCGCCCGCGACGGATGCCAGGTTCAGCAGCATCTGGAACGGGATCGCCATGTCGGACGCGGGCACGTTGCCGCCGTGGATGTGCCAGACAGGGTTCGCCAGCTGCTGTTCGGGGGTCTGGTCGGGAAAGGCGCGCAGCTGCTGGTGGTATTCGTCCACCGCCTTTGGGATCACGTCCAGATGCATCCGCTTGGCCGTCTTGGGCTTGAGATACATGAAATAGGACAGGCTTTCCGTGGACGCATAGGTCAGCCAGTCGTCGATCGACAGGCCGTTGCCCTTGGATTTGCTGATCTTCTGGCCGTCCTGATCCAGGAACAGCTCATAGGTGAAATGCTCGGGCTTTTTGCCGCCCAGGATCTCGCAGATGCGGTCATAGATCGGCGTGTTGGTGCTGTGATCCTTGCCATACATCTCGAAGTCGACGTCCAGCGCGGCCCAACGTGCACCGAAATCGGGCTTCCACTGCAGCTTCACATTGCCGCCGGTGACCGGCAGGGTGATCTCCTCGCCGTCCTCGTCAAACGTGATGGTCCCGGCCTTGGCGTCGACATGCTTGATCGGCACATACAGCACGCGGCCCGTCTTGGGGCTGATCGGCAGGAAGCAGGAATAGGTCTGCTGACGCTCTTCGCGCAGGGATGCCAGCATCACCGCCATGATGTCGTCATAGCGTTCGGCGGCGCGCAGCAGCACCGCATCGAACTGGCCGGACTTGTAGAACTCGGTCGCGCTGACGAATTCGTAGTCGAACCCGAACGTGTCCAGAAAGCGGCGCAGCATGGCGTTGTTGTGACCGCCAAAGCTGTCATATTCGCCGAACGGATCGGGGACCGAGGTCAGGGGAAGCTGCAGGTGCTCCTTCAGCATCTCCTGGTCGGGGACGTTCTCGGGGACCTTGCGCATGCCGTCCAGATCGTCCGAGAAACAGATCAGCCGCGTCGGGATGTCGCTGATCTCCTGAAAGGCGCGGCGGATCATCGTCGTGCGCGCGACCTCTCCGAAGGTGCCGATATGGGGCAGGCCCGAGGGGCCATAGCCCGTCTCGAACAGGACATAGCCCTTTTCGGGGGGCTGCTTCTCGTACCGTTTCAGCACCCGGCGCGCTTCTTCGAACGGCCAGGCCTTCGATTGCATCGCGGCGTCGCGCAGGGTGGTCATGGTCGGATCTCCTGTTGAGGTCCGGAACGCTTATTGAAAGCGCCGCAGATCGTCAATAATTTGCACCCGAACGAAGCGGAGTGTGCCATGACCATCGACCTGCCTTCCCTGTCCCCCTGCGATGCGCTTGTCGCGGTGATGGTGGCGGTGTCCTGCTCGGACAGCACCATCCGCACATCCGAACTGGTGGCGATCCAGCGGATGGTCGACCATGCGCCGGTCTTTGCGGCCTATGACGACGACCGCATCCGGCCGATCAGCCAGACCGTGATGACGCTGTTCGACGAAGAGGATGGCGTGGACGCGCTGTTCGGCCTGATCCGCGACGCGCTGCCCGAGAAGCTCTATGAGACGGCCTATGCGCTTGCCTGCGATGTGGGCGCGGCCGACGGACGCCTGTACGAGGGCGAGGTCATGATGCTGGCCGAGATCCGCGACCAGTTGAACATCAGCCGCCTGCACGCCGCGGCGATCGAGCTGTCGGCCCGCGTGCGCCACATGACCGTCTAGGCCAGACGACCCGCGAAACTGTTCAGCAGATCGGCCTGCAGCGCCTTGGCCTGCCGTGTCCAGGTGCTGACCCCTGCGGGCAGTTCCTCTCCGATGGTGGCCCGGCGACGCACGGCATCGGCGCAAAAGATGGTGAACACGCCTTCGGTTCCCGACGTCCCGGTGACATATCCGGCCAGGTTCGACACAAAGTTCAGCGTCCCGGTCTTGGCCGCGACCGGCGCGTTGACTAGGTGGTCGTCATCGGCCAGCGGATTGCGCCGCATCAGGCGCGACAACAGCAGATCGCGCCCCGGCCCCGCCAGCACGCGCGTCATCGCATAGGGGCTGATCCGGCTGGCATCCGACAGGCCCGAATGATCGGCAAGACGCATCCCCTGCCCCAGCCCGTCCAGCCAGCCGCGCATCGCCTGTCCCGACTGCACCAGATCGGGCGCACCGCTGGCATGCAGTCCAAGCGCCTCGGCCGTCAGGTTCGTGGAATATTCCAGCATGTCGCGGACCAGCGCCTCGACCGGGGGGCTGTCATGATGCGCGATGTCCTGGCCCGCTGGCAGGCGGTCGATGACGTCTGGCGCGGGCAGGACCAGACCGCGGGCGCGGCACAGCGTCTGGAACACGTCCGCCGCATAAAGTTCGGGCAGGCGTACCGGCAGCCACCGGCTGCCCGTTCGACGCATCGCAGCGCGCGACACCGTCCAATATTCGCGTTCCAGATCATGGTGATAGGAGAACAGGTCGGACTGGTCGCCCGGCATCGCGGTGACGGTATAGGCGCGGGGGGAATTGTCGGCCGCCCGCGCCTCGACGCTGATCTGATGATCGACGCCCACGCGGGTCCAGCCCAGATGGACGCGGTTGAAGTTCAGCATCAGCCCCGAGATGGCGGGGTTGTAAGGCAGATGATCGTCCTGTTCGGGGGCGATTTCGGCGATGCCGGGCAAGGCGCCGCCCCAGACCGCAAAGCGCGCGGGGCTTGGGGTCTTCAGCCCGACAAGATCGTCGGCCAGACGCGCCAGGTCATCGGTGGTCAGCACAGGGTCGCCGCCGCCCGCCAGGATCAGCGTGTCCCCTGCCCTGATCACCCGCGTGCGGAACCGATGGGCCGGGCCAAGCCGGTCCAGCGCATAAAGCGCGGTGATCGCCTTCATCGTGCTCGCCGGCGCCAGCAGCGCCCCCGCCTGGCGCAGGGCCAGCGGTTCGGTCCCGTCGGTCAGCGCAAAGGCCACCCGCCCGGGCAGACCAGACCGCACGACAAGATCGCCGGGTTCCGGAACAGGTCGCGGCCGGGGGCGCAGGTCCAGCCCTTGCGCGGATAAGGTACCGGGGGCCAGGGTCGCGGCCGCAATCATGGTCAGCATTCGGCGTCGGTTCAGCGTCATCGCAGCCCTTTCCGCAGTTCGGTGGAGGACAGGCCCGACATCGGCAGGTTCAAAAGCACCCAGGCCGGCGGCCGTGCCTGTGCCAGCAAAGCGGCCCGCGCTTCCGGCAGGCGCGCGCGGCGCAGGATGGTGGACGCAACGGCATGACGCGCCGCCAGCCGCGATCCGGGCCGGGCCATCACGGCAATGGGCACCTGGTCGGCGATTACGCGCCAGCGGTCCCAATGGTGAAACTGCACCATGTTGTCGGACCCCATCAGCCAGACGAACCGCACCCCTGGATAAAGCCGCGCAAGCGCGTGCAGGGTATCCGCCGTCTTGCGCAAGCCAAGCTTGGCCTCGATGTCGGTGACAAGGATTCGGGGATCGCGGGCGTTGGCACGGGCGGCGGCCATGCGCGTCGCCAACGGCGCGGGGCCGTGCGCCTTGAGCGGGTTTCCGGGAGAGACCAGCCACCAGACCCGGTCAAGACCCAGCCTGCGCAGGGCGACCTGGCTGATCAGCAGGTGCCCCTGATGGGCCGGATCGAAGGACCCGCCCAGAATGCCGATGCGCTGGCCTGGCCGCGCGAGGGGAAAGCCCGTTCGCATCCGGCCCGATTAGCGCAAGGCGGCGCCCGCGCCAAGCACGCGGACCGCAAAAAGGGGGTGCCGGACCCACGGCCCGGCACCCCTTGGCGTCATTTCACGGTGATGCGGCCATCGACATAGGGGGCATAGCCCTCCTGACGCGCGCCCAGATAATCCGCCACCACTTCGGCCAGGTCGGGTCCGAAATCATAGGCGTTCTGGCCGCCCGTCGCGAAGACCTCGTACCCGTCGCCGCCCCCGCGCATGTAGTTGTTGGTGGCGACGCCATAGGTCGCCGCAGGATCGATGGGCACCCATTCGCCATCCTGTTGCACCATCACCTCGCTGATGCGCGCGCCCGATTCAGCAGCAGGATCGACGGTATATTTCAGTCCTGCCACCTGCGCGAAACGGCCTGCGGCCTCCTCGTACTGGCTGGCGCCGTTCTCCAGTGCGGCGACGATATCGGCACCGGTCAGCTGAAAGGTCGACAGGACGTTCTGGAACGGCAGGACGGTATAGACCTCGCCCATCGTCACCTCGCCTTCGTCGATAGACGCGCGCAGTCCGCCACCGTTCTGGATGGCGATGGTGACGCCCTGATCCGCTACGCGGTCCAGCATGGCGTCGGCCACAAGATTGCCCATCTCGCATTCCCGCGCACGACAGACGTCCCGGTCGCCGTTGATCGGCGCCGAGGTGCTGGCCACCACCTCCTCGCGCAGCGCGGCGATGGGTTCGGCCATCTCGGCCACGCGCGCAGCGATCGCCTCGTCCTCGGGAACCGAGGCGTCCAGCAGAATGGGCTCGCCCTCGACCGACGTCAGAACGCCCGCATCATCGAAGGTCAGCGTCAGATGGCCCAGATACTTGCCATAGGCATAGACCTGCGCCACCGGCACCTTCGCGCCGTCAGCCCCGTCCACCATGGTGGGATAGGCCGCCGTCGCGCCCTCCATGTCACCCAGCAGGGTGTGAGAGTGGCCACCGATAACCGCATCGATCCCCGGCACCTCGGCTGCCAGTTCCAGATCGCGCAGATAGCCGACATGGGTCAGGGCGATGACCTTGTCGACGCCCTGATCGGCCAGTTCCGCCGCTGCCGCAGCAAGGCTGTCGGCGTCATCCTGAAAGATGACATTAGGCCCGGGCGACGCCGTTTCAGGCGTGTCCATGGCCAGGGCCGAGACGATGCCGATCTTGTGGTCGCCGACCTCCAGGATGGTGTGCTTGGCGACCTTGTCGGCCAGCACGTTCGACTGGGAAACGTCGATGTTGCTGGACAGGACCGGAAAGTCGACGCCGTCGGTCAGTACCGCCAGACCCTCGGGTCCGTCGTCGAACTCATGGTTTCCGACCGCCATCGCGTCATATCCGATGGCGTTCATGAACTCGACCACCTCCGTGCCCTTGTAGGTCGTGTAGAACAACGATCCCTGGTACTGATCGCCTGCATCCAGCACGATAACGTTCCCGCCCTCGGCCGTGATCCGGTCGCGCAGTTCCTTGATCTTGGTGGCGATGCGGGCCATCCCGCCAAAGCATTCGCCCGCGGCGGTCTGTTCCGCATCGCATGTGCTGTCGCGGTCGCTGATCGGCTCGATCCGGCTGTGGACGTCATTCGTGTGAAGAATGTGCAGAACGGTTTCGGCCTGCGCGGTTCCTGCGAACAGCGCGATGGCGGATGCGGCGGCAAGAAGGCGTCGTGTCATCCCTGATTCCCTATGTGGCCCTGTTGGTTGGCCCCGGCAGCTTGGCGCAGCCGACGGGGGGGGTCAAACCTTCAGGTCCCTGGGCGGCATGGAGGCCGATGACGTCTTGACCCGCAGCCCCGGGCGGAGGCAAATGCCGCCATGCAGATCTTCAAGGTATTTCGCGCGGCCGAATGGGCCCAGATGCAGCAGGACGGCCGCACCCTCGGGGCGCCCGTCGATCTGGCCGACGGCTATATCCACTTTTCAACGGCCCAGCAGCTGTCGGTGACATTGTCCAAGCATTTTGCGAATGAGGACGGGCTGATCCTGCTGTCATGCGATCCGGACGCCCTGGCGCCCGATCTGCGGTGGGAGCCGTCGCGCGGCGGGGCGCTGTTCCCGCATCTGTACCGGGCATTGACGCTGGCGGATGTGCAATGGTCGCGACCCATTGGCCTGACCGACGCGGGTCACGACACCGGGATCGTGCCATGAGCGTGGTCGAAAAGCTGGGACTTGCCGCGCTGCACCGCATTGACCCCGAACGGGCGCACGACCTGTCGATCGCGGCGCTGGCACGCGGTGTGGTGCCGCTGCACGGTCGAGCCGTGACATCCGACAGGTTGCAGGTGTCTCTGGCGGGAATGACGTTGCCCAACCCGATTGGCCTTGCTGCGGGATACGACAAGAACGCGCGCGTCATCGCCCCCCTGATGCGGTCCGGCTTCGGCTTTCTGGAGGTCGGGGCCGCCACACCGCGATCGCAACCGGGCAATCCCAAACCGCGCCTGTTCCGACTGACGGAACAACAAGCCATCATCAACCGGTTCGGCTTCAACAACGAAGGTGCGGACGTGATCGGCCGGCGCCTGGCGGCGCGTCCCGCGGGCGTGCCGGTCGGATTGAACCTAGGCGCCAACAAGGACAGCACGGACCGGGCCGAGGACTTTGCCCAGGTCCTGCGCGTCGCGGGACAATCAGCGGATTTCGTGACCGTCAACGTCTCGTCGCCGAACACGGAACGCCTGCGCGACTTGCAGGGGGCAGAGGCACTGTCTGCCTTGCTGGACCGGGTTCTGACAACGCGGGACGGCCTGGCGAAGCGCGTGCCGGTTTTCGTCAAGATCGCCCCGGATCTGACCGACACTGAAATCGCGCAGGTCGCGTCGGTCGCCATGAATGCGAAGCTGGACGGCATCATCGCCACGAACACGACGCTGTCGCGTGACGGCATCACCGGACCGCATGCCGGACAGGCAGGTGGGCTTTCAGGTCGCCCCTTGTTCGCCCGGTCCACCCGCGTCCTTTCCCTGCTGTATCGGGAAACGAAAGGCGCTTTGCCGCTTGTCGGCGTCGGCGGTATTACCAGCGTGGACGATGTGTGGGAGAAGCTGCGAGCCGGCGCCACGGCGGTGCAGATCTATTCGGCCATGATCTATCAGGGACTGTCGATTGCGCCCCGCCTGGCAGAGGCGCTGGACGACCGGCTGACCCGCCAGCGCATCACCCTCGACGAGTTGAGAGGCAGCGCCAGCGCCGACTGACCCTAGCTGTAGTCGTCGGCGCCCAGCAGCTGGTTCATGCTGTGCGACGGTTCAGGGCAACCTGCGTCGCCAATGACGCGGGCGGGGACGCCCGCGACGGTCTTGCAGGACGGGACCTCGTGCAGCACGACCGACCCGGCCGCGATCCGCGAATGGTGCCCGACGCGGATGTTGCCCAGAACCTTGGCGCCCGCGCCGATCAGCACGCCGTCGCCGATCTTGGGATGACGGTCGCCATCCTCCTTGCCGGTCCCTCCAAGCGTCACGGAATGCAGCATCGACACGTCGTTGCCGACAGTCGCCGTCTCACCGATGACGATGGAATGGGCGTGATCCATCATGATGCCCGTGCCGATGCGCGCTGCGGGATGGATGTCCACCCCAAAGCATTCCGAACACCGCATCTGGACGAAGTACGACAGATCCTTGCGATCCTGCTGCCACAGCCAATGCGCCATCCGATAGGCCTGCAGCGCCTGGAACCCCTTGAAGAACAGCAGCGGCTGGATCAGCCGATGTGTCGCCGGATCGCGGTCATAGACCGCCATCAGGTCGGCCCGCGCGGCGTCCCCCAGTTCGGGGGCATTGGCATAGGCATGATCGGCGATCTCGCGCAGGATCTGTTCGCTCATCTCGCCCGATGCCAGCTTCAGCGACAGCCGATAGGCCAGTGCTGCCTCAAGGCTCTTGTGATGCAAAAGCCCCGCATGGATCAGCGCACCCAACAGCGGCTCGGCGGCGGCTGCCGCCCGCCCCTCGTCGCGCAGCTGCGCCCAGATCGCATCACGGTCCAGGGACAGCGGTGTCTTTTCGGTATGCAGCATGTTCATCTTGGGCCCGCCCGGTCTGTCAGACCTCCTACATAGGACAGAATGCGGTCCGGGAAAAGACGGGCGGGCCCGGTCGATCAGTTCGGTAGCCGCATTTCCAGCCAATGCACCGCCAGAGAGATGCGCCCGCCCGTGAACGTGCCGCCCTCGGCCGTGACGATCAGCGGATCGGCCTGGTAATAGGCCATGGGCGAACCAAGCATCCCCCTTGCCCATGAATCCTGCTGCTTGCCGAGGCCCTGACCGAAGCGGTTCAACGCCCCCGCCGTACCAAGACGCCAGCCGGTCAGCGAACCGGTCAGGGTGGCCGTGACCCGTCCGACAGCTCCGATCACCAGCGCACCCGCCGGGATGAAGACCCCGGTCACCGTGCTGCTGCCCGTGCCCAGGATGACCTCGCCCTCGGCCATCCCGGTGACTAGGCCCGACCCGCGGCTGCCCATGCTCATCGCGCCGACGATCCAGGCAGTGCCGTCATGGATGGCCTCCACCCCCCTGTCGGCGACGAAACAGCGCATGCCGCGGGACGGCGGCAGAAAGACCCACCCGCCGTTCGATCCGACGGCGATGCGCCCCGTCTGCCCCACCCATGCCCCCGTGGGCGCCGCGGGAACGCCCCAGCACTGGCCATCCAGAACCGTTGCCGGGGGCGTCTGCGTCGACATGCTCTGCAGCACAAGGTTCACCATGCCGTCCAGCCGCATCAGCGCCTCGTTGACGGTGACGTGCTTCTGGGCCTGCGCGGGCTGCAACAGGGCCATCTGAAGGCGCGCGGTTTCACTGGGCATTGAAGTCTCTCCTTGCAAAGGGGCCGCGCCCGAAGGTCTGCGACAATTGGGCCACCTCGATCGTGACCTGTCCGGGCTGCAACTGGTCGCGGACCGCCGCGGGGATGGTCCATGACGGGGTCTGCGTCTGGGCTTCGGCGACGACTTGCCCCGCCTGGATCAAGCGCAGCAGGTAGCGTTCCGATTCCTCGCCAAGCGGAACGTCGGCGCCGTCCCAGCCATCACCCTCGATCCGGCTGCGCCTGATCCAGGTGATGTCATTGCCCTGCTTGCGCAGGTGGCAGGGTGCATAGGGCCGCAGCCCGATCCCCGGCGCGACCGTCGTACGGCTGCGGTAGCTGGTGTCGTCCGGCGCCCGCAGGGCCGGACCCACCCGCCAGAACCGCTCCTGGCCGCGAGTGGAGGGTGGCAGGGCGACCTGGCGCGGGCTGCCATCCAGCAGCACGACCAGACTGCCAGCGGGCCAGACATCCGGCATGATCGCATCCGTGCCGGCCTGCCCACGCAGGCGGCGGCTGATCTGCCAGGTGTCCGGCGCCACCAGCTCTGCGTTCGCGAACTGCATGATCTCCCATCGGGTCAGGCTGCCGTCCCCGATCGCAATCGCGTTCGCACCCGACAGCAACGCGCGTTCATTCACGGACCGCAACGGATCGCGAAGCATCCGCAGATGCAGCGGTTCGCCCCGGTCGATCAGACCCGGGCTTGCACGCCCCAATGGCGTCAGCGTCCGACCGATCAGGGCGCGGCGTTGCAGCATCAGGTTCAGGTCGAACCCGCCCTCGGCCTCGGCGGAGCCATAGACCGCGACCGATCCCGGCCAGGGATGGGCCGCGACCGCCAGCCACGGGGCATGCGGAACCTCGTCGCCCCGCAGCAGGGGCAGGTCCATGAACACCGGGAACACGGGCATCGGCGGCAGATAGCGGCCGATACCGCCCTGATCCTGATGCGCCAGACGCGGCGTGTAGAGGCCGGGGTCGACCCTGACGGCATCGACCGTGATGGCGCCCGCACGCTCGACCCGGTCGATCCGCCAGCGGCGGCTCTCCTGCCCCGGCATATGCGTCACGACAACGTCGCCAGGGCCAAGATCCGCACGTGATGGCGAAAGCGCGAACCGTGCCGTATCGCGCGCCACCTCGGCCTCAGCGATCCAGCGGTCGGTGATGGCGCGCCCTTCCGGGCGGGTCAGCACCATGTCCAGTTCGCTTTCGGACACGGCGCGACGGTCGATATCCGTCAAGCTGGCCTCGGCCGTCGCGACCGCATAGTCGCCCCCTGCCGCGACATGGCTGAGGCGCAACTGACCGATGTTCGCAGATTCCATCTGACGGACGGTTTCGAACCCGGTCACGTCGCCGGTGATGGCCAGGTCATCGGGTCCGATCTGCGCGCGTGCCAGTCCGTCACGCGAGACGAACTTCAGCACGCCGTCGCGCTCTACCGCGTCGAAACCATGTGCCAGCATCAGGGGCTGCAATGCGGCCCGCCCGGATTCGGAACCCTGCAGGGCATAGCCCCGCACCACGCCTGATACTCTCGACACATCAACGGCCGTCACACCCGCACCCTTGCAGATGTCCGTGACCACCGCGCGCAGCGTGACGGCGCCCGCACGCCCATTCAGCCAGTGTCCGCGATCCCACGCAGGACCGTCCGACCACAGATCACCACGCCCCGGAAAGGCCGGATAGGGCCGCGCGTCCCAGCACCAGACATGCGCACGGTCCACGTCCAGCATCCGCATGCCATCGGCATTGACCGGGTTGTTGGCGGGGTCGCACCAATGCGCCATCGTCGCCTCGACATAGGCAGCTTGGATCGCATCGTTCCGCGTACCGTTGGAGAAATGCGGCAGCATGCTCTCGGAAGACATCGCGTCCAGGAACTTGTTCGGCTGGTTCGTCGCCTTGTCCAGCGCGGCGCAGCCGAACTCGGTGAACCAGATCGGCTTCGACCCGGGCACCCATGCGGTCGCTTCCCTCTGCCGCACACCACCGGGGCGGTTGTAGTGCAGGTTCTGCCACCAGCCCGTCAAGTCCTTGTAACGCCAGACCCAGGCCTCGTCATAGGCACCGTCCGTAATGGGCGTACGGTTCTGTGTCAGACGGTCGGCGTCGCTGGCATAGAACCAATCGTACCCCTCTCCTCCCGCGACATTGGCGCGCAGATAGTCGATATTGTCGATCCGACCCCAGGACGCATCCAGATGGTCGTCGCCATCGCGCCAGTCGGACAGCGGCATATAGTTGTCGATGCCGATGAAATCGATGTTCGGGTCTGCCCACAGCGGGTCCAGATGAAAGAACAGCTCTCCATTTCCGGGGTGATGGCCAAAATATTCCGACCAGTCACTGGCATAGCCGATCTTGACGTTCGGCCCAAGGATGCCGCGGACGTCCGCAGCCAAGCGGCGCAGGGCCGCCACGGCGGGATAGGTGTTTCCCGGACCGCGGATCTGGGTCATCGCGACCATCTCGGACCCGATCAAAAAGGCATCGATGCCGCCCGCCGCCGCGCAGACATGGGCATAGTGCAAAATGAACCGCCGGTACGACCATTCGGCCGGACCGGAATAGGTAACGGCCTCACCGATGCGCGCGAAATCGGTCGGAGCAGCCGATCCGAAGAACGCGGCCACCTGATCGACGGCGGCCAACGTGCCGTCGGTGGTGCCGGTCCGGCCGGGGGCGACGCTGGTCGTGATGCGGCCGCGCCAGGGCATGGCAGGCTGTTCGGTCGCGCCGTAAGGGTCGGTCAATCCGTTGCCGCCCAGTTGCTCCATCAGGATGAACGGATAGAAGATCGCCTTGCGCCCCGACGCCGACAGCGCCCTGAGCCCCTCGATCACCGAGCGGTCAGACGGCGTGCCGCCATAGATCGGACGTCCATCCTTGCGCGCGACCTCGGCCGCGTCCGCACGGCCGATGCCACCCGCGCGCCACGGCATCTCCGCCCCGTCGACCTGACGGTATTCGACCTTGGGCTGCACGCGGCACTGACCGATGCGCAGATCGCTGCCGAACCAGGACACGATCAACGACACCGAACCCACATTCGGCAGTTCGCGCCCCAGGACATCCAGCGATGCGCGAAAGTCGGTCCCGCCCATCGGCGTGTTCGTGTTGAAGCTGCGGCTTTCGCCCAGGTCACCGCTTTCGGTCACAGGCGTCGTGGCCAGCGAATACTCCCCCGTGCCGGGGATCAGGGCGACGGCCCGGACGTCGCGCGACAGGCCGCTGCCGTCACGTGCCGGGCATGTCACCTCAAAGCTAAGCTGCGGCATGCGGTTGCCCCACCGCTCCAGGCTCAGGTTCTCCAAAACGACATAGGCCGTCCCGCGATAGGCAGGGGCCGCGTCGCCTTCGATGGCGGCGATCACGGGGTCCGGCATCTGCGCCTCGCCACCACGATAGATCCGCATGTTCAGATCCGCCTGTGCAATCTCCTCGCCATCGGCCCAGACCCGGCCCACTGACAGGATCGGACCTTCGGCCAACGCCAATGCGACAGACAGACGATAGCTGATCTGGGTCACCTGGGTGCTGGGCGCGCCCTTGCCACCACCCGCATTCTCGGACCGCGTGACCTCTTCAAGGTCGGATGCCCAGATGACATGCCCAGGCAGGCGCATCTGTCCCCAGATCCGGGGGATGGCCATGCCCTCTCCGGCTGTCTGGATGCGAAGGCGGTCGATCCGGCCCGTCTCGACGGCCTTCGCCCCACCGCCCAGCAGGCGCTGATCGATGGCACGACCCAGGACGGCTCCTGCCGCACGGCCCAGAACGGCACCCGACAGCCCAAGGACCGCCCCCCCGAAACCTCCGCCAAGCGACGCACCCACGGCAGACAGGACAATCGTGGCCATAAGGGCCTCCTTCGTTCGAATTGGTCAGGGAAAGCGGAACCGTGCCACGATTCTGGATTGCCACGGAGGGGTCAGCGGACTGTCGATGACACCGTGGCCGGTATAGGCATGCAGAAACCGGGGGGCATCGCCCGCGGCCGACAGGATGCCCAAGTGCTTGGCGATGGCGCCCTGCCGCATCCGAAACAACAGCACCTGCCCTGGCTGCCAGTCCGCATCATCGACCGGACGCAGGTGCCGCATGGCCGCGGACAGCAGCACTTCGGTGCTGCCGCATTCGGCCCAATCGGCGGTATAGGCCGGGGGCGCCTCAGGCTCCGCCCCATACAGGTCGCGCCAGACGCCGCGGATCAGCCCGAGGCAATCCGAGCCACTGCCCCGGACGCTGGCCTGATGGACATAAGGCGTGCCCAGCCACAGCCGGGCGGCATCGACGACCGGGCTATCCATTCCGGCGTCCTGCCTGAGGCGCCATCAGCCAATCCTCGGACGGCAGATGAGGAAACCCGCGGAAGTTCAGATGATTGCGAAACTTCAGCCGGCACGTATCCGCAGCCTTGTTGCATCCTGCCGTCAGTCGGATCTGGTCGCCGGTGGCGGGCAGAATGCCCAGACTGGACCACAGCTCGATAATCCTCTGGCCACCGGGGCGTGCAGTGTCGTTCTTGATCGCACCATGCAGACCTTGCGCTGCTCCGGACAGAACCTCCAGCCGCCCATGATCGAACCACGCCGCGTCAAAGGCCGGAAATGCGGTGAACGTGAAGACGCGTCCATCGTCCATAACCTGAACCTGGCGCAGCATGCTCAGACTTTCCGCGCTCAGGTCGACCCTGCACGCCCCATCGCCAAGGCGCGCGCTGCACCGGGGATGATAGACGCGCCCCTGCGGCGCGTTCAGCGCCTCTGACAGGCCGCGAAGCTCGGCGCGGAAGGCCCCGTTCGCACGCGAGACCTCGCCCAAAGACCCGCGAAACACCAGCTTTCGACTGGTGACATCGCTCCAGTCGGCCTCCCACATGCGCAGTTCTGCCTGGTCCCACCGACCGGTCATGAGGTCGCGCTCGGTGATCGCATCATCGTTCAGCGCCCCGACCGCCTCGGAGTTGTCGACCGACAGGCCGGTTCCCTGAACCAACGCCCGCGCGGTCAGGCCGCGGTCAGGGCGAAAGGTCACCCCGCCAAAGACCAGTCGCTGGTCATGATCGGTAAAGCCAAGCGTAAGACCATCGGTGCGCCGCACCGACCAAGCGCGTGCAACTGTCGTCGTCGTCATACCCGAACCTCCACGACCGGAATGTCGGGAACCTGCCCGGCCTGGAACGACGCGACGGACACTGCGATCCGGTCCGTGTCGAAGCGCACCGGAACGTCGAATTCGAACCCGGCAGAGATGTCCGCGCCCGCCTCCGGGGCCTCGTCAAAGATGATGCGCCCGGCAACATGGTCTACGGCATAGTTGATGCCGACGAACACCTCTGCCCCCCCGATCCCGGCGCGCACGGAACCCTGGACCGGCTTGGTCACGGGCCGACGATAGACCGTCGCCCCGGATCGATAGGCCTTCGACAACGGAAAGACGCGCGTTTGCCCGTCCCCGACCGCGATCACCTGATCGCCGAATGCCGGGGCCGCTGACGGTAGACAACTCTTGTAGTCGGACCAATCCTTCCACCGAAACCCGTGCAGCTGCCCCGCACGCGCCTCGAAAAAGGCGATGACCTCCGACAGGTCGTCCAACGACCTCAGGCCCATGCCCGCGTCAAAGCGGCGAAGCGCATGCGTCCAGGGTGTGTTGCGCTCCTCGAACCCGCTGGCCAGCGCCACGATCTCGGTGCGCCGCTCGGGACCGCCGATGGCGCCAAAGGACAGGTTCGTCGGAAATCTTACGTCGTGAAACGCCATCGTTTGCCTCCTTTCAGCTGTTTCGCTCGCCGCGGGCCAGCACGCGCGACATCTGCGCCGCGATCTGCGACTGGCTGCGCTGGAACCCGGCCACGTCGGGGGTCTGGATGTTGAACGTCACGTTCACCGATCCCCCTCCCCCGGCTGCGGCAACGCCCAGCTTGCCGTCGGGACCGCGCCGCAGCGGCATGATCGCCTCTGGCCCGGCCTCGCCCATCAGCCCCTGACCGCCGCGCATCGGAAATGCCGTTGGTCCGGAGACGACATCTCCGGCCATGGTGCGTCCGTTGGCGAATGCCCCGCCCTTGGCAAAGGGCATCACCCCGCCCAGCATCCCGCCGATGCCGCCCGCGATCGACCCTGCCAAAGCGTTCTCGACGGGCTTCATGGCGATGCCATAGACGGTATCGGCCAGCGACTGCCCAATCGATTTCAACGCGTCCGACAGCTTGCCGCCGTCCAGGACCAAGCCGTCGATGGCGCGGCCCAAGCCACGCTCAAGCCCCGAGGACAGGGTACCGACCTCGCGCGTGGTGAACATCATCGACTGGCGCAACCTGCCCAGTTCGGCCTGGAACTCCTGCGTCATGCGGGAATTGCGGCCCAGGTCGTCGTCCAGTTGGTCCAGCGCAGTGCCGGTCCCGTCACGTGTGGTCATCTTGATGATCCCCCGTCGTTTCAGCCAAGACCACGCCCGCCGGTGCAGGCGCGTCGGGATATCGAGCTGCCAGATCGGCCAGCCGGTCACGGGTCATGCGGGGCGCCGTCGGACCCATGCCCAGCATCAGGCCCAATTCGGCGGGGGTCAGTGCCCAGAACTGATCGGGATGCAGACGCAGCCCCTGCAGGCCCGCCCGCATCAGGCCCGCCCAGTCCAGCCCCCCGGCGCGCCCGGTCATGCAGGCGCCCGAAAGGCCAAGGCCAGCAGGCGGGCGGCAACGCGGGCGGCCTCCAGCGGACCCCCGTCGATCTGCACCGCCGTCAGATCACCCGCCTGCCCCGTCCAGCCGCCGCCGCGCAGCCCGGCCACCAGCACGGCCAGGATCTCGCGGCTGGAGAAATGCCCGGCGTCAAGACGGGCGACCAGCCCGGTCAACCCGTCCGCCTCAAGCTGCGCCTCCAGTTCGGCCAGGGCGCCCAAGGTTAGGCGCGCGACATGCGGCCGGCCATCCAGCATCAGCGACACCTCGCCGCGCATCGGATTGGCCATCACAGCGCCACGAAGGTCAGCGCCCCCGCCGAAGCCAGCGACATCTCATAGGTCGCCTCTCCGTCGTAGCTGCCCGCGTACTCCAGGCCGGTGATCTGGAACCGGCCCTCCACGGTGCCGAAATCGGGGATGATGACCTGGAACAACGGGATTTCGCTGTCAAAGAACGCCTGGCGGGCGCGCCCGTCGGTGGCCGCGTCGCGGAACACGCCGGATCCGGCGATCGACGCGCTGCGCACGCCGGCACCGCCCAACAGCTCGCGCCAGCCACCGGCGCTGTCCATGCTGGTCACGTCGACGGTGTCGGCGTTGAAGGACAGGCGAGTCGCACGCAGGCCCGCCACGGTCTCGAACGTGCCGTTGCCCGACATATCCATCTTGATCAGCAGATCACGTCCGCTTTGCACTGCCATTGTCCCATCTCCTCAGTTCAGATCGATGCGCGCGCGAAAGGTCAGGTCGACCTGACGAGCCGCGCCGCTTTTCACCCGCCGCGCGGTTGCGCGCAGGAACCACAAACCCGCCAGCTGTCCGCGCGACAGCACCAGTCCGCCCGCCTCCAGCGCATCGGCCACGGCGACCGCTGCGGCCTTGACCGCGCCGAAGCCCGCCCCACTGTCGCTGCCCGCCATGACCGAGATCACGAAATCATGCCGCGATCCGCGTGCCGTGGAATCGCTGGCGTCACGCACCTCCTCGGGACCAAGCGAGACATAGATCCCGCTTGGCGCCGTCACAGGCATCGCGTCGAAAATCGCATCGCCCACCAAATCCGCCAGCGCCTCGTTCGTGCGCAGCTGCTGATAGACGGCCGCCTGCAAGGCGACCCCTGCCCCATAGCTCATGTCAGATCCTCCTCGCGCGCAAAGCAGTCCAGATACCGACCGGACGGATCGCTCTCCGCGACCGCCTCGATCTGGAACAACCGTGTTCCCTGGCGCAGCCGCTGCCCCGGCCGCGGGCGTCGCGCATCACCCACAGGCGCGGCGCGCAGCGTGATGCGCCATTGGACCACGCTGATCATTCCCGCGCCGGTCCCCTGTTCGCGACCCGACCGCGCCTCCATCTGCGCCCACAGCCAGCCCAGTTGACGCCACCGCGTCTCATAGCCGCCCAAGCCGTCCGCGATCCGGTCGGATGTCTCCAGCGCCAGCCGCGTCGACAGGTTCGGGGCGGCCATCAGCGCCACTCCCGGCTGCCGCGCCCGGCCAGGGTGCGGACCGCGCGCCAGCGCTCGATCAGCGCGCTGACACCAAAGGGCAGTGCATGACGCAAACCATCCTGGCTGCGATCGTCGTAATAACGCGCGGCCAACAGGATGACCGCCTGCGCCAGATCCGCCGGAACCTGGGACCAGGCATCCCCGAAGCCCGCCAGAAACGTGATCGTCACCGTCCCCCGCCGCGGAATCGACGGCAGCACGACCCCGGTCGGCAGGATCACGGGGCGCTGTCCGTCCGGGACCAGCCGCCACCCCTCGGGGGGCAGGTGGGTCAGCGTGCCGTTCCCGTCGTCGATCTCGATGCGCTCGACCGAATGCACGGGCGCCAGCGGCAGCGACTGGCCAAGCCGGTCGCGCCAATCGTCCAGCTGCATGCGGAACCGCCGCTTCAGCAGCACCTTGCCGGTGCGCCCCTCGATTGTGGCGATCGCTGCACGCAGAAAGCCCGCCAGTGCCGCCGTCTCAGCGGCGTCGTCGGGCCCTTCGAAACCTTGGGCCAGACGCAAATGCGCGCGCAGGGCGGCCACCGGCAGCGCCTCCGCCGCGGGCGCCGTTTCCTCTATCAGCATCATGTTGCGAACCTCCCGTCGTGCCGTCCGCATGTTCCACCAAAGCCGGGGCCCCCGAACGGGGCCCCGGCTGTCTTGCAGGCAAAAGGGAAGCGGGGCGCGCCGCACGCCGGCCATCAGCGCGCGCGGACAGTTGCTAAACCGGAATGCCCGGCACCAGGCGCGCCCCTCCCTCATCCGATCCCTCGGGGGATCAGATGAAGCGCAGCAGCCTGACGGCGCGGAAATCGGTGATCCCGCCGCCGACACGCTTGGTGGCATAGAACAGCACGTGCGGCTTGGCGCTGAACGGGTCGCGCAGCACGCGCAGGTCGGGACGCTCGACGATCGTGTAGGCCGCGCGGAAATCACCGAACGCGATCGAGAACGAGCTCGTCGTCATGTCGGGCATGTCCTCGCTGATCATCACCGGATAACCCAGCAGCTGGGGCACCTGGCCCACGCTCAGCGCATCGGTCCAAAGGAAGCGGCCGTCGGCATCCTTCATCTTGCGCACCCGCGCTGCCGTCTTCGAGTTCATCAGGAACGAGGCGTTCGAGCGATACTCCGCGCCCAGAGAGTAGATCAGGTCGATCAGGCAATCCATCGGCGCAGCGGCCGGGAAATCGCCAGCCGCGGTGGTGGCGACGAAGCCGATCTGGGCCGTGGTCGCGGTCGCCGCAGGCGCGGTGGGATAGCTCAGCAGGCCGCGCGGCTTGTCGACGCCGTCGCCGCGCAGAAAGGCGTTGGCCTCGGACCGGGCGAACTTCTCGGCGATGCGCTCGGCCAGCCAGCCCTCGACATCAAAGGCCGCATCGTCCAGCAGGCGCTGGCTGGCACGCGGCATCGCGGACAGCTCGTGGACCGGGATGGCGATGCGGTCCAGGGCCGAGTTCGCGGTCTCGACCGTGGCGGCCTCGGTCGCCCAACCGGCGCCCATGTCGCCACGCTCGACCAGTGCCTCATAGACGCTGCCCTCGATGGTCACCACGTTGGCCAGACGGCGCAGCGACAAGGTGGAATGCAGCGTGTTCTGCACGGTCTCGGCAACCTTGGGTGCGGCCAGAAAACCGCCGTCGCTGGCCACCGACAGCGCCTTCTCCTCGATGGCCAGACCGCGCAGGCCGTCATCGTCGCCGCTGCGCAAATAGGCGTTGAACGCCTTCTGGTGGGGCACCTCGACCTCTGCGGTGGCGGACAGGGGCGCGCGGCCCCGCAGGGCGGTCTTGCGGTCGATCATGGTCATACGCTGTTCCTGTGCGTTGAGCTTGGATTGAATATCTTCACGAAAGCCTTTGAGTTCGCTGACGAACCCCATCATGGCCCCCTTCAGGTCGGCGGGCATGTCGCCGCCGCCCGCGGCCTTCACCTCGGTCATGGTCTTCTCCTCGTCACGGTGATCGGGGCCGCGCCCCTGTCGTCGGACCTCCCGCACGGGACCGGTCCGAACCTGGTTGACGGACCGGGATGCACCCGGTCCGAAATCTCATGCGCCGCGCAGGGCCTGTGCCGCCTGCACGAACAGCGCCGCGACGTCGCGCATCTCGTCGCTGTCCTTGCGGTCCACCTTGGCCTCGGCCAGCATCGGGAAGGTCACCAGCGACACCTCCCACAGCTCGACCTCGGCCAGCACGCGCCGACCGGCCTTGTCGCGTTCGGCCCGCAGGGTGCGATAGCCGATGGACAGCCCGTCGATCGCACCCGCCTGGATCAGCGCCGCCGCCTCGCGGGCCTGCGCCACGTCGGGCAGCAGGCGGCCCTTGACCCACAGGCCCTTGCCGTCCTCCCGGACCTCGTCCCAGACCCCAATGGGGCGGGTCGGGTCGTGCTGCCACAGCATCCGCACCTTGTCGCCGCGCGCCGCGATCCGCGCCAGCGACGCGGCAAACGCGCCGGGCAGCACCGCATCGCCGCCCTGATCGGTCAGACCGAACAGGCTGGCATAACCTTCGATCACCTGACCGTCGGTCAGCACGGGCGGACCGCCCGCGAACTTCATCTCCAGACCCGGAACCATCCCTCAGCCTCCTTTCGGCGCATAATCTAGAATACCCTGGACGGCCTGCGTCAGGATCACGGCGACCACGCCGTAGACCGTCATCCACAGCCGCCGCTCCAGCCCTTCGATCATCGCCTCGATCCGCTCCAGGCGCTTCTCGACCTGGCCGAACTGCAGCGCCATGATCCGTTCCTGCGCCTCAAGACGCGTGTCGTGCCACAGCCCGTCCTTGACGAAACGCGACCCTTCCATGCCTCACGCCCCGTCCAGGGGCGGCAGGCCCAGCAGGGCGCGCTTTTCCGCATCCGTCAGGAAGCTCGCACCGCTGATGCGGGCCCATTGCTGGTTGCGCTCCTCGGCCAGGGCCGGGATCTGGTCCAGATCGGGCCGCAGCTCGATCTCGGCGCCCAGATGCTCGGACAGCCACCAGGCGACAGCCGCCGACACCCGCGTCGCCAGCGGCAGCACCGTCAGGCGAAAGAACGCACGGTGCGCCTCGGCATAATTCGCATAGGTCGCGTCCCCCGGAATTCCCAGCAGCATGGGCGGCACGCCAAAAGCCAACGCGATCTCGCGCGCCGCCGACAGCTTGGTCTCGTGGAACTCCATGTCGGACGGGCTGAAACCCATCGGACGCCAGTCCAGCCCGCCTTCCAGCAGCATCGGACGGCCCGCATTGCGCGCGCCCTGATGGTTCATCTCGATCTCGCCCACCAGGCGGTCATACTGCTCGGGGCTAAGCACCCCCTGCCCGTCGACTCCCTTGTAGATGATCGCCCCACTGGGCCGCGCCGCATTGTCCAGCAGCGCCTTGGACCAGGCACTGGCGCTGTTGTGCACGTCCAGCGCGACGGCGGCCGCCTGCATCGGCGACAGACCGTAATGGTCGTCCTGCGGGTGGAACGCCTTGACGTGGCAGATCGGATCGGGGCTGCCGGTCATGTCGAACCGGTGCTTGCGCCCGCCCACCGCATATTCATAGGCGACGGGCCAGCCATCCGCACCGGGCACCACGCTCATGCGGTCGGACCGCAGCACGTGCAGCTCCTCCGGGATGCCCGTGGCGTCCGCGCCCACAGCCTCCAGATAGCCGTTGCCCGACAGCAGGATCTGCCCGAACAGCGCCTCGAACAGCTCGGCCCGACCTTGGCCCGGATTGGGCCTGCGCAGTAGATCCAGAACCGGATGCACCTCATAGCGGTGGTCGCGATCCGCGCAGATCATCGGCACGGCCGCCGCGGCCTCGGCGATCAGGCGCACGCTGCGAAAGCCCACCGGGTTCCCCATGAACCCGCCGCGCGTCAGCGTGCCCGTATCCCTGGCCGACCAGACAGGGCGCCCGGACCCGCTGGCGAATGCCACGACCCGGCCCGTCGCACTGGCCTTCCTCTCTGGCGGGGGGGATGATTTCTCCTCCCGCGAAAACAATCGAAACGCCATGCTCGCCTCCATGCCTCAGCCATGCGAAAGGGCCGCCCCCTGCGGGACGGCCCTTCGTCGGTCCGACCTCTCGGACCCGGTTACAATCGCCGCATCTGCGGCCTGCGCCAGCCTGCGGCGGGCTCGATCATCAGCTCATGGACCGCCCAGACCAGGGCATCCAGCCGGTCGGGACTGCCCCGCCCCTCGAACCCGCGCACCGTCATCTGGCACATCTGATCCTCCAGCGTGCCCAGGGCGCCCTTCAGATGCTTGACGCGCCCCTGCTCGTACAGCGCGGCGACGGGCTCTGCCCGCAACCCCTTGCCCCGCGACGCCCGCAGCGCCTTGAACGGGACCAGCGGGTCGATCTGGCGCACGACGCTCTCGACCAGATCGCCGCCCTGGTTCACCTCGGCCACCAGCTTCTCGGCACCGTGGCGGTCCATCGCGGCAATCGCGGCGCGGGCCCAATCCGTGGGCCCGCCCCGGACGCTGGCATCCTCCAGCACATAGGCGCGCCAATCCTTGGGTTCGCCCTGCGTAACGACGCCCGCCACCACGATCCCGCATTCGTCGCTGGCCCGCCCGCCGGTGACCGACGGGTCGACCGCGACGACGATCCGGTCCAGCTTAGGCGCCTCGGCCACCCGCGCGCCTTCCAGCATCGCGGTCGTCCACAGCGCCCCCTCGACATCGTCCAGAAGCACGCCGTCCAGCTCCTGGCGCCCCAACCGCGTCCCGCCATAGCGGCTCTCGACCTCCGCCAGGAAACTCTCCGCCAGATAGGCGCGGTTCGCATCCGTCGGCGCATGGGTCACCACAGTGCTGGCATTGCCCAGGATGCGCTTCAGCACGCCCACATTGCGCGGCGTCGTGGTGACGACCTGCTGGGGATGTTCGCCAAGCCGCAGCGCGAACTGCAGCATGTCCCAGACATCCTCGGCCTTCTTCCACTTGGCGAGCTCATCGACCCAGGCCGCATCAAATTGCGGCCCGCGCAAAGCCTCCGGCTCATGCGCGGAATAGACCGTGGCGGTCGCCCCGTTTGCCCAGACCAGCCGCTTGCGGCCCGCCTCCCAGACCGGACGACGGTCGGGGGGCGAACAGGCCAGGATGCCGCTCTCGCCGAACACCATCACCTCGCGCACCTGGTCGAAGGTCTCCCCGACCAGCGCCACGCGATGACACTTCCCGGGCGCCGCAGCCGTGGGCCCCTCGACCAGGCTGCGCACCCATTCCGACCCGGCGCGGGTCTTGCCCGCCCCGCGCCCGCCCATGATCACCCAGGATTTCCAGTCGCCCTCCGGGGGCAACTGGTGCGGCAAAGCCCAGAACTCGAACAGCCAGGGCAGGCTCATCAGCGCGTTCTGCGACAGCCCGCCCAAGAATTCCTCAACCTCCTCCGGCCCGGCGGAGGCAAGCCAGGCGGCGCCCGATCTCGTCTCGTGCGGCGCCGAGGTCAAGGCTGCCCCCTCCGACGCCGCCCGCGATGTCCTTGCGAAGTTTGTCAACCTTGATCCTTTCCGCCATCAGCAGCTGGACGGCCTCGCGGACCGTCTTCGCCGTCTCCATGGCCTTTTTCAGCTTGGCCGGGTCAAGCTCCCCGGACTTGAGCGCTTCAAGCTCGGCCTGGTGCCCCCGCAAGTCCTTGACGTAATCCCAGAACAGCCAGCGAAGGACGTCGATCTCGTCCTCGCCCTCGGCGATCTCGGGCATCGCGAACCCGGCCTTCTCAGGCTGGGTTCCAGTCACGAAAGGTCCGTCGGTTTTCCCGGCCCCGCCCCATTCCATATCGTTCATGCACTCTGCCCCGCCTCGTGTTCCTGTCCGCACGAGCCAAGAGACGAAAAAAGCGGCCCAAGGGTTTCCCCCGGCCGCTTGCCCACCTCTTCCAGCATGTAAAAATTCTACCTTAGGGCGTTCGCCAAGTCAATGGATAAACCCATACGTGCAAAATGTGGCGCATAAACCCTGCGATTACAATGTTATACACTATGCAACACCCCCGGCGTACGCCGCGCAACACGCCCCGGAATCAACTCCGCGCGGCCTCGACGAATGCGCGGATCAGCGCAACATCCTTGATGCCCGGTGCACATTCCACGCCCGAACTGACGTCCACGACAGGCGCCCCTGTCAGGCGCACGGCCTCGGCGACGTTGTCCGGTGTCAGTCCCCCGGCCAGCATCCAGGGTCGCAACCAATGCCGCCCGACCAGCAGCCGCCAATCGAAGGCCAGCCCGTTCCCGCCCGGCAGATCGGCCCCCGCCGGCGGCTTGGCATCCACCAGCAGCATGTCCGCCGCCACGCCGTAATCCATCAGCTGTGGCAGGTCCGCCGGACCCGACAGACCGACCGCCTTCATCACAGGCAGCCCCGTAAACGCCTTGACCTCGGCCACCCGCCCGGCGCTCTCATGGCCGTGGAGCTGGATAACGTCCAGCGCCGCGTGGTCCAGCACCTCTCGCAGCAAATCGTCCGACGGATCGACGAACAGTCCCACGCGGGCGACCCCAACGGGAACCTCCGCCGTCAGCGCTGCGGCTTGGGTCGGGGTCACTGCACGCGGCGACTTGGGAAAGAATACGAACCCCAAAAAGCGCGCACCAGCATCGACGGCCGCCGCGACATGGCGTTCCTCGGACAGCCCGCAGATCTTGACCTCGGCCACGCCTCAGCGAACCGCAGGCAGGGCCGCGCCCTTGGCCGGGGCAGGCTCGTCCAAGATCGCCAGAACTTCGTCACGCGGGGCGGCATGGCGGTCGCGCAGATGCCCGACCTCGCTCTCAAGACGCACGACCTCGGCGTTGCGCTGCCGCGCCTCGCGGCGGAAATGCGCCTCGCGCAGCCACTCCCAGACCAGACCGGCCAGCATGCCCAGGGCAAAGGCCACGAAGATCACCAGGAACAGCGGCACCGTCAGCGACCACGTGCCGCCCAGATACTGTCCGAAATTGGCCGGGAACGCCGACAGGGTGACCATGTCACGGTTGGCCAAGGCGACCGCCACCAGCACAAGCGCCAGTGCTGCGACAAAGATCAGACGGATGAAGCGCATTGAATTTCCTCGATATCGCAGACGGGCGGGATGCCCGGTAAACAGGGGCCTCAAGCGTCGCCGTTCAGGCGGTCGCGCAGCAGCTTACCGGTCTTGAAGAACGGAACGTGCTTTTCGTCAACCTCGACCGATTCCCCGGTGCGCGGATTGCGCCCCGTCCGGGAATCGCGCTTCTTGACAGAGAAGGCGCCAAAGCCGCGCAACTCGACCCGGTCGCCCCGCGCCATCGCGTCGATGACCTCCTCGAAGATCGTGTTCACGATCCTCTCGACGTCGCGGCGGAATAGGTGGGGGTTTTCATCTGAGATCTTCTGGATCAGTTCGGACCGGATCATATTTTCCCCCAATTGGACGGGTCTTCCTGCCGTCAAAGTCGGCACGTCAAACCGCAAGGCCGGTGCAATACCGCCCTTCATGTTTCCGTTCAACGCCCGACAGAAGTCACTGGTTTCATAGCGTTGCCAGCTTTGCCCCAAACGCGCAAGCGGGATGGCGCGCATCCGCCCGGCCGTAGGCAAGAAAAAGCCCGCCCCGGACGAACCGGGGCGGGCAAGGATCGATCGGGTTGGGCCGATCAGCTGTTGCGGTTCAGTGCCGCACCCAGGATGTCGCCCAGGGACGCGCCCGAATCCGAGCTGCCATAGGTGTCGATGGCTTCCTTTTCCTCGGCGATCTCGCGGGCCTTGATCGACAGGCCAAGACGGCGGGTCTTGGTGTCGACGTTGGTCACGCGGGCGTCGACCTTGTCGCCGACGCTGAAACGCTCGGGGCGCTGGTCGGCACGGTCGCGGGCCAGGTCGCTGCGGCGGATGAACGACTTGACGCCGTTGTACTCGACCTCGATGCCACCCTCTTCGATCGCGGTGACTTCGGCGGTGACGATGGTGCCACGCTTCACGCCATCAACGGCCTCGGCCATGTTCTCGTTTTCCAACGACTTGATGGACAGGCTGATGCGCTCCTTCTCGACGTCCACGTCCTGGACGACCGCCTTGACGACGTCGCCCTTGCGGAAGTCCTGGATCGCGTCTTCGCCGCGGGCATCCCAGCTGATGTCCGACAGGTGGACCATGCCGTCGATGTCGCCTTCCAGGCCGATGAACAGACCGAACTCGGTGATGTTCTTGACCTCGCCCTCGATGACGGTGCCGGTCGGGTGGGTTTCGGCGAACACTTCCCACGGGTTGCGCATCGTCTGCTTCAGGCCCAGGGACACGCGGCGCTTGGCCTCGTCGATCTCCAGAACCATCACTTCGACTTCCTGCGAGGTCGAGACGATCTTGCCCGGGTGGACGTTCTTCTTGGTCCAGCTCATTTCCGAAACGTGGACCAGACCCTCGACACCGGCTTCCAGCTCCACGAAGGCGCCGTAATCGGTGATGTTGGTCACGCGGCCCTGGTGGACCGACTCGATCGGGAACTTGTCGGCGACCGTATCCCACGGATCGGCCTGCAGCTGCTTCATGCCCAGGCTGATGCGGTGGCTGTCCTTGTTGATCTTGATGACCTGGACCTTGACGGTCTCGCCGATCGCCAGGATCTCGGACGGGTGGTTGACGCGACGCCAGGCCATGTCGGTGACGTGCAGCAGGCCGTCGACGCCGCCCAGGTCAACGAACGCACCGTATTCGGTGATGTTCTTGACCACGCCGTCGATCGACTGACCTTCGGTCAGGTTCGCGATGACTTCGGCGCGCTGTTCGGCGCGGCTCTCTTCCAGGATGGCGCGGCGCGACACGACGATGTTGCCGCGGCGACGGTCCATCTTCAGGATCTGGAACGGCTGCTTCAGACCCATCAGCGGGCCGGCATCGCGCACGGGGCGCACATCGACCTGCGAACCGGGCAGGAAGGCGACGGCACCGCCCAGGTCGACCGTGAAGCCGCCCTTGACGCGACCGAAGATGGCGCCCTCGACGCGCTCTTCGCTTTCGTAGGCCTTCTCCAGACGATCCCAGGCTTCCTCGCGGCGGGCCTTCTCACGGCTGATCGACGCTTCGCCGCGGGCGTTCTCGACGCGGTCCAGATAGACCTCGACCTCGTCGCCGACCTTGATGCTGGGCTCTTCGCCGGGATTGGCAAATTCCTTCAGATCGACGCGGCCTTCCATCTTGTAGCCGACGTCGATGATGGCCTGGCCTGCCTCGATGGCAATGACGCGGCCTTTGACAACGCTGCCCTCGTCGGGGGTGTCAATCTCGAGGCTTTCATTCAGAAGGGCCTCGAACTCCTCCATGGTCGCTTTAGCGCACATACGTATTCAGTATCCTTTGTGTCTGTTTTCCGGCCTGACGGTTGGCTCCGCCGGTCTTTATGGTGCCGTTGGGGCAACGCCAAAGGGTCGCGGCATGACGCCCGACCCGTTGGAATGCGGTCTGTTCTGACCATGTCGCCCGTGTGACTGCGGCCCCAATACCCGTGTTTGACGCCAATTTCAACGCCTAAACGCGTTTCCACACGCCCGACGCGCGGCTGTAATCCGCGATCTCGGGGGCGCCGAAATCGCCCGCGTCCATCGGCGCGTCATGCCGCTCCAGCCGCAGGTCGGGTCCGTCGATCTCCAGCAGCACGAACTCGTTCTGCCTGTCGGTGATACGCGCACACAGCGCCGTGCCGGTCTGGATCTGCAGCACGCGCGGATGGCGGCCCGTCGCCAGCAACGCGTCCGTCGCCCACCGGTGCAGATGCCCCGACAGGACCACCTGCACCCCCGACGCCTCCAGCCGGTACAGCGCCTCTGACGCGCGCCGTGCCAGCGCCTTGTCGACCCGCGGCAGCTGCTGCAGCGGATGATGCAGCGCCACGATATTCGTGCCCATCGCGTCGACATTGCCGATGACGCGGCCGATCTCGCCCTCGCGGATCTTGCCGCGCTGCCAGGCATAGGGATCGGCGCTGTTCAGCGCCATGACCCGCACGTCGCCCGCCCGCCCCACCGGGGTCAGCACGGGACCGAAATGCCGCCGGAACCCCGCAAAGGGCCAGAACATCCGCGCCACAAGGTTCCATGCCGGTACGTCGTGATTGCCCGGCATGCACATCAAGGGCGCCTCGATGCGGTCAAGAAAGGCGCGTGCCTGCCGCATCTGCGCAGGCAGCGCGCGATGCGTGATGTCGCCGCCGATGACCACCAGGTCGGGGCGCAGCGCCGCAATCCGCGCCAGCAGCGGCTCCTCCAACGCGGCACGGTGAAATCCGAAATGCAGGTCGGTCAGGTGAAGAATGCGCGTCACCGGTGGTCAGCCCTTCGGCTGCTCGGTCTTGCTGACCCCATCGCGGGGCAGCAGGACCTTGAGCCCGTCATGGCGCACCTTCAGCCGGAAGGGGCTCTCCAACGCCGTCTTCTCGCCGTCGTGGGCGATCAGCTGGCGCCGCTTGGGCGTCTCGATGGTTAGCTCGTCCGTCAGGATCAGGTCGAAATCGTCGTTCTTGGCGCTCTTGCCCATCGCCATGCGCAGGGCGGACCGCATCAGCGGCAGGGGGTGCTTCGCCTTGGCGATCAGCACCGCGAATTCGCCGCGCCGGATCTCCTCCGCCCCTTCCAGCCCAAAGCTGTCCAGCTGATAGGCGCTGCGCGCGACAAAGACCAAGGCACTGGTATAGCGGCTCTCCTGCCCGTCGACGCGGGCGACCAGCTGCATCGGGCGGCGCAGACGCCGCAGCGCCACCAGCACCGACCAATAGGCCGCCATCCGCGACCGCCCCCACCGCTTGTAGATCCCCTCGCGCGTCTTCAGGATCTGCGGATAGGCGCCCAGACTGACATTGTTTAGAAAGATCAGCCCGTTGACGTCTCCGACATCGACCGCCTCGACCCGCGCGTCCAAAATCGTGTCCAGCGCCTCCTCGACGGTCTCTCCGACGCCCAGGTCGCGGGCAAAATAGTTGAACGTCCCGCCCGGCAGGACGCCCATCACGACGTCGCGATCAACCAGCGCCCCGGCCACCGCCGATTGCGTGCCGTCGCCACCCGCGGCGATCACCAGGTCGAACCCCTCGGTCGCGACCTTGCGCGCCAGCGCGGGCAGGTCGCTCCCCTTCCGGCTCTCGCGCAGCTCGAAGCTGCCGCAGGCCGGAGCGAGCCGTTCGTTCAGCATCTCACGCAGCTCGACATGCTTCTTCTTGCCCGATCCGCGGTTCATCACAACACAAACCTTGGCACTGGCCAGGTCGAACCCATCGGTCTTGTGCTGCATCGCTGGACTGTCCCCGGCCGTGATTGTCATCTGCTGGGCACCGAACACCCGACCCCGCCGCAGGGTTGCATCTACAGCAGCCGGGCCGCCGCCTCGGCCGACGGTTTCAGCCCCTGCCCGCCGCCGCCGACAAAGGCGACCAGCTGTTCGCGCATCCGCGGCTCCCAGAAATCGCGCAGATGGGCGGCGATCTTTTCAGGTGCTGCGCCGCCGGGCTGGGTGTCAAAGAAACCGGCGATCTGGTTGACCATCAGGACCATCTTGTCAGGCGACATCGGACACCTCGGCGCGCAGCCGTTCGGGGTGGGAAAACAGATCAAAGCCCTCGCCGCGGGCAAAGGCCGCCAGGGTGATGCCCGCGCCCTGCGCCAGGCGCAGCGCATGGGCGGTGGGGGCGGACACGGCGATCAGCACCGCGCCCCCGGCCAGGGCGCATTTCTGCACCATCTCGACGGACACGCGGCTGGTCAGCACAAAGGCGCCCTGCCCTGCATCCATGCCCTGCCGCGCCATCGCGCCGATCAGCTTGTCCAAGGCGTTGTGGCGGCCCACATCCTCGCGCGCCAGCACGATCCCCCGTCCGGGAATCATGAAGCCCGCCGCATGGACCGCGCGGGTCCGGTCATGCAATGGCTGCCAGCCGCGCAGATCGTCAGTCGCCCGCGCGATCTGGCTCGCATCCAGCACCGGCCCAGCGCCCGACAGGTCGGGCAACGCGCGCACCGCCTCCTCAAGGCTGTCGATCCCGCACAGCCCGCAGCCCACCGGCCCCGCCATGAAGCGGCGCCGCGCCGCCAGCGCGTCGGTGCGGTCATCCGCGATCCACATCTGCGCCTCGACGCCGCGGGGATGGGCCAGAACCTCCAGCCGCTCGATCTGGGCCGGGTCGGTCACGATCCCCTCGGTCAGGGAAAAGCCCACGGCGAAATCCTCCAGATCCGCGGGCGTGGCCATCATGACGGCCTGGGTGGACCCGCCATAGACCATCGCCACGGCCGTCTCCTCCGGCAGGGTCCGGGTGACATCCGCGCGGCTGGCCGCGCGGACATGGGTGGCGGGGGCTTGGGTCGTGGGGTCGGGCAGGTTCATCGTCACTCCGCGGCTGACAGGATCCGCCGCGACCTTTCGGCCTGTGCAGTATAGCGTTCCTGCCAGTCCGACGGACCGTTCGAGGGGCTGACCTGCACCGCGGTGACCTTGTATTCCGGGCAATTCGTCGCCCAGTCCGAAAAATCGGTCGTCACCACGTTAGCCTGCGTCGCCGGATGGTGGAAGGTCGTATAGACCACCCCCGGCGACACCCGTTCGGTCAGCGTCACCATCAGCGTGGTTTCCCCCGCCCGGCTGGCCAGCCGGACCCAGTCGCCGTCGCGGATGCCGCGGGTCTCGGCGTCATGCGGATGGATCTCCAGCACGTCCTGGCCGTGCCAGGCGGTGTTCTCGGTCCGCCGGGTCTGAGCGCCCACATTGTATTGCGACAGGATGCGCCCGGTGGTCAGCAGCAGCGGGAACCGCGGTCCGGTGCGTTCGTCGGTCGGGATGTATTCGGTGATCACGAAATGCCCGCGCCCCGACTGGAACCCGTCGACATGCATCAGCGGCGTGCCCGTGGGCGCGGCCTCGTTGCAGGGCCACTGCACCGAGCCCAGCTCCTCCAGCCGATCATAGCTGACGCCCGCAAAGCTGGGCGTGGTCGCGGCGATCTCGTCCATGATCTGGGACGGGTGGGTGTAATGCCACCCCGCCCCCATCGCGTTGGCCAGCATCTGGGTGATCTCCCAGTCCTCATAACCATTGCGGGGCGCCATGACCTTGCGCACGCGGTTGATACGGCGTTCGGCATTGGTGAAGGTCCCGTCCTTCTCCAGGAAGGACGACCCGGGCAAAAAGACATGCGCGTAATTCGCCGTCTCGTTCAGGAACAGGTCGTGGACGATCACGCATTCCATCGCGGCAAGGCCCGCCGCCACGTGATGCGTGTCGGGATCGGATTGCAGGATGTCCTCCCCCTGGCAGTAAAGACCCTTGAACGTCCCCTCGACCGCGGCATCCAGCATGTTGGGAATGCGCAGGCCCGGCTCGGGGTCGATCTGGACCCCCCAGGCGTTCTCGAAGATCGCGCGCACGTCAGGCATCTTGACGTGGCGGTATCCCGGCAGCTCGTGCGGGAACGACCCCATGTCGCAGGCGCCCTGCACGTTGTTCTGACCGCGCAGCGGGTTCACGCCCACGCCGGGCCGCCCGATATTGCCGGTCAGCATCGCAAGGTTCGCGATCGCCATCACGGTCGTCGACCCCTGGCTGTGCTCGGTCACGCCCAGCCCATAATAGATCGCGCCGTTCCCGCCCGTCGCGAACAGCCGTGCGGCGGCGCGCAACTCTGCGGCGGGCACGCCGGTCAGGGTCTCGGTCGCCTCGGGGGCGTGGCGGGGATCGGCGATGAACTCGGCGTAATGCTGGAACTCGTCCCAATCACAGCGGTCGCGGATATAGGCCTCGTCCATCAGCCCCTCGGTCACGATCACATGCGCCATGGCGCTGATGACGGCGACGTTGGTGCCGGGGCGCAGTGGCAGGTGATGGGATGCCTCGACATGCGCGGACCGCACGATGTCGGTGCGGCGCGGATCGACGACGATCAGCTTGGCCCCCTGGCGCAGGCGCTTCTTCAGACGGCTGGCAAAGACCGGGTGGCCGTCCGTCGGGTTGGCCCCGATGATCAGCACCACGTCGGTCTGTTCCACGCTGTCGAAATCCTGCGTCCCGGCCGAGGTGCCGAAGGTCTTGCCCAACCCGTATCCCGTGGGCGAATGGCACACCCGCGCGCAGGTGTCGGTGTTGTTGTTCAGGAACACCGCACGGGTCAGCTTCTGGACCAGATAGGTCTCCTCGTTCGTGCAGCGGCTGGAGGTGATGACCCCCACCGACCGCCGCCCATGCCGTTCCTGGATCCCGCGCATCCGATCGGCGGCAAAGGCCAGCGCCTCGTCCCAGGCGACCTCGCGCCACGGGTCCTCGATCCGCTCGCGGATCATCGGTTTCAGGATGCGGTCCTGGTGAGCGGCATAGCCATAGGCGAACCGCCCCTTGACGCAGCTGTGCCCGCGGTTCGCCTTGCCGTGCTTGTAGGGCACCATGCGCACCAGCTGGTCGCCGTTCATCTCGGCCTTGAAGCTGCAGCCGACGCCGCAATAGGCGCAGGTGGTGATGACCGACCGCGTGGGCGTGCCCAGTTCGGCCACCGACTTTTCCTGCAGGGTCGCGGTCGGGCAGGCCTGTACGCAGGCACCGCAGCTGACGCAATCGCTGGAGAAGAAATCGTCGGCGCTGGTCCCGGCGCTGACGCGGCTGTCAAAGCCCCGGCCCTCGATGGTCAGGGCGAACGTCCCCTGCACCTCGTCGCACGCCCGCACGCAGCGCGAACAGACGATGCACTTGCTGGGATCATAGGTGAAATAGGGGTTGGAGTTGTCCTTGGGAATGAACTGCGGGTTGTCATGCCCCCCGCGCAGCCGGGCCTCGGCCTGCGACCGCGCGCCCGTTCCCGACGGATCGAAATGGTTGTCGCCCGGCGCATAGCGGACGTCGCGCAGGCCCACCTGCCCGGCCGTGTCCTGCAACTCGCAATCGCCATTGGCCGAACAGGTCAGGCAGTCCAGCGGGTGGTCGCTGATATACAGCTCCATCACGCCCTTGCGCAGCTTGCGGATCTTGGCGGACTGCGTGTGAACCACCATCCCCTCGGCCACGGGGGTCGTGCAGGATGCGGGCGTGCCGCGCCGCCCCTCGATCTCGACCACGCACAGGCGACACGACCCGAAGGCCTCCATGTTGTCGCTGGCGCACAACTTGGGGATCTGCACGTCGACCATCATGGCGGCGCGCATCACCGACGTTCCCTCGGGCACGATCACCGCAATGCCGTCGATGGTCAGGGCGACCGGGGCGCCGCTGCGCGCAGGCGTGCCCATGTCGCGGTCGTCGCCGGGCGCGAATTCCGGGATGATGAAGTCTTTCATTCCGCGGCCTCCTTATGGGTGGCGAAATCGTCGGGAAATTGCGTCAGCGCGGACATGACCGGATAGGGCGTGAAGCCGCCCAGGGCGCACAGCGACCCATCCTTCATCGTCTCGCACAGATCGGTCAGCAGGGCGGCGGCACCCGGATCGCCCGCGGCGATGCGGTCGATCGTCTCGACCCCGCGCACCGCACCGATCCGGCAGGGCGTGCACTTGCCGCAGGATTCGACGGCGCAGAACTCCATCGCGAAACGCGCCATCTGCAGCATGTCGGCGCTGTCGTCGAACACGACCAGACCGGCATGGCCGATCAGCCCGCCCGCGGCATCGAAATCCTCGTATCCCATGGGCGTGTCGAACTTGCTGACGGGCATATAGGCGCCCAGCGGCCCGCCGACCTGCACGGCCTTGACCGGACGCCCGGTCGCGGTGCCGCCGCCGATGTCGTTGACGACCTCACCCAGCGGCATCCCGAAGGCGGTCTCGAACAGGCCGCCGCGCGCGACGTTGCCGGCGATCTGCAGGGTCACGGTGCCCCGCGACCGCCCCAGCCCGAAATCGGCATAGGCCTGCGCGCCCCGTTCGAAGATCACCGGGACGGTGGCCAGGCTGATGACGTTGTTGACGACCGTCGGCTTGCCCAGGAACCCCTCCAGCGCGGGCAGCGGGGGCTTGGCGCGCACCGTGCCGCGCTTGCCCTCCAGGCTGTTCAGCAGGCTGGTCTCCTCTCCGCAGACATAGGCGCCGGCGCCGACCCGCACCTGCATGTCGAAGGCCCGCCCGGAGCCTAGCACATCCGCACCCAGCATGCCGCGCTGGCGGGCGATGACGACCGCGCGTTCCAGCACGTCGATCGCCACGGGGTATTCCGACCGCATGTAGACATAGCCGCGCGTCGCCCCGACCCCCAGGGCGGCGATCGCCATCCCCTCGATTAGGGTGAAGGGATCGCCCTCCATGATCATCCGGTCGGCGAAGGTGCCGCTGTCGCCCTCGTCGGCATTGCAGACGATGTATTTCTGATCGGCGACCGCATCGGCCACGGTCTTCCACTTGATGCCGGTCGGAAAGCCTGCGCCGCCGCGCCCGCGCAGCCCGCTGGCCGTGACCTCGGCCACGATGGCCGCACCGTCCATGCCGATCGCGCGGCGCAGCCCCGCCAGACCGCCATGGCGTTCGTATTCGTCCAGGTCCAGCGGGTCGATCAGCCCGCAGCGCGCAAAAGTCAGCCGCGTCTGGCGGGCGAAGAAGGGAATGTCCTCGACCCGGCCAAGGCAGGGCAACGTGCCATCCAGCATCGCGCCCACATCGGCGGGCGTCACTGGGCCATAGGCCAGGCGCCGGCCGTCGGCCTCGATCTCGACCAGGGGCTCCAGCCAGACCATGCCGCGCGACCCATTGCGCACGACCTGGGCATCCAGACCCCGCGCGGCGATCTGCTGCGTCAGGGCGTCGGCCACGGCATCGGCACACAGCGCCTTGGCGGCACTGTCCAGGGGAACAAAGATCCTCATCGTGCGGCCTCCAGAGCGGTGACCAGCCGGTCGCCGTCGACCCGCCCCATCAGCTGCCCGTCCAGCATCGCGGCCGGACCGCAGGCGCACAGGCCCAGGCAATAGACCGGCTCGACCGTCACGGCCCCGTCGGCGGTGGTCCCGTGCCAGTCCACGCCCAGCCGGTCCAGAACGCCCGCGGCCATCGCGGCGCCGCCCATCGACTGGCAGGCCTCGGCGCGGCAGATCTTCAGGATGTGACGCCCGGCGGGATGGTCGCGGAAATCGTGATAGAAGCTGATGACGCCATGAACCTCGGCCCGGCCCAGGTTCAGCACGTCGGCCAGCACCGGCACGGCGGCCTGCGGCACGTGCCCCCATTCCGCCTGGATGGCATGCAGCATCGGCAGCAGCGGCCCCTCCAGCGCGGTCAGGGGGGTGACGACATCGCGGATCTCGTCCGCGGTCGGGGCTGGCGCGTCGTTCAGCATGGCTGGCCTTTCAGATATCCGTTCCCCAGAAGACAGCGGGGACCATCTGAAATCAATATCGCAGTTCCGTTGAACGATAGAGTGTTTCTATCAAACCATACGCCGCGCCTCGCTCAGCAGCGCCTCCAGAACCGGGGTATGCGGCTCTCTCCAAGGGGCGATCAGGCCCACGGCGTGGCCCGGTGCCGACCCCTCCAGCGCGATGAGGCGCAAGGGTTTGCCCTGCGCCAGGAAACCGGCGATATCCTCGGGCAGGATGGTCAGCCAGCCACCGGCCATCACATGCGACACCAGCACCACGGTCGAATTCGATTCCACCGTGGCCTGCGGCACCACGCCTGCGGCGGTCAGGGTGCGGTTGATGATGCGGCGGTTCTGCATGTCCTGGGACAGAAGGCACAGCCGCTGCCCGTCCAGATCAGACCACGCGACCTGCGCCTGCGCCGCCAGCGGGTGATCCTGATGCGCGACCAGCAGATAGCGTTCGTCGTACAGCGCCACGCTGCTGACCCGGCCCAGCGGTTCGTTGTCCAGATACGAGATGCCGGCATCCACCTCGAGGTCGTCGATCATCTGCAGGATCTCGGCCGAGGTGCGCGACAGGATGGTGAAGCCCACGTTCGGATGCGCCGCCCCGAACCGGGCGCTGATCCGTGCGGCCCAGGTCAGCGCGGTGGGAATGACCGCGATGCGCAGCCGACCCGACAGGCCGTGGCGGACGGCCCGCATTTCGTCGCGCAGCTGACGGGTATCGCCCACGATGCGCCGTGCCCAGACCAGGGCCTGCTGCCCCTCGGGCGTCAGCCCGCCATAGCGCGATCCGCGAAAGATCAGCAGGACGCCCAGGCTCTCCTCCAGCTGCTTGATCCCGGCGGATAGGGTGGGCTGGGTCACGCCGATGGTCGCGGCGGCACGGCCAAAATGGCCCTCCTTGGCCACGGCCAGGAACATCTCCAGCTTGTCGATCATGCGTGGTCCCCCTTTGGCCGCCATCAGGCGCGTCCGGGCAGGCGCGGTCAAGGACTTGCCGCGCGGGCCGTCGCGGGTGAGGGTCGGCGCATGACCGATATCCTGCTGATCCACGGGGCATGGCACGGCGGCTGGTGCTGGGACCGGACCGCAGCCCTGCTGCGGGCGCAAGGCTGGCGCGTGGCCTGTCCCGATGTCGCGGGCGACACCCTGGCCACCTGCGCCGCGGCCCTGCCCTGGGCGCCCGTGGTCGTGGGTCATTCCCTGGGCGGCATGCTGGCCGAGGCGATGGACCCGGCACCGCGGGTGCTAATCCACCTGTGTTCCTATCTACAGCTGCCGGGCGACAGCGTGGCGTCGCTGGACCGGCTGATCCCCGCACCGCCCAGGAACTGGCCGCGCGACGACCTGGGGCGGCTGGTTCTGTCGCCACACGCCGCGCGGGCGATGCTGTATGACGATTGCGCCGACGCCGATCTGTCCCGCCTGCGGCCCCAGCCGGTCGGCCCGCTGCGCGACCCGCTGCCCGGACCGCGCAAGCAGACCACCCGCCACTATGTCCTGTGCGACCGGGACCGCGCCATCCTGCCTGCCGCGCAGCGCGCGATGCTGGACCGCGCGCCGGTCGATCACCTGCACCACCAGCCCTGGGGGCATTCGCCCTTCCAGTCCGACCCGCAGGGGCTGGCCGACCTGATCGACGCAATCGCGCGCTAGGGTGCGGGAACGGCCACCACCGCCAGGCAGTCGCCGGTCTGCACCAGCCCCGGAAAGTGCCGCGCAGCCAGCAGGCCGGGGCGGTTCGCGCAGACCGTCACGGGCGCGATGCCGGTGCGGTCCACGGGCCAGATGCAGGCCAGCGGCTGCCCCTCGGCCACGTCCTGACCCAGATCGACCAGGGGGTGCAGCAGCCCGCCCTGGGGCGCGAAGTGGAAGCAGGCATCGTCGGGCATGTCCAGCATGCGACTGTCGTCCACCCCCTCGACCGGGCCGGACAGGATGCCCGCATGGCGCAGCACGTTGCGCGCCCCGCGCAGCGCGATGGACACGGTCGCCGCAGTGGCCGTGCCGCCGCCGCCCAGTTCCGTGGTGACGAAGACCTTGCCCTGCTGTTCCACGGTCGTGTCGAACAGGCCAACCGCGTCGATTTCCCGCATCATCATCGACCAGGGCGCGCCAAAGGCCCGCATGGCGGCCACGCAGGCCGCCTGCTGATCCGCGTCGTCCAGGTAATGCGCCGCGGCATAGGGCAGAAAGTCCAGCGTCTTGCCCCCCGAATGGTAATCCAGCACCAGGTCGGCGGCGGGCACCAGGACCGTCGCCAGGTAATCCGCGATCTTCTGCGTGACCGAACCGTCGGGGCGCCCCGGAAAGGCGCGGTTCATGTTCACCCCGTCGATGGGGCTGACCCGTGTGCCCGCCGCGACCGCGGGCGCGTTCATCGCGGGCAGGATGATCACGCGGCCCATCACCTGCGCGGGCTCCAGCTCCCATGCCAGCTGCTGCAGCGCCAGGGGGCCTTCGTATTCGTCGCCGTGATTGCCCCCGGTCAGCAGGGCGGTGGGCCCGTCGCCGCCGCGGATCACCGTCAGCGGGATCATCACGCTGCCCCAGGCGCTGTCGTTGCGGCTGTAGGGCAGGCGCAGAAAGCCGTGATGCTTGCCCGGCGCGTCCAGCGGGATGGTGGGCGTGATCGCGGTCATCCCTTCACCAGCATCCGGCGCGGCAGGGTGCAGAACAGGTCGGGCGCACCATCGGTGATGATGATCGATTCCGTCGTCTCGTACCCCCAGTCGTCCATCCACAGCCCGGTCATGAAATGAAACGTCATGCCCGGCTTCAGCACGGTCTTGTCGCCCCGGCGCAGCGACATGGTGCGTTCGCCCCAGTCGGGCGGATAGGACAGGCCGATCGGGTATCCGGTGCGGTTGTCCTTGACGATGCCGTGGCGGTCCAGCACCCGGAAGAAGGCGTTGGCGACATCCTCGCAGGTGTTGCCGGCGCGGGCGGCCTCCAGCCCCTCGTCCATGCCCTCCAGGACGGCCTTCTCGGCCTCCAGCATGGCGTCGGGGGGCGTGCCCAGAAAGATCGTGCGCGACAGCGGCACGTGATAGCGCTGATAGCAGCCGGCGATTTCAAAGAACGTGCCCTCCTCGGGCTTCATCGGCTGGTCGTCCCAGGTCAGGTGCGGCGCGCCCGCATCGGGACCCGACGGCAGCAGCGGCACGATGGCCGGATAGTCGCCGCCATGGCCGGACCATTCGTCATAGCGCAGGCCCGCGTCATAGATCTCGGCCACCAGGTCGCATTTGCGCATGCCGACCTCGACCTTGTCGGCGATGCGGCGGTGCATGCGCTCGACGATGCGCGCGGCCTTGCGCATGTATTCCAGTTCCTTCTCGGTCTTGACGGCGCGCTGCCAGTTGACCAGCGACGCGGCATCCGTCAACCGCGCATCGGGCAGGCCCGCCGCCAGGCAGGCATGGGCCTTGGCCGAATACCAGTAGTTGTCCATCTCGACCCCGATGGTGCCGCGGTTCCAGCCCAGATCGGTCAGACGGGCGGCCAGGTATTCCATCGGGTGACGCTCGGTCGATTGGACGTAATGGTCGGGATAGCCGATGATCGCGTCCTCGGGCATCCAGACGGTGCGCAGCGCGCCCTGCGCGTCCTGCCCGCGCCCGAACCAGACGGGCGGGCCCGACGGCCCGACGATCACGCATTGATGCACATAGAACGACCAGCCGTCATAGCCGGTCAGCCAGGCCATGTTGGACGGGTCGCTGACGATCAGCGCGTCCAGGCCCTGGCGCGCCATGCGGGCGCGGGTACCGGCCAGCCGGGCCTCGTATTCCTCGGTCGCGAAACGTTCGGGCGTGCGTTGCAGTTCAGGCATGGGACGGACCTTGCGTCGGGGGGTGAATTACCAGCTGCGGGTACGGAACAGCGCGCCCGGCCCGCGACCCGGGATGCGCGCGCGGTCCAGCATCGCCCAGAACAGCGCCTGGTTCGAGGTGACGACCGGTTTGCCCAGTAGCCCCTCCAGCGTGTCGATCAGATCCAGCGCGGGCAGCGCGGTGCAGGACATGAATAGCGCCTGCGCGTCGGGATGGTCGCTGGCCAGCGCCATCTCGGTGATCTCGGTCGGGTTCAGCATGGCCATGTCGCGGTCGTCGGCATGGCCCATCGACGACCGGCGGACGACGTCGATGCCATTGGACGCGAAATGATCGCCGACCAGGTCGGTCGTCGCCGCCAGATAGGGCGTCATCAGCGCGACCCGCGCCACGCCCAGCGCCGCGAACGCCCGCAGCGCCGCGCCCGCGGGCGTGGTCACCGGCG